>NZ_JBIAIL010000003.1:0-317328 GCF_042871425.1 Micromonospora sp. NPDC005806 | reverse complement strand
CAGACCGTGCAGGTGTCGGCCTACCCGGACGCCTACGCCCAGTGGGAACAGCAGGCCGCCGACCTCGTCGCCCAGCACTGGAACAACTGACCCACCGAAAGGACCCCTCCCCCGTGGGAGGGGTCCTTTTGTATTTGCCCCTCCGGTGGCTCGGCCGCTGATAAGGATTCCTGAGATGAGGGTGAAGCTCGGCATCGCGGTGATCCTGGTACTGCTGACGGGGGCCTGTACCGAACCCGTACGGCTAGCCCCCGTTCCCTCCACCGCTCCGCGCGTCACGCCCCCGGCTTCCGGTCCGAAGCACCAGCTCACCGTCGTGGCCGCCGGGGATCTGCTGGTGCATCCGCCGCTCACCGAGCAGGCCGCCGCCGACGCGCAGGCGGCGGGCCGCAGCGGCCACGACTTCACCCAGGTGCTCGCCGCGATCCGTCCCCGGGTGAGCGCCGCGGACCTCGCCATCTGCCACATGGAGACACCCCTTGCGGACCCGCGCGGTCCGTTCACCGGATGGCCCACCTTCAGCGTGCCCCCGGAGTTGGCCGACGCCGCTGCCTGGGCCGGATTCGACACCTGCTCCACGGCATCCAACCACTCGCTGGACACGGGCATGGAGGGCGTCACCCGGACGCTTGACAACCTCGACCGGGTCGGGCTGCGTCACGCCGGCACGGCCCGCAGCGCGGCGGAGGCGGCCCGCCCGACCATCATCGACGTGGCAGGCGTAAAGGTCGCGCAGCTGTCGTACGCGCTGAGCTTCAACACCATCCCGCTTCCTCCCGGGCGGCCGTGGGCGGCGAACCTCATTGACCGGGACGCCATCCTGGCGGCGGCGCACCGGGCGCGAGCAGCGGGCGCGGAGATCGTCATCCTTTCCATGCACTGGGGGACCGAATACCAGAACGCGCCGAACGACGACCAGCTGGACGTGGCCCGGGAGCTGCTCGCGTCGCCCGACATCGACCTGATCATCGGCCACCACGTCCATGTGGTACAGCCGTTCGAGAAGATCGGCAGGAAGTGGGTCGCCTACGGGATGGGCAACCTGACCACCCGGTTCGACGACGGCGCCCCGGAGAACACGCAGGACGCCGTGGTGCCCGAGTTCACCTTCACCCGTGCCGCTTCAGGACGCTGGGAGGTCACCGACGTGACCGTACTGCCGACCTGGATGGAGTACCAGCCGGCGGCTCGAGTGGTCGACCTGGTCAGCGCAGCCAAGGATCCGGCGGTGCCGGCCGCGCGGCGGACGCACTACGCCGAGATCGAAAGGCGGATCAACGGGTACGTCGGCATGCGCGGCGCCTTCGAGGCGGGGCTGCACGCCCTGTCCTGATGGCCCGCCGCTGGGCCGCGGTCGGGACCATGACGGAGGCACGGTCCCGACCCGTCCGTCAGGGGCAGAGCGCGTACAACCGCCGGGTCCCGGAACCCGCAGCCCAAGCCGCTCGATCGCTGAACCGGCAGCCGAAGTCCGGCGCCGCCACCGCCTCCGGATCGGTGACCGCGTCGCCCACCGGCCGCTGTCCCGTGCGTACCCAGGAGACCAGGTCGTCCCAGGCGGCGCCGGCCTCGGCCGGGCTGAACTCGCAGTGCTGCGCGGCCCGGACGGCCCGCTGGACCACGAGGCGGCTGCGGCCGTGCGAGGCCGCGTCCCGGGCGTACGCCTGCTCCATGCTGAACGGCACGAACAGGTCACCGAGGTCGTGCAGGCTGAGCACCGGCGCGGTGGGGCGGCCGCTGATCCGCGGCACCTCGGTCAGCGTCGGCGACATCCGCTGCCACGGGTTCTCCGGGGCGACCCGCTGCACCGTGGCGTTGACGTCCACCGGGCTGTCCGGCGAGTACCGGGTTAGCAGGTTGGTGGCGAGTTGGCCGGGTCGCCGGGCGGGGGAGTCGCCGCCGTTGGTGGTGGCGATGCCGAAGAGGAAGTCCTTCCAGACCGCGAAGGCGGCGTCCGCGCCCGGGCGTTCCCCGCCGGAGCGGTTGACGGTGATGGCCCGCAGTTGCTTGCCCAGGTCGTTGGTGGTGTCCGGGCCGCCCGGTTTCAGCCCGGCGAGCCCGAGCGCGACCTGGATCCGGGGCACCGCGTTGGTGAGGTAGTCGGCCGGCGTCGGGTAGGCGCGCACCTCCGCGAGGGACTGCGCGACCAGGTTGTAGTCGAGGAAGAAGTCGAACAGCGCGTCGTCGCCGAGCGCCCCGCACAGGGGCAGCGCCCCGTCGTAGTAGCTCGGGTACTGCTCCAGCGAGCGGCCGATGATGTGCCCGCCCATCGACACCCCGGCGAGGTACACCCGCTTCGGCCGCTGCACCGTGTCGGCGAAGAAGTCGGCCAGCTCACGGGTGCCCAGCACCCCGGAGCGGATGTCGTAGCCGTTGCGGTCGTACGAGGACGACGCCCAGGCGTACCCCTGCGCGAGCATCCGCTGGCGCAGGTCGTACCCGGGCGGCTCGGGGGAGAGCACGCCGCCCTGGCCGCGGTAACCGTGCGCCCACATGACGAGTTCGCCGTTCCACCGGGCGGGGGTCTCGATGATGAAGCCGGCGTGCTCGTGCACGCCCTGGCGGACGGTGGTGGCGGCGCCGTCGACGACCAGGGGTGCGAGCGGCGGGTTGCTGATGGTGTAGCCGGGCAGTGGCTGGCTGCCGTCGTCGTCGCGGTCGGCGGCGACGGCCGGTGCGGCGCCGGCGAGACCAACCGTGAGGGTGAGGGCGGCACCGGCGGCGAGCAGCCGGCGGGCCAGGCGGGTGGGTGAGGTCAGCATCGTTGCTCCCGCGGGGACGGGTGCCGCCCCGGCAGGGGCGACCAGGTGGGACGGATGCCTACCGGCCGGTAGCGCACCGAAACTAGGCCTGGCCTCGACCGCTGTCAATCACCCCTGACCGAATGGTCAGTCAGCCGCACCCGGTCCGCCCACTGTGGCCGCTCAGACCAGACCGTGCGCGAGCATCGCCTCCGCCACCCGGCGAAAGCCGTTGATGCTCGCCCCGGCCACGTAGTCGCCCGGCAGGCCGTACTCCTCGGCGGTAGCCCAGCAGCGGGCGTGGATGTCCCGCATCGTCTCCCGCTGCCAGGCCAACTGTTGGCCCGACGGTCTCCGGCATCACCGCACGCCCCCTCCCGGTCCCGGCGGCGGTCCTGTCGGCCCACCGGGTCGGCATCCCGCCGACCGCCCCCGCGTACGGATCGTCACCGTGGTCCGGTTCACTGGTCAGATGGACGAGTTGATCTGGGACGCGGCCCGGGCCTCCCGGCGCTGGCTGGACGCCGCCAACGGCACCGGGGACACCGAGCTGACGTGCCGCATCCTCAAACTCACCGAGGAGGCGGGGGAGGCGGCCGCCGCCTGGATCGGGGTGCTCGGACAGAACCCGCGCAAAGGGGTGACGCACACCCGCGAGGACGTCGCGGCAGAGCTGGCGGACGTGGTGTTCACGGCGCTCGTGGCGATCGAGAGCCTGGGCATGGACGCGCGGTCGGCGCTTTCGGCTTGTGCTGACAAGGTGCAGTCCCGGTTGGGTTAGTCGCGCTCTCGTTCTGGGTTGCGGGTTCGATGGTTGCGGTTGGGCGGGCCACACCGCGTCGTGCGCGCTGCCCGGGCCGTGCGGCCTGCGTCGTCCGCATCCGGTGTACGCGCGACTGTCCGGTTCGATGCCTGCACAACGTCAGGGAAACTGCTGCCTCCGGGCGCGGAGGCGACAGTTTCGGGGAAGTTGTCGGAATCTTGGGCCGGCACGTCCGTCGCGGCCGGTGCCGTGTGTGGTCGGTTGTCCGGTTTCGGAGTGTGACCGGCGGCATCGCCGGGCCGGAATGGCGGGCGGGTGGGGGTCGTTGAATCCCGGTGTACGGCCGAGGAAGAGCACCCCGCCTGGCGGGGTGCGCAGGCCCCGGAATGATGGTGGGTCGCCGGTCGTTACACATGGTCCCGGCGCCGCGAAGAGGCCCCCGCCCCGCACGCCGGACCCCCCAGACTTCCCCCCTTTGAGCGCCTGACGTGGTGCTTGCGTCTGTTGCCGACCCCCTATCGGTGTGGACGCCGACCCCCGAATGGAGCTTCCCGTGAACTCGATGCTGCGTAAGAGCGTGCTTGGTGTTGCTGGTCTGGCGTTTGCCGGTGGTGTGTTCGCCGGTCCGATCGCCGCTCACGCCGACACCCGTCCTGTCGAGGGCAAGCCGGCCACGGTGGCGGTGCAGGCCGACAAGCCGGGCGTGGACAAGGCCAAGCTGATCCCGCACGGTGTGCAGGGCACCCAGTCGAACATCGCTCTGAACGACGAGCAGGTCGCCAACGCGAAGGCGATCATCGCCGCCACGAAGAAGGCCGGTCTGCCGGAGCGGGCCGCGGTCATCTCGATCGCCACCAGCCTGCAGGAGTCGAAGCTGGAGAACCTGGGCCACCTCGGCGACGCCAACGACCACGACTCGCTGGGCCTGTTCCAGCAGCGCCCCTCCAGTGGTTGGGGTACTCCGGAGCAGATCACCAACCCCGAGTACTCGACCCTCGCCTTCGAGAAGGGGTTGAAGCAGGTCGACGGCTGGCAGGACATGCCGCTGACCCAGGCCGCCCAGACCGTGCAGGTGTCGGCCTACCCGGACGCCTACGCCCAGTGGGAACAGCAGGCCGCCGACCTCGTCGCCCAACACTGGAACAACTGACCCACACACAAGGACACAAGCCGCTGGCCGGCACCCCGAGACAGGGGTGCCGGCCAGCGGCCTTTTGCGGACCAAAAACAACCACGAGAATCAGGTAGCGCTGATCGTCCCGGTGAGGAGCAGGCACAGGACCAGGGACCCGAGCGCCACCCGGTACAGCACGAAGACGTACAGCGTGTGGTGGGCGACGTAGCGCAGCAGCCAGGCGATGGCCGCGTAGCCGATGACGAAGGCGATCAGCGTCGCGACGATCATCTGGGCCACGCTGGGTGCGGCGGTGCCCGGCGCGGCCGGCTCGAAGACGTCGCCGAGGCTGAACACGCCGGAGAGCACCACCGCCGGGATGGCCAGCAGGAACGAGTACCGCGCCGCCGTCTCGCGGGTCAGGTTCAGCAGCAGGCCGAAGGTGAGCGTGCCGCCGGACCGGGACACGCCGGGGATCAGCGCCATGGCCTGGGCGAAGCCCATGACGACACCATCGCGCATCCGGAAGTTCTCCAGCGTGCGGGTCTGCCGGCCCCAGTACTCGGCGAAGGCCAGCACGAAGGCGAAGAAGATCAACGTGAAGGAGATCAGGTAGAGGTTCCGGGCCACCGTCTGGATCTGGTCCTTGAACAGCAGCCCGAAGACGCCGATCGGGATGGTGCCGACGATGACGTACCAGCCCATCCGGTAGTCGAGGCTGGACCGGACCGAGCGGTCCACCAGGCCGAGGAACCAGGTGCGGATGATCCGCCAGATGTCCTTGAAGAAGTAGATCAGCACCGCCGCCTCGGTGCCCAGCTGGGTCACCGCGGTGAACGAGGCGCCCGCGTCGCGGCCGAAGAAGATCGCCGAGGTGATCCGCAGGTGGCCGGAGGAGGAGATCGGCAGGAATTCCGTGAGCCCCTGGACGATGCCCAGGACGATGGCTTCGACCCAGGTCACTCGCCAACTCCGGACAGTTCGAGGGCCTCGGCGACGGTACGCAGCGTCTGCACGCCGCTCTCCCGGTCGGCCGCGAACAGGGTCACCGAGAGGGTGGTCACGCCGGCGGCGGCGTAGTCCCGCATCCGGTCGGCGATGCGCTCCTTCGGGCCGAGCAGCGAGGTGCGGTCGATGAACTCCATCGGCACCGCCGCGGCGGCGTCCCGCTGCCGCTTGGCGAGATAGAGGTCCTGCACCTCGCGGGCGGCGTCGCCGTAGCCCATCCGGGTGGCGAGCTGGTTGTAGAAGTTCTGCTGCCGGCTGCCCATCCCGCCGACGTAGAGGGCGGCGTACCAGCGGACCAGCTCGGCGCAGGTGGCGATGTCGTCGCCGACCACCACCGGCACGGACGGGACGACGTCGAAGCCGGCCAGCTCCTTGCCGGCCTTGGCCCGCCCGGCCCGGACGGAGGCGAGCTGCTCCTCGGCGAACTCGGGGGCGTAGAAGACGGCGAGCCAGCCGTCGGCGATCTCCCCGGCCAGTTCGAGGTTCTTCGGGCCGACGGCGGCCAGGTAGATCGGGATGTGGTCGCGCGGTGGGTGGAAGCCCAGCCGGAGCGCCTTGCCCGGGCCGTCCGGCAGCGGCAGCGTGTAGTGCTCGCCGTCGTACGCGACCTCCTTGCGGGCGACCGCGAGCTTCACGATGTCGACGTACTCCCGGGTCCGGGCCAGGGGCTTGGCGAAGCGGACGCCGTGCCAGCCCTCGGAGACCTGCGGGCCGGAGACCCCCAGGCCGAGCCGGAACCGGCCGCCGGACAGCGCGTCGATGGTTGCCGCCGTCATCGCGGTCATCGCCGGGGTCCGGGCGGGGATCTGCATCACCGCGGCGCCCACGTCGATCCGCTCGGTCTGGCCGGCCATCCAGGCCAGCATGCTCGGCGAGTCGGAGCCGTAGGCCTCCGCCGCCCACACCACCGAGTAGCCGAGCCGGTCCGCCTCCTGGGCCAGTGCCAGGTGATCGGCGGGCGTGCTCCACGCCGTCTGGTATCCGAGGCTGAGCCCGAGTCGCACTGGTCCTCCCACCATCCGCACCACAGGTCGAATCAGGTTACGCAATGCGGGTGGAGCAACCGATCACCGGCTCACCCCCCGAACACGTCAAACCGGGCCGGAAGGTCGAGCAGGAACTTGACTCCGGGCGAGGATATCCGTGACGCCGGGTTCGAAATAAGGTTCACCCATGCAACAGCGACCGCTCGGCCGAAGCGGGCTGGCGGTTTCGCGGCTCGCGCTCGGCACCATGACCTGGGGACGGGACACCGATGCCGACGACGCGGCCGCCCAACTGAAGAGCTACCTCGACGCGGGTGGCAACCTCATCGACACCGCCGACGTGTACGCCGACGGCGACGCAGAGTCGGTGATCGGCTCGCTGCTGGGCAGCCTGGTCTCCCGGGACGACCTGCTCATCGCCACCAAGGCGGGGCTGCGGCCGGGCAGCGGCCGCCGCCGGGACGGCTCTCGCGGGCACCTGCTGCGCACCCTGGAGGCGACGCTGCGCCGGCTCGGCACCGACCACGTCGACCTCTGGCAGGTGCACGGGTACGACCCGGACACCCCGCTCGAGGAGACCCTCGCCGCCCTGGACCACGCGGTGTCCAGCGGGAAGGCCCGGTACGTGGGGGTGTCGAACTTCTCCGGCTGGCAGACCGCCCGGGCCGCCGCCTGGCAGGCCGCCTGGCCCGGGCGCGCCCCGGTGGTCGCCGCCCAGGTGGAGTACTCGCTGCTGGAGCGGGGCGTGGAGCGCGAGGTGCTGCCCGCCTGCGAGGCGATGGGGCTGGGGGTGCTGCCCTGGTCGCCGCTGGGCCGCGGGGTGCTCACCGGCAAGTACCGGCACGGCCGGCCGGCCGACTCCCGGGCCGCGTCGCCGCACTTCGAGCGCTTCGTCGCCACCTACCTGGAGCCGCGCTGCTCCAGCATCGTCGAGGCGGTCGCCACCGCCGCCGGCGGCCTGGGCGTGTCACCGCTGGAGGTGGCGCTGGCGTGGATCCGGGACCGGCCCGGGGTGACCGCCCCCATCCTTGGCGCCCGGACCGTCGGGCAGCTCCTCGGCGCGCTGCAGGTGGAGCGGATGACCCTGCCGGAGGAGATCGTCACGGCGCTGGACGACGTCTCGGCGGTGCCGGTCGGCTACCCGGAACGGGACGGCTGAGACCGCCGCCGGCGCGACGCGCGACGTGGGTCACCGCCAGGGGCTGGCATTGGGCCACCGGGCTGGGCAGCATAGGGGTCATGGACTACGAATACGCGCCGCTGCGGTTGCCCGCGAATGTCGATCGGTTGACCGCCGCGGCGCAGCTGGCCATCCAGGCGGAGTTCTCCGGATGGGAATTGGCCCGGGTGCGGCTGTACCGGGACGGGACGCGGCAGGTGATGCTGCGCCGTCGCCGGGTCAACCAGCCGCAGCCGGGCCTGTCGTACTGAGGGCGGCGCGAGCCGTACCCGGGACGCGCCGGGTGCCCGGGGCCCGCACCGCACGGTCAGGCCCCGGGGTCGTCACGGCCTAGTGGGCGTGGTCGTGGTCGTGCTCCTCGTCGAGCTCGAGGAACGGGTGCTCGTCGAGCCGGCCCACCAGCCGGTCGTCGGCGGCCGGCTGGAACGGGCCGACCGGGTCGTCGTCGTCGAACGACTCCAGGTCGACCGGGGTGCCGACCTCGCTGACCATGACCACCCCGTCGAGCGGCTCCAGCTCGGGCACGTCCAGCGCGCTGAGCGAGCCGTCGCCACTCTGCAGCAGCTCCAGCACCGCCTCGCCGACCCCCTCGACCGGGGCCGGTTCGTCCTCCTCCGGGGTGCCCTCGCGGCGGGCCGCCTCGGCCGCCCGGATCAGGGCGGACACGCTCGGCACCCGGTAGTCCCGGCGCTGCCGCACCGAGATGACCCGCGGGTGCGGGTCGGTGGCCTCCACGCCCTCCACGGCGCCGAAGCGCTCGTCGGCCTCGTCCGGGTCGATCGACTCCACGTCCCACGGGGTCACCTCGCCGTACGCGTCGAGCAGCTGCTCGTCGTACGCGAAGGAGGCGTTGTTCAACGCGACGTACGCCTGCCAGACGTTGTCGTCGTCGATCCGGCCCTGGGCGGCGCGGACGGCGGCCAGGTGGGCCCGGGCCGCGTCGATCACCCGCTCCAGGGCGGCATCCAGCTCACCGTGCTGGTCGGTCATGTGTGGCAGTCCCTTCGCAGATGGGGGAGGTTCCGCGCCGACGGTGACGCGACGGGCACGGTTAGCAGTTGCGGAGAAACCGGTCGAGAACCCGCACGCCGAACTGTAGTCCGTCCACCGGCACGCGCTCGTCGATGCCATGGAACAGGCCGGAGAAATTGAGGTCGGCGGGCAACCGCAGCGGGGCGAAGCCGAAGCAGCGGATGCCGAGCAGCGAGAACGCCTTGGCATCGGTGCCGCCGGAGAGCATGTACGGCACCGGGCGGGCACCCGGGTCCTCGGCGCGCAGTGCGGCGGACATCGCGTCGACCAGGTCACCGTCGAAGGTGGTCTCCAGGGCTGGCTGGCGCTGGATGTACTCGATGGCGATGTCCGGGCCGACCAGCTCGCGCAGCTGCTCCTCCAGCAGCTCGGACTGGCCGGGCAGGCTGCGGCAGTCGATGGTGGCGGTGGCCCGCCCCGGGATGACGTTGTCCTTGTAGCCGGCGGCGAGCCGGGTCGGGTTGGCGGTGCTGCGGATCGTCGCCCCGACGATGTTGGCGATCGGGCCGAGCTTGGCGATCGCGGTCTCCGGGTCCTCCGGGTCGATCTCGATGCCGAGGACGTCGGAGACCTCCTTGAGGAAGGCCCGCACGGTGTCGGTGACGGTGATCGGGAAGCGGTGCCGGCCGATCCGGGCGACCGCCTCGGCGAGGGCGGTGACGGCGTTGTCGTCGTGGATGAACGACCCGTGCCCCGGGCGACCCTTCGCGTGCAGGCGCAGCCAGTCGATGCCCTTCTCGGCGGTCTCGATGAGGTAGAGCCGCCGCTGCGCGTCGATGGAGTAGGAGAAGCCGCCGACCTCGCCGATCGCCTCGGTGCAGCCGTCGAAGAGGTCGCGGTGCCGCCGGGCGAGGAAGTGCGCGCCGTAGTCGCTGCCGGCCTCCTCGTCGGCGGTGAAGGCGAGCACCACGTCCCGCTTCGGTCGCACCCCGGACCGCTGCCAGCCGCGGACCACCGCGAGCACCATGGCGTCGAAGTCCTTCATGTCGATCGCGCCGCGGCCCCACAGGTAGCCGTCGCGGATCTCGCCGGAGAACGGGTGCACCGACCACTCGTCGGGATCGGCGGGGACCACGTCGAGGTGGCCGTGGACCAACAGGGCGTCCCGCCCCGGATCGGTGCCCGGGATCCGGGCGACCAGGTTGGCCCGCCCGGGCGCGGACTCGTGGATCTGCGCGTCGATGCCGACCTCGGCGAGCTTCTCCGCGACGTACTCCGCCGCGCGGCGTTCCCCGACGCTGGTGTCGTTGTCCCCGGTGTTGGTGGTGTCGATGCGCAGCAGGTCGCGGCAGAGGTCCACGACCTCGTCGGTGGGGTCCGGTCGGGCGGAAGCGGCGTCGCTCGTCATCGCATCTTCATACCAGCCGGCCCCGACGGCCGGCGCGCCCCCGCCCGCGTGCGGTTTCGCGGATCGCGCGTGCGGGTACCGCCGCTGGCGTCCCCGCACCCCACCGGGCCGCCGGTCCCCCGCCGGCCATCCGCCGAGGAGGGCACCATGGCCGTCCCCCTGCCGCCGCTGCCGCCCGCCGCCGACGACGCGTACCGGCCGGGCGGCCGGAGCCTGGCCGACATCGTGGACCGGGAGCACCGGGCCCTGCTCGGCCTGGCCGAGCAGGTCACCGACGCGCAGCTGACCGCGCAGCGGCGGCGGGAGGTGCTCGACGTGCTCACGGCCATGGTGTCCCGGCACCTCTCCGCCGAGGAGCAGTACCTCTACCCGTCCGCCCGGGCCGCGGTGGCGGAGAGCGCCGAGCTGGTGGACCGGGAGATCGAGGCGGACGCGGCGCTGCTGACCGCCCTGAAGGGACTGTCCGGGCCGGACGACCCGGCGCTGGCCGAGGTGGACGAGCGGGTCCGCCGGCACGTGAGCCGGGTCGCCGCGCTGGTCGCCCCGCTGCGCGAGGTGGCCACCGACGCCGAGCTGATCCGGCTGGGCAACCGGTGGGAGATCGCCGAGGAGGCCGCGCCGACCCGGCCGCACCCGGGCACCCCGGCCACCCCGCCCTGGAACAAGATCGTCGAGCCGGTGGTGGGCGTGCTGGACAAGGTCCGGGACGTGGTGACCGGCCGGCGTACCCAGCTGTCGGACCTGGAGCGGCCGCGCGGGCAGTGAGCCGGGGGGCTCCCGACGGAGGCGATGGCGGATCGGCGTGCGCCGATGGCGGAACGACCCTTCCGCATACCCGTTCGTGGTCCTACCGTCACCCTATGAATCTGGAGCTGCGACACCTACGGGCGGTCTGCGCGATCGCCGAGACGGGGAGCGTGACCAAGGCCGCCTCGACGCTCGGGCTGGCCCAGCCGGCGCTGACCGCACAGCTCCAACGCATCGAACGCACCCTCGGTGGTCCGCTCTTCGAGCGGGACCGCCGCGGCGCCCGGCCCACCGCGCTGGGCGAGCTGGTGCTGGACCGGGCCCGGGTGCTGCTGCCGGCGATGAAGGGCCTGCAGGACGAGGCGGCCCGGCTGGCCGGGGCGGGTGACCCGCTGAGCCGCTACCGGTTCGGCGGGGTGAACAGCCCGATCCTGGGCCGGCTGGTGCACCGGCTCGCCGCCGAGCGGCCCGACGTGCAGATCAGCACGTACGCGTCCTGGTCGGGAGACGAGCTGGCCCAGCTGGTTGCCGGGGGCCGGCTGGACTTCGCGCTCACCGGGGTCTGCGGGGACGCCGCCCCGTCGGCGGAGTTCGGACTGAGCTGGCGGGAGGTCGCCGTCGACCCGGTCTTCGTGCTGCTGAAGCAGACCCACCCGATGGCCGACCGGGACGAGATCCGCCTGGTGGACCTGCGGCGCGAGCAGTGGGTGGCAGCGCCGGGTGACGGCTGCTTCGGCGACTGCTTCGCCGCCGCCTGCGCCCGCGCCGGCTTCACCCCCCGCAAGATGTACGAGGCGGACGTGCGCGGCTGTCTGGACCTGGTCGACGCCGGCGAGGCGGTGGCGCTGTGCCGGGCGACGTTCCGGCCGGTGGCCGGCCTGGTCACCCGCCGGCTGGCCGGGGCGCCGCTGCGCTGGCGGCTGCTGTTGGGCTGGCACCCGGACGCCCCGGCCGCCCGGGTGGCCGAGACGGTGGTGGAGACGGCGGTGGCCGCGTACACCGACGCGCTGGCGAACCACCCCGACTACCTGGCCTGGCTGCTGCGCCACCCGGACTTCGGCGCGCAGCCGGCGGGGGCCGGCGGGGTGCGAACCGCCTGAGCGCGGGTATCACCGCCATATGACTGATCTGTACCCCGCCGCCGACCAGCGGGAGCTGCTGCGCCAGGCGGCCGCCGCGCACACCGCCGCCGCACAGGACGTCGAGACCTTCCTGCGCCGGCTGCCGGAGGTGCCCGACGCGACGGACATCACCGAGTACGCCAACCTGCTCAGCCGGGAGGAGCAGACCCGCGCCGACCGGCAGGCCGCGGCGGACGCCGCCGGGCTGGAGCTGCCGAGCTTGGAATCCGAGTAGCGCACGCGGACGGCACCCGGGCGGTGACCCGGGTGCCGTCGCCGTGTCCAGTCAGCGCTCGACGAGGACGTCGTGGCCGAGGTCCAGCAGGGAGTGCCGCCACTCGTTGTCGACGTTGCCCTGGCTCGGCCGTTCGTCGATGAGCGACTCGATGCGGTCGATCGCCTCCCGCATCACCTGGATGTCCTCACCGGTCAGATCCACCTTGCGCTTGGTCAGGACCCGCAGGATGTGCCGCCCCGGCTCGGGCAGGCCCATGTCCGGGTCGGGGCCGAACACCCCGCCCTCCCCCGAGCCGCGGGTCAGCAGCCACTGGCGCAGCTGCTCGGAGGGGACGTTCACCAGGGCGTGGAAGTCGTCCCAGATCTCGTCGACGTCAGGATCCACGCGCCCTCCGCGTACCATCACGCCTCCTCTCCCGGCGACGACCCGGACGGCGTCGGGTCGCCCTCGCCCTTCTCGGTCTGCTGCTTCAGCCCTTCCGGCGGCACCTTCACCCGGGACGGGTTGGCCGTCGGGGGCGCCACGATCGGTTCGCTGCGCTCGCTGTCCTCCCGGGTCTCCTCGGGTTCAGTCATGTCCGCCCTCCGATCCTTCGCGGATGGGACGCCCTTGCCCATCGGGGATGGCACGTCCCCGCTCACCGCGGGTGGGACGTCGTCGCGGCCGTGTAGCCGCGCTCGCCGGCGGTCACGTCGAAGGCGAGCTGGCCCTCCCGCGCGTCGACGATGACCTTCTGGCCCGGCGAAATCTCGTTCTCCAGCAGCATCCGGGACAGCCGGTTGTCGACCTCCCGCTGGATGACCCTGCGCAACGGCCGGGCGCCGAACTCGGGCTGGTAGCCGTGCTCGGCGAGCCAGTCCACGCCGGCGGTGGTGAAGTCGACCTGGATGTCCTGGGCGTGCAGCCGGCGGCGAGTCTCCTCCAGCAGCAGGTCGGTGATCTGCCGCAGCTGCTCGGCTTCCAGGCGCTGGAAGATGATGATCTCGTCGATCCGGTTGAGGAACTCCGGCCGGAAGTTCTCCTGGAGCCGCCGCATCAGCCGCTCCCGCAGCTCGGTGGACTCCTGCTCGCCGGGCTCGCCGGCGGCGGCGAAGCCGACCGTGCGTCGGGTGCCGGTGATCAGCTCCGAGCCCAGGTTGCTCGTCATGATCAGTACGGTGTTCTTGAAGTTCACCGTTCGCCCCTGGCTGTCGGTGAGCCGGCCGTCGTCGAGCACCTGGAGCAGGATGTTGAACACGTCCGGGTGCGCCTTCTCGATCTCGTCGAGCAGCACCACCGCGTACGGGCGGCGGCGGACCGCCTCGGTGAGCTGGCCGGCCTCCTCGTAGCCGACGTACCCGGGCGGGGCGCCGACCAGCCGGCTGACCGTGTGCCGCTCCTGGAACTCGCTCATGTCCACCCGGACCATCCGGTCCGCCTCGCCGAACAGCGCCTCGGCGAGGGCCCGGGCCAGCTCGGTCTTGCCGACGCCGGTGGGGCCGAGGAAGAGGAAGCTGCCCATCGGCCGGTTCGGGTCGGCCAGCCCGGCACGCGACCGGCGCACCGCCTCGGCGACGGCGGTGACCGCCTCGTCCTGGCCGACCACCTTCTCGTGCAGGTACCCCTCCAGGCGCAGCAGCCGGTCGCGTTCCTCCTCGGTGAGCTGGGTGACCGGGATCCCGGTGGCCCGGGAGACCACCTCGGCGATGTCCGTCGGCCCGACCGTGGGCACCTCGGGGTTCTCGCCTTCGCCCCGGGCCCGCCGGATCTGGTCCTCCAGCTCGGTCACCCGGTCGCGCAGCGAGGAGGCACGCTCGTACTGCTCGTCGGCGACGGCCTGGTCCTTGTCCCGGCGTACCTCGTCGAGCTGCTGCTCCAGCTCCCGCACGTCGGCGGCCGGGGTGCGGGTGCGCAATCGGACCCGGGCGCCGGCCTGGTCGATCAGGTCGATCGCCTTGTCCGGCAGGTACCGGTCGGTGACGTACCGGTCGGAGAGCTCGGCGGCGGCGACGAGGGCCTCGTCGGTGAAGCGGACCTGGTGGTGCGCCTCGTACCGGTCGCGCAGGCCGCGCAGGATGGCGATGGTGTCCTCGACGGTCGGCTCGGGGACCAGCACCGGCTGGAATCGGCGGGCCAGCGCGGCGTCCTTCTCGATGCTGCGCCGGTACTCGTCCAGCGTGGTCGCGCCGATCACTCGCAGCTCGCCGCGGGCCAGCGCCGGTTTGAGCATGTTCGACGCGTCCATGCCGCCCTCGCTGCCGGCGCCGCCCGCGCCGACCAGGGTGTGGATCTCGTCCAGGAAGATGATCAGCTCGTCCTTGTGCGACCGGATCTCGTCGATCACCTTCTTCAAGCGTTCCTCGAAGTCGCCCCGATAGCGGGTGCCGGCGACCAGTCCGGCCAGGTCGAGCTGGATGACCCGCTTGCCGATCAGGGTCTGCGGCACGTCGCCGTCGCAGATCCGCTCGGCGAGCCCCTCCACGATGGCGGTCTTGCCGACGCCGGCCTCACCGATCAGCACCGGGTTGTTCTTGGTCCGCCGGGACAGGATCTCCACGGCCTGCTCGATCTCGTCGGCCCGGCCGATCACCGGGTCGATCTGGTCCATCCGGGCCAGGTCGGTGAGGTCCTGGCCGTACTGGTCCAGGGTGGGAGTGCCGCGGTCCGGTTTGGGGCCGGCCATCGGGCCGCGCTCCGCGCTGGCGGCCTGCAACGACTCGGGCTGGATCCGCCCGGCGGCGAGCATCCGGCCGGCCGGCGACTCCGGGTTGAGCGGCAGGGCCATCAGGATGTGCTCGGGCCCGATGTAGTTGGCCCCCATCGCCCGGGACAGCTGGTGCGCGTCGAGCAGCGCCCGCTTGGCCGCCGGGGTGAGGGACAGGTTCGGCGGCACCTCGCCGCGCGGCGCCCCCTCACCGCGCCCGCCGAGGGCGTTGACCAGGGCGTCCGGGTCGGCGCCGGCGCGGCGGACCAGGTCGCGCAGCGGCTCGCGTTGCAACGCCGCCCAGAGCAGGTGGTCGGTGTCCAGGTCGTTGCTGTGCTTCTGGGCCGCGCGGCGGGCCGCGTCGGCGAGCATCTCCCGCGCGTCAGCGGTCATCAACCGGGTGATGTCGACCCGGTGCGCCGGCCGGCGTCCCCCCTCACCCCGGCCGAAGTACCGGGCCAGGAACTCGTCCCACGGGTCGTTGCCGAAGTCACCGGGTCCCATCATCTCTGTCCTCCGCAGTCGGTCGGCACGGCCGCCGGGGCGCGACATGGCGCGGCACGGTCGGCGGTGGCTACCCGGCGGTCGGCGCGACAAACACGGGCGGGTGAAGCGTGGGTGGCGGGCCGGCTCGGTGGCAGGCTGGGGGGATGGAGCCCCGGCCGCTGCTGATCGTCGACGGCGCGAACGTGGTGGGCTCGCGGCCGGACGGCTGGTGGCGGGACCGGGCCGGGGCCGCCGCCCGGCTGCGCGACGCGCTGGTCCCGGTGGCCGAGACGGGCGTACCACCGGAGCTGCCGCAGCCGGTGGAGGTGGTGCTCGTGGTGGAGGGCGCGGCGCGGGACGTCCCGGCGGTGCCGGGCGTCGACGTGGTGGCCGCGCCGGGCTCCGGCGACGACACCGTCGTCGACCTGGTTGCGGCGGCGCCGGACCGCCGCCGGGTGGTGGTCACCGCCGACCGGGAGCTGCGGGCCCGGGTGGGCGCGCTGGGCGCCGAGGTGCACGGTCCGCGCTGGCTGGGCCGGTGACCGGGGTACGGGACGCGAGCCCGTCCCGTGGACCGGATCGGGCGGTGCTCCGGCGGGACCGGCCCGGCCCCTCCCGGAGGGTCTTCGCCCACGTCAACGGCCCAATCGGACAGCCGGGCAGGAACGTCACGAGGGCGGATGTTCTCCCACCCGTCGCGATGCGTTGTAATGGAGATCTCCCCCGCCCCCAGGAGGTCCCCCGTGGCGAGCGTCGCCGAGCTGAAGGCAGCCATAGATGTCGCCCTCCAGCAGATAGGTGACGGGCAGACAGCCGTGCAGGCGGCCGGCGAGAAGCTGGCCGAGGCGCAGCAGACCCTGGCCGGCGCGTTGGAGGGCAGCGGCCACGAGACCGTCGAGGCGGCCCAGGCGTCGCTGACCCAGGCCGGCCAGGAGCTGGAGGAATGCCTGGCCGCCACCCTGGTCGCGGTCGAGCAGGCGCAGCTCTACGTCGCCACCCTCTAGGGCCCGTCGTGTCCATCGTCGAGGACATCGGCGCGCAGGTCCGCGCCACCGCCGAGGAACTGCCGCTCGTCCAGCTCGCCGCCGCCCTGGAGAAGTTCGGCCAGGCCACCGAGCGGCTGCGTTGGGTCCGCCAGGAGTCGGCCAACCCGATGGGGGTGCCGGAGCTGTCCGCCGCGACCGAGCACGCCGAGACCGCCGGGTACGCGCTGCGGGTCGCCCAGGAGCAGCTGTCCGCGTACCTGGCGGCGATCGGGCTGGCCGCCGACGGGTCACCGGCCCCGACCGGCGAGCAGCGCCGGCCGAAGCACGACGCGCCCCGGGGTGAGACGCAGCCGGCGGGACCGGGCGGCGCGGCAGAGCCGGGCGAGCAGCCGACGATGCGGCGCTGGTGGGCGGTGCGGGTGGCCGAGCTGACCGGCGGCCGGGAGGGCGCGCCCGGCGAGCCGGACGAGCGGGTCGGCGACTCCCGGGAACTGCTGCGCCGGGTGGTCACCGGGGTCCGCTCCGGCGACCGGGACCGGCTGCACCGCGAGCTGCGCGGCGCGCATGCCGACGTCGGGCTGGGGCTGGCCGCGATCGCCCCGCCGCTGCTGCGGGATCTGGCCGGCGAGCTGCTCGGCCACCCGCCGCGCGCCACCGACCTGTCCCGGCTGCGCCGGGAGCTGGACGGGCGGGTCCGGGACCTGCTGCCCGGGCTGCCGCCGCCGGTGCTGGACGCCCTGCTGACCCGGGTCTGCCGGATGCCCCCGCCGCGCCGTGCCGGCGACGAGGAGCAGCCGCACGCGGCCGACCCGGCGGTCACCGCCGGGGTGGTCACCGGGGTGCTGCTGGATCGGCTCGGCCGCGACCTGCCGAAGGACACCGACGAGCGGGAGCCGTCCCGTGGCTGACGTCCGCGCCCAACTGGTGTCGCGGGTCCGGGGGATGCTCTCCGAGGCCCTCGGCGCGACCCGCAACGGGCTGGCCGGCGCGGACGCCGAGCTGGCCGCCGGCCGGGACCGGCTGGTCCGGGTCCGGCGCGCCGCGGCGGTCGTACCGGAGCGGGTGGGCGCCGCCCGCGATCGCCGGCTGGCCGAGATCGACGCCCGGCACGCCGCGCGGATCGCGGAGCTGACCCGGCGGGCCGCCACGGCGGCCGAGCGGGAGGCGCCGGGCGCGGCGTCCGCGCGCTGGGAGCGGTGGCGACCCACGCCCGCCGGCCGGGCCGAGGCCCCTGGCGCGGTCCGGGTCGGCGCGGTACGCATCCCGGGCGGCGATCCGGTACCCGCGCTGGTGCCGCTGCTGGACGCCGGCCACGTGCACCTGGCCGGCAGCGACCGCGACGGCATCGCCGCGGTGGTGCCCGCGCTGCTGCTGCGCTCGGTGGGCCGCGCCGTCCCGGGCACGGTCCGGCTGTTCGGGTACGACCCGGAGCGCCTCGGCGGCGGGCTGGCCGGGTTCGCGCCGCTCGGCACCGCCGGGCTGCTCACCTTCGTCGGCCCCGGCGGGCTCGGCCGGCTGCTCGACGACCTGGTGGAGCAGATCCGCCGGATCAACGAGACCGTGCTGGCCGGCGAGTACGCCTCGCTGCGGGCGCTGGCCGCGGCCACCGGACGGCGGCCCGAGCCGTGGCGGGTGGCGGTGCTGCTCGGCGGGGACGAGCTGTCCCGGCACGAACGCGGCCAGCTGGACCGGGTGGTCCGCACCGGCGCCGCCTGCGGCGTGCACCTGGTGGTGCGCGGCATCGAGCTGCCGGACGACCCGACGGTCACCCGGATCGTGGTGGAGCCGGACGACGCCCGGATCGCCGGTCTGCCGGTGGTCCTCGACGCGCCGCCGCCGGCCACGCTGGTCACCGAGACCTGTCGGGAGGCGGCGTCCCGGGTCAACGCCGGCCCGCCGCCGGCGCCCTTCACCGACCTGCTCCCCCCGCCCGACGAGTACTGGCGGGAGGACTCCGCGCACGGGCTCACCGCCCCGGTCGGTGAGGGCCCACACGGGCGGCCGGTGCTGCTCACCCTCGGCGACTACCCGCCGCACGCGCTGATCGGCGGCCCGTCGGGCACCGGCAAGACGAACCTGATCTTCGCGTGGATCGGCGCGCTCGCCTCCCGCTACTCCCCCGCCGAGCTGGAGTTCTACCTGCTGGACTTCAAGGAGGGGGTGTCCTTCGCCCGGTTCGCCCAGGGCCGGCGCGACCCCAGCTGGCTGCCGCACATGCGGCTGGTCGGCATCAACGTCAACACCGACCGGGAGTTCGGACTGGCGCTGCTGCGCTTCCTCGCCGAGGAGCTGCGGCGGCGGGCGGAGGCCGCCAAGAAGCACGAGGTCACCAAGCTGGCCGAGCTGCGCGCGGTGGACCCGACCGGGCACTGGCCGCGCATCGTCGCCGTGGTGGACGAGTTCCAGGCGCTGCTCGCCGGCCGGGACGTGGTCGCCCGGGAGGCCGCCGACCTGCTGGAGGACCTGGCCCGGCGGGGCCGCTCGCAGGGCATCCACCTGGTGCTCGCCTCGCAGGACGTGCGCGGCATCGAGGCGCTGTGGGGGCGGCCCGCCCTGGTCGCCCAGTTCACCCTGCGCATCGCGCTGCCGAAGGCGCTGCGCATCCTGGCCGAACGCAACGACGCGGCGCAGTCGCTGCCCCGGCACCACGCCGTGGTCAACGCGGAGTCCGGGCTGGTCGAGGGGAACGAGGTGGCCCGGATCCCGTCCGCCAGCGACTGGGAGGCGTGGAGCGAGCTGCAGCACCGGCTGTGGCGGATGCGCCCGCAGGACGCCGCCCCGGCTCGCCTCTTCGACGGCGACGCGATCCCGAAGCTGGCCGACGCGCCGGACTTCCGCGCGTTGACCGCCCCCGAGCAGGGGGTACCGCGCAGCCCGGTGGCGCTGCTCGGGGAGATCATCGACGTGCAGGCCCGCTCGGCGGCGCTGCGGCTGCCCCGGGCCCCCGGCCGCAACCTGGCCGTGCTCGGCACCCGGGTCGACGAGGCGTGCGCGGTGCTGGACGCCGCCGCCCGCTCGCTCGCCCGGCAGCACCGCCCCGGCACCGCCCGGTTCTCCATCGCCTGCCTCGACCCGGACGCCGATCCGGCCGCGCGCGCCCTCTACGAGGACCTGGCCGACGACGCCGCCTGGTACGACGAGGAGACCATGCCCGAGCTGATGGCCGAGGTGGGCGACTCGCTGGGCGCCCCGGGCACCCGGAACAACCCGCACTACCTGCTGCTGTACGCGGTCGACGCGGCCGCCGGTCAGCTCGCCGGGAAGGCCGGCGGGCGGACCGGCCTGGAGCAGCTGCGGCGCATCCTGCACGACGGGCCGGAACGGCGTACCCACGTGCTGGCCTGGTGGCGCGGGGTGGCCCGGATGCGGGCCGACCTGGGCGGGCCGGCAGCGCGCACCGACCAGATCGGCGCGTGGGTGGCGCTCGATGTGCAGGGCGCGGAGTTGGGCTCCTCGCTCTATCCGGGCACCGGGGGCCCGGACTGGTACCCGCGCCCGTGGCGCGGCCTCTACTTCGACCGGGCGGTGCACCGCACCGGACAGGTGATCATCCCTTTTGACATCCACCTAGCCCTAAAGGACCGAGATTCCCACGGTCGCCCGTGAGGTTTCCTGCTTCGTCGCCGACCGCCGCGTCGGTGCCGGTTGCCGGGCGGGATCCCGCTCGCCTTGCTGATGAAGCAGCTCTCCCTGCCCAGCAACGCATAAATTCAATTGCCTGCCCCAACGGCAGGATTCCTTGGAAAGAGCTCGGATGAACGAACCGGTCGCCAGTGAGACGTACGCCGCCCAGATCCGTCGGCTCGCCGAGCTGACCGCCCGGGTGGCCGCCCAACGCGCCGAGGCACACACCTGGTACGCGCAGCAGTGCGCCGCCGCCGACCGGGCGGTGGCCGAGGCCACCGAGCAGGTCCGGCGGGCCGAGACGAAGGTGGCCGAGGCGCGGGAGCAGGTCGAGCGGGTCGACGCCGAGGCCACCCACCTGTGGGGGCAGCTGCGCGCCCGGATGGGCGCGGGCGGGCGGCGGCTGGGCGACCCGCCGGGGCCGGCCCGGGACGCCAGCGGGGACCCGGTGCCGCTGCTGCGCGGGGTGCGGGAGCTGCTGGACCGGACCCGCCAGCCGGGTGAGCTGCCCGGCTCGGTCAACCCGCTGCTGGTCTGTTGCGGGATCGGCGGGTCGGTGGTCGCGTACGCGCTGGGGTTGGGCGCGCGGGCGCTGGGGCACGGCTCCGGCGGCGACCTCGCGGTCGGCATGCCGGTGCTGGCGCTGGTGGTGACGCTGCTCGGCCCGCTGGTCGGGCTGGCTCCGGCCCGTCTGCTGGCGGACCGCCGGCACGCCGCGCTGACCCCGCGCCCGATGCTCGTGGCGGCTGGCGCCGGCCTGGTGACCACGGTCCTGCTGCTTGCCCTCGCTCCGCGCTGACCGGGTTCCGGCGGCCGCCGGCGGACCGAATTCCTCCGCGTTCTCGGCGCCCACCTGACAGCGCCCCTACCCGGCCCTGCGGAAGTTTTCGTAGCCCATGATGTAGAGCTTCTTTCGCGGGTCGAGGGCGTAGGGCACGACTTTGCCGGTCTCGGTGAACCCGAGTCGCCGATAGAAGGCCTGCGCTCGCTCGTTGTCCTCGTGTACGCCGAGGGTGAGCCATGCGGCGTCGGTGTTGTCCCGTGCCCACCTGATCCCGACGTCCATCAACCGGGTCGCCAGGGCAGTTGGCTCGCCGCGGTGTGCCGGTGCCACGTAGACGCCGTGGATGTGTGCGTGGCCGGGGACGTCATCCGGCGGGGCGGAGCTGGCCATCCCCACCCAGCGGCCGTCCTCGGTGGCGGCGATGAACGTCGCCGAGGTCGGTGAGGTCGCGTGCTGTGCAGCCTGCTGCCGCCAGACCTCGTCGGCGAGTGCGGCGGTGTCGGCGTACGAGGTGCCGAAGGCGGTCGGTGAATCCAGCAGCGCCTCCAGGCGTAGGGCGCGCAGTTGGCGCCATTCCCCCGGCTCGGTCCTGCGTACGACGTACGTCATGTGCTGCTCCTGCGATGAGAGGTGATTCGGGTCCGGGCGCGGACCTGCGGGTCCACCAGGGTGGCGGTCGTGCCGGCGGGGGCGGCGGTCATGCCGATGATCGTGCCGATGGCGTCGTCACTCGGCCTGTCTCCAGGCGGGGTCCGGTCAGCAGCCGAGGTAGGCGTCCAGTGCGGCGGCGCCGGTGAGCATGGCGCGGCTGCGGCCCGATAGGCGGGCATGCCAGTCGCACAGCATCGACTCAAGCGGTGCGACGCCTCCGGCGGAGCGGACTTGGACGATCAGCGGGACGATCTGCTCCAGCAGGTAGCCGCCCCGTCGGAGCTGGTGGACGAGTAGGGCGTCGCGCACATCGGCCGCGCTGTAGACCCGGTAGCCCGTCCGCGGGTCGCGGCGCGGTTGGACCAAGCCGGCGCGTTCCCATTTGCGCAGGGTGGCTGGGCGGATGCCGAGCCTTCTCGCCAGGGGGCCGACGAACGTGTCGCCGCGTTCCTGCGGTACGGGACTGAGGTCGTGAAGCGCAGCTTCGACGGCCTGGAGGGTGCGGCGGTCGGCGAGGAGCTGGGCGTGGCTTTCGTCGATAAGCCGGAGCGCGTCCTCAGTCGTGCCCCGGTTGATCGCCTGCATGATCAACGTGGCCGTCTGGTGGCCGTGTCCGGGCACGAGGGCGAGGAACGCGCGCAGCGCTTGCGCGTGCAGCGGCGTGTACGTGCGGTAGCCATGCGGAGTGCGTTCGGCGCCCGGAAGGATCCCGGCCGCCTCGTAGTTCCTGATCGCCTGCGTGGACAGGCCGTGGCCACGCGCCAGGTCAACCGGCCTGAGCTGCCCACCATCTTGAGGGTTTCGCTGCACTGTTCTGCCAATATCGCGGATAAGTTTCAACCGTTGGTTCAACGATACCGTTGAGGGTGTGACTGCTGCTATCAAAGACGCCGCCCATTTCGTCGACGCTGCTACCGTCCTGGGGTTGCTCCCGGCCCGGCCGCGGCTGCTTGCCCTGGGTGAGCCCACCCACGGCGAGGACGTTCTGCTCGACCTGCGAAACGATCTCTTCCGGCAACTCGTCGAGCAGGAGCGCTACCGGACGATCACGATCGAGAGCGGCTGCCTGATGGGCCTGGTCGTGGACGACTACGTCACGTCGGGCACGGGCACCCTCGACGACGTCATGGAGCGCGGCTTCAGCCACGGGTTCGGCGCGTCTGCCGCCAACCGCGAGCTTGTGCGTTGGATGCGTGCGTACAACGACGGCCGGCCGGTGTCAGATCGGCTGCGCTTCGCCGGTTTCGACGGCCCGCTGGAGATCACCGGCGCCGCGAGCCCTCGGCAGGCCCTCACCGCGCTCCACGCCTACCTCACCGCCTGGGTTGACGCCGACCTGCTTCCCTGCACCGCGGAAACGCTCGACCGCCTGCTCGGCGCCGACGACCGGTGGACCAATCCCGCCGCGATGATGGACCCGTCCCAGTCCGTGGGGCAGACGCCCGAGGCCAAACAGCTGCGGCTGCTCGCCGACGACCTGGTAGCCCTGCTTGACACGCAGACGCCACACCTGATCGCGGCGTCCTTGCCGGATGACTGGGACCGGGCACGCCTGTACGGCCGCACCGCCACCGGGCTGCTGCGCTACCACTTCTGGATGGCCGACACGTCACCGAGCCGCATGGCGTGGCTGCTGGGCGTGCGGGGCTCGATGATGGCCGCCAACCTGCTCTCCATCGCCGAACGGGGCCCGGCGCTGGTGCACGCCCACAACGCGCATCTCCAGCGGGACAAGAGCAGGATGCAGATGTGGGAAGGGCCGGTTGAATGGTGGAGCGCCGGGGCGATCGTCAGCGCCCAACTGGGCGAGGGGTACGCCTTCCTGGCCACGGCCCTCGGCACGATCCGCCACCACGGTGTGGACACCCCACCCCCGGACACCATCGAAGGGCTCCTGTACGCGCTCCCGGAGGACCGATACGTCGTCGACGCCCGTCGACTGGCCGCTATCCTCGGCGACGGGATGCCCGCTCCCCGCGTGTCCCCATGGTTCGGCTACGCCCCGCTGGACCCGGCCCACATGGCTAGCAACGACGGGATCGTGTTCGTCAAGGACGCCCCGCCGAGCTAGGGCCTCATCTCGCCGGCCGCCGGCCGCCGGATGCCGCCGTGCCGTCTGGACAGTCGACGATGAACGGGCGTACGCGGCCTGTCGGTGGGGGCCGGTACCGTCCGGGGCAGCCGTCGGCGCCCGGCCGGCGGCGGCGCGCGAGGAGGCTCGATGACCGGTGGACCACCGGCGCTCATCGCCATCGACCACGACGACTACCACGCCGAGCACGTCGGGCGTACCGCCGACGGCCGGCAGTTCTTCCTCACCACACCGTTCGAGCCGGGCGACCCGGAGACCGGCGGGGGCGCCGAGTTCGTCGCCCGCTACCTCTTCGACGCCGCCGGCCGGCTGCTGGAGGCGACGATCGACGAGTTCGGCCCCCGGCACCTGATGGACCGCGACGCCCAGCGGCGCACGTACGAGGCGCGGTTGGCGCAGCTCGGACCGGTGACGTTCGGCCGGATCGAGGTGGCCCCCTTCGCTGTCGAGCGGTCCGGCACCACGTTCGGCCTGATCCCCCGCCCGCCGGAGGCGGATGACGGCTGGTGGGTGGAGCTGCACCCGGGCAACTACATGGCCTTCACCGAGCCCTGGGACAGCGGCGAGTACGACACCTGACCGGTCCCGACCCCCGGTCAGTCGCGCTCGAGCCGGCCTGACGGGCCCGAGCGTCCCGCACCGGACCCGGTCACGCCTCGTCGCCTGCCGGCGGTGGCGCGGCGCCGCGCAACACCAGCGCGCTGTTGAAGCCGTCGAAGCCGCGGGCGCCAACCAGCGCGATGCGGCTGCGCGGCCGGCGGGGCTGCCGCAGGAAGCTCAGTTCGCACCCCTTGGCGGGCCGGTCCGGGCCGGCCGAGGCGGGCAGCAGGTTGTGGTGGAAGGCAAGCAGCGCGGTGGCCGCGTCCAGCGCCGATCCGCCCTGGTGGGCCCGTCCGGTCAGCGGCTTCTGGGTGGTCACCGGCGGGGTGTGGTCGCCGAACACGGCCCGCAGGGCGGCCGCCTCGGCCCGGTCGTACGCCGGCACGCCCAGCGCGTCCGGCCAGACCACGTCCACGTCGTGGGCGCGGACCCCGGCCCGCTCCAGGGCCTGCCGCAGCGCCCGGGCGTAGTGGGTCGGATCGGGGCCGGCGTCCGGGTCGGTGGGGGCGGCGTCGTGGGTGGCCGCCCAGCCGGTGATCTCGCCGTAGATCCGCGCGCCCCGGGCGAGCGCGTGGCCCAACTCCTCCACCACGAAGACCGCGCCGCCCTCGGCGGGCACGTATCCGTTGGCGGCGGCGTCGAACGGCCGGTACGCGCGGTCCGGGTCGGTGGTGTCGCTGAGCAGGCCGGATCGCAGCTGGCAGGCCAGCGCGTACGGGCTCAGCGGGCACTCGGTGGCCCCGGCGATCACCACCGGGGTGCCCCGGCGGACGGTCCGCACGGCGTGGGCGAGGCTGTCCAGCCCGCCGGCCGACTCGGACACGGTCACCCCGGACGGCCCCTTGAACTGGTGGCGGATGGAGAGCTGCCCGACGCTGGCCGCGTAGAACCAGGCGATCGACTGGTACGCCCCGACCGTGCGGGTCGGGCCGCCCCAGAGGCGTTGCAGCTCCCGCTGGCCGAACAGGTTCCCGCCCGAGGAGCTGGCGAGGGTGACCGCCCACCGGTACGGGTCGGGCGACACCACGGGCAGCCCGGCGTCGGCCAGCGCCAGCCCGGTGGCGGCGAAGCCGAGGTGCGTCCACCGGTCGGTCTGCACCCGCTGCCGGGTGTCGGCGTACCCGCCGGCGTCGAAGTCGGGCACCTCCCCGGCCACCCGGGTGGGGTACGTCGCCGGGTCGAACAGGGTGATCGGGCCGGTACGCCGGGTGCCGGCGAGCACACTGTCCCAGTGCGCGTCGTTGCCGACGCCGGTGGGCGCCACCACCCCGATCCCGGTCACCACCGCCCGCGCGGTCATCGCGTCACCGCCAGCCGCCGGAAGATCATCGCGGACTGGAAGCCGCCGAAGCCGCTGCCCACCGAGAGCGCCACGTCGACCGGCACCTCGCGGGCCTCGTTGGGCACGTAGTCCAGGTCGCACTCGGGGTCGCGGGTGGTCCAGTTGGCGGTGGGGGGCACCACCCCGTACTCGATGGCGAGCGCGCACGCGGCCATCTCGATGGAGCCGATGGCCCCGAGCGAGTGTCCGACCATCGACTTGATCGAGCTGATCGGCACCCGGTACGCCGTGGCGCCGAGCGCCCGCTTGAACGCGGCGGTCTCGTGCCGGTCGTTCTGCCGGGTGCCGGAGCCGTGCGCGCTGATGTACGACACCGCAGACGGGGCGAGTCGGGACTGCCGCAGCGCGTCGCTGATCGCGACGGCCATCTCCACCCCGTCGGGGCGCAGCCCGGTCATGTGGAAGCCGTTGCTGCGGCTGGCGTAGCCGGCCAGCTCGCAGTAGACGTGCGCGCCCCGGCGGCGGGCGTGCTCGGCCTCCTCCAACACCAGCACGGCCGCGCCCTCGGCCAGCACGAAGCCGTGCCGGTCGGCGTCGAACGGCCGGGAGGCGTGCTCCGGGTCGTCGTTGTCCGGGCTGGTGGCCTGGATGGCGTCGAAGGAGGCGACGGTGACCGGAGAGATCGGCGAGTCGGACGCCCCGGCCAGCACCACGTCCGCCTCGCCGTCGGCGATGAGCTGGTGGGCGTACCCGATGGCGTCGATGCCGGAGGTGCAGCCGGTGGAGACGACCTGGGCCGGGCCGTGCAGGCCGTGCCGGCAGGCGACGTCGGCGGCCAGGCTGCTGGGCACCAGCGCCTGGTAGAGGTACGGGCCACCGAGGGCGTGGTCGACCAGCCAGTGCCGCCCCGAGTCGCTGACCCGGACGTACTCCCGCTCGAGGGCCATGGTGCCGCCGACGGCGGTGCCGAGCACCACGCCGGCGCGCTCGCGTTCGGCGTCGGTGAGGGTCAGGCCGCTGTCGGCGAGGGCCTCGATGGAACAGGCGAGGGCGAACTGCACGTACCGGTCGGCACGTTGCCGTTCGGCGAGGGTGATCCCGGCGGTGTCCGGGTCGAAGTCGCACTCGGCGGCGATCTGCGAGCGGAACGGCGACGGGTCGAAGAAGCTGATCCGCCGGGTGGCGGTGCGCCCCTCGGTGATGGTCTTCCAGAACCGGTCCCGGGTGGCGCCGCCGGGTGCGACGACGCCCACGCCGGTGACCACGGTCCGCCGGCCGGTCACGACGGTTCCCGGGGTGGTGGGGCCACCTCGGTGTCGACGTGGCCCAGCTCCGGACGGGGGGCGAGCGGTCCGAGGTGGAAGACCACCTCGGCCGGTTCGTCGCCGGTGTTGCGCAGCCGGTGCCGGACGTCCTTCGCCACGAAGAGCGCCTCCCCGGCGGTGAGCGGCACCGGCCGGTCGTCCAGGTCGACGGTGATCGCACCGCGGGCGACGTAGAGGAACTCCTCGCTGTACGGGTGGTAGTGCTCGGCGATCCGCTCCCCCGGAGCGAGGGTGGCCACCCCCATGAAGCCGGATGTGCTGCCGACGGTCCGCGGGCCGAGCAGCACCCGCAGCTCGCCGCCGCGCCGCCGGTCGGCGGGGACCTCACGGGCCGACACCGGGGCGGTGGTGGTCTCAGGCATCGGGGCCTCCCTCGGCGGACGCCGGCTTCTCGAGCCGCTCCTTGATCACGGCCAGCTGCACCTTGCTGTTGGTGTTGATCCGCTCGGTCATGCCGGCGTTGTCGACGGGCGCGTTCGGCTTCATGGCGAAGTCCTGCACCCAGGTCATCCGGGTGCCGCCGGGGATCTCGTCGTAGCGCCAGTGGATGTGCATGTACTCGAACGGGCCGGTCTCCACCCGGCGGGCCTGGACCTGCCGGGTGACCGGGTCGGCGGTACGTTCGCTGACCCAGCTCCAGGACACCCCGTTCTCGTCCGGGTGCATGGTGAGCCGGAACCGGACGGTGTCGCCGTTTCGCTCGATGATCTCGGCGACGGCGTACTCGGTGAACAGCTCGGTCCACCGGGCGACGTCGTTGGTGACGTCCCAGACCAGGGGCAGCGGCGCGGCGATGTCGACGCTGTTCTCGGTGTGGCCTGGCGGATCGGCCTTGCGGGCCACCAGGTCGGCGACACCGGCGATACTGAGCTGCCCGGCCTGCTCCGGGATCTTCACCCGCCAGCGGTCCGCGACGACCGCGGAGAGTTCGAGCAGCGCCAGCGAGTCCATGCCGAGCTCCTCCAGGCTGGCGGCCGGGGTCCGCGCGGCGGCCTCGGCGTCCAGGCCGCAGTGCGTGACCAGGATGTCGGTGATCTCGCTGGCGAGCGGTCGGTCGGGAGCTACGGTCATCGGGTCCTCCAAGCGGTCGGGCCGGCGGCGGGCGCGGCGGTGACGGGGGTACGGCCGGCCGGGTCGGCGTCGGCACGAGCGGCGGGTACGGGGTCGGCGGCCGGCCGGTCGCTGTCGGTGCGCGCGACGGGTACGAGATCCGCGGCGCCGGGCGGGCCGACCGGTCCGGCGACCGGCCCGGTGCCGGCGGGTCCGGTTCCGTTGACGGCCGGGACGCCGCCGGTGGGGTGGGTCCCGTTGACGGCCGGGACGCCGCCGGCGGGGCGGGTCCCGTTGACGGCCGGGACGCCGTCGGCGGCACCGACCCCGTGGGCGC
Source organism: Micromonospora sp. NPDC005806 (assembly GCF_042871425.1). Taxonomy (NCBI): domain Bacteria; kingdom Bacillati; phylum Actinomycetota; class Actinomycetes; order Micromonosporales; family Micromonosporaceae; genus Micromonospora; species Micromonospora sp. NPDC005806. Next base: position 289,150 of record NZ_JBIAIL010000003.1, on the reverse strand, counting down.
GCCCGTTCCCGTTGGCCGGCGCGGTACTGGTGGACGCGGTGTCGGCGGGGGCCGCGAGCAGCCGGTCGACCAGGCCGGTGGTGTGCCGGCCGGCGCGGAAGGCCGGGTCGCGCACCACCCGCCGGGCGAACGGGATGGTGGTGCGGACGCCCGGGCCGGACACCTCGAACTCGCCGAGGGCGCGGTCGAGCCGGGCCAGCGCCCCGTCCCGGTCCGGCGCCCAGACGGCCACCTTGGCCAGCAGCGAATCGTAGTGCGGGCTGACCAGGTAGCCGGGGTGCCCGTGGGTGTCGACCCGGGTGAACGGGCCGCCCGGGGGCCGGAACCGGTCGAGCCGGCCGGGCGCGGGGGCGAAGTCGCGGTCCGGGTCCTCCACGTTCACCCGACACTCCACCGCCACCCCGCGCAGCCGGATGTCCTCCTGCCGCCAGCGCAGCGGCGTACCGGCGGCGATGTGCAGCTGCTCGTGGACCAGGTCGACGCCGGTGACCAGCTCGGTGACCGGGTGCTCGACCTGGATCCGACAGTTGATCTCCAGGAAGTGGCACTCCTCCGCCGCGTCGACCAGGAACTCGAACGTGCCGGCGCCGGTGAAGCCGACCGCCAGGGCGCCGCGCAGGGCGCTCTCGGCGAGGGTGTCCAGGGTGGACTGTCGGAGCGCCGGGGCCGGGGCCTCCTCGACGAGCTTCTGGTGGCGGCGCTGCACCGAGCAGTCGCGGGTGCCCAGGTGGATCCCGTTGCCGTGACCGTCGCAGAGCACCTGCACCTCGACGTGCCGGGCGTCGGTGAGGTACCGCTCGACGTACACCCGGTCGTCGCCGAAGGCGAGCTGGGCGGCGGCGCGGGTGCGGGCGTACGCGCGGGGCAGCACGGCGGCGGAACGGACCACGGTCATCCCGCGCCCGCCCCCACCGGCGGCGGCCTTGACGATCACCGGGTACCCGATCTCGGCGGCCACCTCCAGCGCGTCGGCGGCCGTCGGCAGGGTACGCACGCTGCCCGGGGGCAGCGGCAGCCCGGCCTTGCTCATCAGCTCCCGGGCGGTGGACTTGTCGGCGAGCGCGGCCATCACCTGCGGCGGCGGGCCGACGAAGGTGAGCCCGTTCTCCGCGCAGATCTCGGCGAAGTCGGCGTCCTCGGAGAGGAAACCGTAGCCCGGGTGGACGGCCTGCGCGCCGGTCTGCCGAGCGGCCTCGACGATGGCGGCGGCGTTGAGGTAGCTCTGCCGGCTGGCCGCCGGTCCGATCTGGACGGTCTCGTCGGCCAGCCGCACCGGCAACGAGTCGGCGTCGGCGCTGGAGTGCACCACGACGGTCCGCACGCCCAGTTCCCGGCAGGCCCGCAGCACCCGCAGGGCGATCTCGCCCCGGTTGGCGATCAGCACCTTCTCGAACATCAGTCACCCCGCCCGGTGAGCGGTTCCAGGGCGATCAGCGGCTGGTCGTACTCGACGGGTTTGCCGTCCGCCACCAGCACCTCGACCACCCGGCCGACCTGGCCGGCGGTGACCTCGTTCATCAGCTTCATCGCCTCGACGATGCCGACCACCTGGCCGGGCCGGACCACGTCGCCGACGGCGACGAAGGGCGGGGCGCCGGGCTCCGGGGCCCGGTAGAACGTGCCCACCACGGGCGCGCGCACGGCCGGCCGGTCCGCCGCGGCCGTCGCCTGGACTACCGCCGCCGGGACCGGTTCGGGGTCGGTCCGCGGCGCGGGCACCGGCCGGGCCGGACCGTGCCACTCCACCTCCAGCAACGTCTCGCCGCTGCGCAGCCGGACCCGACGCACCGGGCCGGCCAGCTCGGCGACGAGCTTGCGGGCCTGCCGGCGCAGCCCCTTCAGCACGGTCTCGGAGCCGTCCGCCGCACTCATCGCGTCACCTCCACGATGCGCGCCGCGCCGTAGCGGCGGAACCGGTGCCGGCGGCGACGGACCAGGGTCGCCGGCGGCACGTCGAGCAGCCCGGCGAGGTTGGCCGCGACCGCCCGGCCGAGCAGGTCGGCGGCGCCCGTCGGGTCGCCGTGGGCGGCGGGTGCCGGTTCCGGCACCACCTCGTCGACCACCCCGAGCCGGCACAGGTCGGCGGCGGTGAGCCGCAGCGCACGGGCGGCCTGCGGGGCGGCGGAGCTGTCCGGCCAGAGGATCGCGGCGCAGCCCTCCGGGCTGATCACCGAGTAGACGGCGTGTTCGAGCATCAGCACCCGGTCGGCGACCGCGAGGGCGAGCGCCCCACCGCTACCGCCCTCCCCGGTGACCACCGCGACGACCGGGGTGGGCAGCACGCTCAGCGCCAGGATGTTCTCGGCGATCGCCGCCGCCTGCCCCTGCTGCTCCGCGTCCACCCCGGGGTCGGCGCCGGGGGTGTCCACCAGGGTCACCACCGGCAGGCCGAGCCGGGCGGCGAGGCGCATCAGCCGCAGCGCCTTGCGGTGCCCGGCCGGGCTGGCCATGCCGAAGTTGTGGGCCACCAGTTCGGCCGTGGTGTGTCCCTTCTGGTGGCCGATCACCATCACCGGGCGGCCGTCGAGCCGGGCCAGTCCGCCGACGACCGCGGGGCAGTCCGCGCCGAGCCGGTCGCCGTGCAGCTCGACGAAGCCGTCGAAGGCGGTCTCCAGGTAGTCCAGGGTGGTGGGCCGGCCGGGGTGGCGGGCCGTGCGTACCGTCTCCCAGGCGTCGGGCTGCGGGCCGGCCTCCGTCACGGGCGCGGTGGCGGGCACCGGGCGCGACGCCGGCCCCGGCCGGGGTACCGGCGGACGCCGGGCCGCCCGAGCGGCGCGCGCCGCGGCGAGCAGGGCGGTCAGTCGGCCGCGCAGCGCGTGCCGGGGCACCACCATGTCGACCTGGCCGTGCTGGAGCAGAAACTCGGCGGTCTGGAAGCCGTCCGGCAGGGTGGCGCCGGTGACCTGGCGGATGACCCGGGGGCCGGCGAAGCCCATCCGGGCGCCGTTCTCGGCGAGCACCAGGTCCGTGTTGGTGGCGAAGGAGGCCGCCACCCCGCCGTAGGTCGGGTCGGTGATGACGCTGACGGTGAGCAGGCCCGCCTCTCGCAGCCCGGCGATGGCCTGGCTGACCGTGGCCATCTGCATCAGCGACAGCGGGCCCTCCTGCATCCGGGCACCGCCGGAGGCGGTGACCAGCACCAGCGGCACCGCGTCGGCCTGTGCCTGTTCGGCGGCACGGGTGATCAGCTCGCCGACGGCGCAGCCGAGACTGCCGCCGAGGAACCGGAAGTCCATCACCGCGAGGGCCACCGGGTGGCCGCCGATGCGGGCGGTGCCGCAGAGCACCGCCTCGTCGAGGCCGGTGCTGGCGCGCGCGGCGCTGAGCCGGTGCGGGTACGGCAGCGCGTCGACGAAGCCGATCGGGTCGATCCGGGCCGCCCGGTCCGGCAATGGGGTGAACGAGTCCGGGTCGACCAACTGCGCCACCCGGTCGGGGGCGTCCAGCCGGGCGTGTGACCCGCACTCGGGACAGACGTCGAGGTTGCGACGCAGCCGCTTGCGGTACAGCAGCGAGGCGCAGCCGTCGCAGCGCGACCAGAGTTGCTCGTCGCGGGGTGCGGTGGTGGTCACGGCCGCCGCCCGGGGGCGTCGTACCGGTAGAAGCAGTGGGCCATCGCGTCCCGCGGCGAGCGCCAGGTCGGCAGGTACGGCGAGATGTACGGGCGCAGCCGCTCGCTGACCCGGATGAACTCGGGGTGCCCCCGGACGTCCTCCACCGCGCCCTCGGCCGGCAGCTCCGTCTCCAGGAGATGGACGTACAGGTCGTGCAGCCGGTAGAGCGACCGGTGTCGGACGCCGACCAGGCCGGGCAGGTCGGTCGCGTCCGACTCGGCGAAGATCTCGGCGACGCGATCCTCGGCGGTGGGCACCACCTTGGCGACGATGAGCGAACGGTCCATGGACAGCCTCCCCTGGGGCGCGCGTCCCGGTGCGGGTGCCACCGGTCCCGCCGCGACTCCCGCCACCGTGCAGCCGCAACCGTCTATGCGGCGTCACCCCGCCGCTATCCCGACTGGAAAGCCGTGACGCTGCGTTGACGCAACCTGTGCGCCAGCTATCTGAAGATCATCTACCATACGTGAATAGCGACACTTTCTCGCAGTTCAGCGCCGCTTTTGGCCGCTCCTACCGGGACGGTCACATTGACGATCAGCCGTTGACCCAGCGTAACCGCCGTTGTTAATCTCCGATTAGGGAAGCCCGGCGACCTCGGCGTCTGCCGCCGGGGCGGAGCCGTTCCGACACCGTGGTCGCGGGCAGCCGAGCCGGGCATCAGGAGACGGTTGGGACGAGGGTTCCGGTGCAGGGGGTGCGCCCGTGTCCGGTCAATCGAGGCTGCCGACGGCCGGCGACCCGGTAACGCCGCAGGTGTCACTGCACCTGCTGGGCGGATTCCGGCTGCTCCACGACGACGTCCCGGTGGTGGTGCCCCGGGGCCTGCAACGGGTCATCGCGCTGATCGGACTCCGGCCGGCCGCCACCCGCAGCCACCTGGCGGGCCTGCTCTGGCCGGAGACCTCCGAGGAGCGGGCGCTGTCGTCGCTGCGGACCGCGCTGTGGCGGTTGCGACAGGACCCCTGCTGCCCGCTGTTCACCGACGGTGACACCGTCCGGCTGGGCACCGCCGTCCACCTCGACGTCAACGAGCTGGTCGAGACCGCCGCCCGGGTCCGCGACGGCGCGGCTCCCCGCGCCGCCAGCGCCAGCGGCCGCCACGACCTGCTCCCCGGCTGGTACGAGGACTGGGTGCTGCTGGAGCGCGAACGGCTGCGCCAGCTCCGCCTGCACATGCTGGAGGAACTCGCCGGCAACCACCTCGCCGCCGGCCGGCACGGCGAGGCCCTGGAGGCGGCCCTGGAGGCGATGGCCGCCGAACCGTTGCGGGAGACCCCACACCGCCTGGTGGTCCGCATCCACCTGGCCGAGGGGAACGCGTTCGAGGCGGTGCACGCCTTCTACGTCTACCGGGACCTGCTCCTGCGCGAGCTGCGGCTGGAGCCCTCCGCGGAGATGGCCGCGCTGCTCGCCGACACCCTCGCCCCGATCCGGCGGGCCACCCGGCGGGAGCCGCCACCGCATCGGCCCGATCGCGCCGGCCCGGCCCCGCACCGCGGCCCGACCGCTCCCACCGCACCCGGCTCGCGCTGAGCCGACGGCACCGGCCACAGAGGACGTCACAGCTGGTGTCACGATCCGGCAACAATCGGTGACGGGCAGGTGACAGCCGCTCCGGCAGGGTGTGCCCCACAGGGTGTCCGACGCCCCCTCGGCCCCGAGGTCGGGGCGTCACCGGCGAGAGGGGTCCCGATGAGTCGACTGTTGGTGGTCAGCCGGATCGTGCCTGGCGCGGAGGGACGGGTGGCGCAGATCCTCGCCGAGTCCGACGCGACCGAGCTGCCCCGGCTGACAGGCGTCCGGCACCGATCGTTGTACTGCCTCCACGACTTGTGCGTACACCTGATGGAGACCACGGACGTCGACCCGGCGATGGCAGCCGAGGCGCGCGACCATCCGCTGTACCGCCGGGTCAACGAACGGCTCTCGGCGCACACCTCTCCGTACCTGCCGACCTGGCGTTCCCCGCGGGACGCCGTCGCCGCCTGCTTCTACAGCTGGGACGCGGCCGACGCGCGGACGGCCCGCCCGCCGCGCTGACGCCCGCTCGGACCCCGCGACGGCGACCGGCGTTCCGGGACCCGCACCCGGCACCAGCGTCCGGGACGCCCCCTTTTCACCCGGCCGGGACACACGCTCGGTCATCCCACCGCCACCCGCCGGCACGACCCCGTCCCACCAGCGACGAACCCGACCGGCCTCCCTGTCGCCCTCGACGAACGTGTGCGAAGCTGCCCCGAGTTTTCTCGCGACTGTCGGACACACACATACGAGGAGGTTGGCTGTGCCGTCGAGTTTCGGGCTGTGGCTGGTCGTGATCCTGGTCCTGGTGGTGGGAGTGGTCGTCGGCTGGGTGGTGACCGGTCGCCGGACCGCCGCCGGACCGGCGTCGCCCACCGTGGAGGGTGAGCCCACCACCGGTGCCGCCGAGGCGGACGCCGTCGTCGAACAGGAGCGGCCCGCGGCCGTCGTCGACGAGGTTCCCCCGCCCGCCGCGGTGACCGAGGAGCCGGCCCCCGCGCCGACCGCCGACGTGGAGCCCGCCGTGGCCGCGCCGGCGTTGGCCGAGGTGGCGCCGGAGCCGGTCGCCGCGGAGGCGGACACGCCGGAGACCGCGCCGGTGGTCGTCGCCGCGCCGCGCGCCGCGGTGGAGGACGCCGCCCCGGCCGAGGTGGACGGTGCCGCCGACCCGGGAGCGGCGGACGACTTCCGGCGGATCCAGGGCATCGGGCCGAAGATGGCCGCCGCCCTCCAGGCCGCGGGCATCCGCACCTACCAGCAGCTCGCCGAGCTGGACGAGGCGGCGCTGCGGGAGACCATCAAGGCCGCCGGCCTGCGCGCCACGGCAAGCCTGGCGACCTGGCCGCAGCAGGCCAAGGTGCTGGCGGGCGCCCGCGCCGAGGCCGATGAGGTGCTGCCCTGAGCGCCGGCGAGCGCGGCTGAGCTCATGCCGGGCCGGTGGTGACCGACCGTCACCACCGGCCCGGACCCGTTCCGGGGGCCGGGCGGACCACGCAGTCCGGGGCCGCCCGGACGGGTCGGATTAAAGGATGAAACCGGACACGAGCCCGGGTGGCCGTCGCTACCGTCGGTGCAGGGCCGGACGGCCCGCCGCGCCGATCCCGCCACCGCAGGAGCAGCTCGTGCCCTTCGCCACGCCGGAGCCACCCGCCGACCGGCGGGCCCCGGTCCGCGATCCCGAGTCACCCCGGCGGGTGACCCTGCTGGAGCTCTTCTTCGACCTGGTGTACGTGGTCGCGCTGGCCCTCATCTCGCGTGGCCTGTACAGCGAGGTCACCTGGGACCGCGCCTTCCAGTCCCTGCTCATGTTGATGGCCATCTGGTGGACCTGGGCGATCACCACGCTGGTCACCGACATGTACGACCCGCAGCGTCCCGAGATCAAGCTACTCATCGCGACGGTGATGTTCGGCGCGCTGCTGATGACCACCGCCATCCCGGAGGCCTTCGACGACCGGGGGCTGGTCTTCGCCGGGACGTACGTCGCGATCCATCTCGGACGTGGGCTCTTCCTCATGCCGACGGTCCGCCGCCATCCGGAGACCCAACGTCGGGCGGCCCGAATCTTCACCTGGTTCGCGGTCTCCGGGATTCCCTGGCTGGTCGGGGGCGTGGTGGGCGGCCACGCCCGGGAGTTGCTCTGGGCGCTGGCGCTGGGCATGGACTACCTCGGCTTCCGGCTCGCGTACCCGGTGCCCGGTCTCGGGGTGGTGCCCGACGCGCAGCGCAACGTCACCGCCGAGCACCTGTCCGAGCGCTACCAGCAGTTCTTCATCATCGCCCTCGGCGACGCCATCCTGGTCATCGGCATGATGTTCAGCGTCAGGCACTCGGAGGCGGAGAACCTGGGCGCGTTCGCGGCCGCCTTCGTCACCACCCTGCTGCTCTGGCGGATCTACGTGCACAAGTCCGGTGAGCTGCTGCCGCACGCCATCGCCCGGTCGAAGCAGCCGAGCCGGTTCCTGCTGACCGCGCCGTACACCCATCTGCTGATGGTGGCCGGGGTGGTGACCTCGGCGACCGGCTTCGACCTGGTGCTGCACGAGCCGACCGGACGTACGCCACCGGCCTGGGCCGCGGTCATCCTCGGCGGGCCGGCGATGTTCCTGGCCGGTCGCGCCGCCTTCGAGTACGAGGTGTTCAGCCGGGTGTCGGTCTCCCGCCCCGGCGGGCTGCTGGCCCTGCTCACCATCGCGCCGGCCGTCCTCTTCCTGCCGCCGCTGTTCGCCGCGTTCGGCGCCATGCTGGTGCTGGCCGGGGTGGCCGTCGCCGACTACCTGCGCAGCCGGGGCCGGCCGCCGGAGGAGCCCGCCCCGCCACACTGAACCGACCCGCGATGGTCGAAATCAGCCGCGCCGATCTCGGGCGCCGTTTGACCGCTCCCCCGCTCTGGGTACATGACCTCCACCTCGGATCCACCACAACCCCCGTGGAGGCAACCCATGCGCGGCACCTCGATAGTCGGCGTTCTGGTCGTCATCTGGCTCATCATCGGCGCGATCGCCGCCGGTCAGCGCGGTTACTACAACAACAACGACGCCAACTGCGCCGAGGCCGGCACCATCCTGGTCACCATCGTGGCCGGTCCGCTGAACTACATCGGCGCCAACCCCAAGGTGGACTGCACGCTCCCCGAGCCGTCCAAGTAGGTCACCCCGCCCGCCGGCCCGCGCCCGCTCCCCCGAGGCGCGGGCCCCGTCGTGTCCGGGGCCGTGTGGGCTCCGCCGCCGACGTGGATGCCGGGCCGGCGGCTGGGGTCCCGCTCGGACTTGCGGATGATCTCCCGGACCACCGGCGGGGTGTCGCCCCGGCCGAGGATCAGGTAGCGCAGCAGGTGCGCGAGCGGGTTGCCCTCGGACCACTCGAAGTGGCAGTGCGGCCGGACGCCGGTGGCGTCCCGCAGCGCGAGCAGGATGGCGGCGATGGCGTTCGGGGCGGCCGGGCTGCCGGCCCGCAGGATCCGGTACCCGCCGACCTCCACCCCGTGCACGTGCAGCACCTGGGCGAACTGCGACGGGTCGGAGATGTCGATCTCCAGGAAGAGCACGTCGGCGGCGCCGGGGACCGGATTCATCCCGCGCTGTGCCCGCTCCTTGAGCCGGTACTCCTTGAGCGAGCCGCTCTGCCGCTTGTTGGCGATCAGGTGCAGCTGGCCGTCGTGGGCGATCGAGTCGGCGACGAACCGTCGGGCCTCGTCGTCGAACTCGATCCGTTCGGCCCGCAGTTCGGTGGTCCGGGACACCCGGGAGATCAGCGAGACGGCGATGATGCCGGCGATGAACATGCCGGAGATGGTGATGCCGTCCGGCTTCTCGATGACGTTCTCGACGAGCGCGTAGAGCAGCACCACGGTGAGCACCGCGAAGCCGGCCCCGGCGAACGGGTGCCGCGCCGCGTACGCGGCGATGGTCACCGCGATCGCGGCGGAGACCATCATCGCCAGGATCCCGGTGGCGTACGCCCCGGCCTGGGCGTTGACGTCGGCCCCGAAGGCGACCGTGATGGCGATGCTGATGGCCGTGTAGACCAGCACCACCGGGCGGACGGCGCGTCCCCACTCCGGCGCCATGCCGTACGAGGGCAGGTAGCGGGGCACGATGTTGATCAGGCCGGCCATCGCGGAGGCCCCGGCGAACCAGAGGATGAGGATGCTGCTGACGTCGTAGCCGGTGCCGAACGCCTCGCCCAGGTGCTCGTGGGCCAGCCAGGCCAGCGCCCGCCCGTTGGCGGCCCCGCCGGGCTGGAACTCCTTGGCCGGGATCAGCACCGTCGTGACGAACGTAGTGGTGATCAGGTAGACCGACATGATCAGCGCCGCGGTGGTGAGCAGCTTGCGGGTGTTGTGGATCCGGGCCCGTAGGCGTTCCTCGGTGTCCCCGCCGTCCCCCTTCACCAGCGGCATCATGCTCACCCCGGTCTCGAAGCCGGAGAGGCCCAGCACCAGCAGCGGGAAGGCGAGCACGCTGGTGCGCAGCACGTCGCCGGCCCCGCCGAGCGAGGTCAGCCGGGTGGTCCAGCCGGAGAGCACCGCGGGGTCGCGGGCGACCTCGACCAGGCCGACGACCACGATCACCGCGTTCAGCGCGAGGAAGACAGCGACCAGGGGGATGGCGACCTGCACCGCCTCCCGGAACCCCATCAGGAACACCCCGCCGAGGATCAACAGCAGCACCACGGTCACCAGCACCGCTGCCACGCCGCCGTGCGGGAACGACTGCGGCAGGATCGGGTTCTCCAGCAGGTGGACGGTGGCGTCGGCGGCCGACAGGGTGATCGTGATGATCCACGAGGTGGCCACGAAGCCGAGCAGCACCAGCACGAAGATCTTGCCCCGCCAGAACGGCAGCAGCCGCTCCAGCATCGCCACCGAGCCCTGGCCGTGCGGGCTCTCCCGGGCCACCCGCCGGTACATCGGCAGCATCCCGAGCAGGGTCAGCGCCACGATCAGCAGCGTGGCCAGCGGGGAGAGCGCCCCGGCCGCCACCGCCGCGATACCCGGCAGGTAGGACAGGGTGGAGAAGTAGTCGACGCCGGTCAGGCACATCACCTGCCACCAGGGGTGCGCCGCCGCCTGGTGCTCGCGCGTCTCCGGGCCGACCGGCTGCACCCGGTGCTCGAACAGCCACCGCGCGAGCGGGCTGCCCGGCTCGGGCGGCCGGACCGGGGTGTCCACGCACGCCGGGACCGCCGCCGGCCCCCGGCCTTCCCGGTCGCCCCGCTCCGGGTCACGGACCGCGCGCCGCGCCCGATCCGCCGCGGCGTACTGCGCCTGGTTGCGCCGCCCCCGCGCACGCCGGGCCTGCGCCCCGTCCCGCCTGTCCGCCATGTACACCCCTTCAGGCCCTGCACCGACCGTAGGCGGTACCCAGGGCCACACCGGCGGAACCCGACAGGCCGAAAAAGATCGTCCGGACCGCCGGCCGCGGTCAGCCGGACGAGGCGCGCAGGGCGTCGCGCAGGGCCTCCGCGTCGGTCACCGTCACGGTGACCGCCGGGTGGCGCAGCCAGGGGCCGGGGACCAGGGCCGGCACCGGGGTGCCGAAGCGCACGCAGACCCCGGCGGCCACGCTGCTGCCGAAGGTGATCCCGCCGTCGGCGGCGGACAGGCGCGGCCCGATCGCCCGCCACCAGCGGTACGGGCCGCCGAGCTCCGCCCCGGTGACGTTGTCGCGGGCGGTGCGCAGCAGCCACGGGCCGAACCGGACGGTCAGCTCGTCGGGGCCGAGTTCGACCCGGGCGGTCTCCGGGCGTACCCCGAGCAGGCCCAGCGGCAGCCGGAACGCCGGGTCGAACCGGAACGCGAAGCGGCGGACCCCGCCGCCCGGGGCCGGCCCGGGAGGGGCCGGTTCGCTGTACGTCATGGCGGCGACGTACCCGGCCCGGCCGGTCCAACACCCCCCGACGGACAGTGTGCCGACCGGCCCGCGTCACCTCCGGCCCGCCGCGGTGCCGTCGGGACCGGGCCGGCAGGTCGGGCCGGCCCAGTCGCCCAACCGTGCGCCGGGACCGGCCGGCACCCCCCGGGCCGGCCGGTCCCCTCCCCTTCGGGTCATCCACCCAGGCCCAGGCGGTCGGCCAGCCAGGCGACCCGGTCGTCGCGGGCGCTGGTCGCGCCGAGGTCGTGCTCCTCGCGCGGGTAGAGCGACACCCGCGCCTGCGGCGCCGCGGCGGCGAAGGCGGCGCGGGTCTCCGGGCCGACGAACCGGTCCGCGCCGGCGAACTGGAGGTACGCCCCGGCGCCGAGCTGCCCCACCAGGTCCACCGGGTCCAGCCCGGCGAAGACCGCCCGGTACGCCGCCTGCTCCCCCGCCGGCAGTTGCAGCCAGTACTGGTCGAACCAGTTCGCCCAGGTGGCGTCCGGCGCGAGGAGCACCGCCGTGCGCAGCCCGGGCTCCCCCGCGGCGAGGTCGGCGGCGTACATCGCGCCGTAGTCGTGGCCGACCACCGCGGTGCGGGTCCGGTCGACCCCGGGCTCGGCGAGCAGCCGCCGGTACGCCTGCCGCACGGCGTCGAGCTGGGCGGTCACCGTGGCCCGGTCCCGGGCGTCGCCGACCGGGTCGCCCGCCCACGGGAAGGTGAGCTGGGGCAGCACCGAGACCACCCCGCGCCCGGCCAGCGCGGTCGCCTCGGCGAGGAACTCGGTGCGGTCCTGGCTGGCCCGGCCCGGCTCGAACCAGTGCAGGTCCAGCACGCCGGGCAGCCCGGCGCCGGACCGCTGCGGCCGCACCAGGTACGCCCGGACGGCCGGCTGTCCGGGCACCGGGATCTCGATGTCCCGGACCAGCACGGCGTCCCCGCGTCCCTCGGCGGCCGGCGCGGGCCCGGCGGGTGTCTCCGCCTTCGCCCCGCCGGCGCCGACGAGCGCGCCGGTGACCAGCAGCACCGCCGCGGACACGAGCACGGGCAGTCGTCGCACCACAACACCTCCATAAGTTTTTAAACGCGTTTAACAACTGATGACGCTAGGATGGCGGGCGGCGATCGGTCAAGGGCGGAGGGACGGCGGGCGTGTCGGAAACCGGACGGCGGAGCGGACGCGGATGAGCGCGGTGCCACCCCTGGAGCCCGCGCTGCGGCTGGCCGTCGCGCTGCTGCACAGCTACTGGGTGCTCCAGGACCCGATCGACCAGCTCTCCGTGGCCCGGATCCGGGCCGCCGGTCGGGAGCTCGGCCTCGCCGAGGTCACCGACCCGCTCGGCGAGCCGGACCTGCCCCGGCTCCGGGACCTGCGGGAACGGCTCTACCAGGTCTTCGCCGCTCCCGACCCGGCCGCCCGGGTGGCCACCCTCAACGAGGTGCTGGCCGAGGTCAGCGCGGGCACGACGGTCGAGTCCACCCCGGACGGCACGCTGCGGCTCACCCCGCTGCCCCGGCCCGGCCCGGTCGGGCCGTTCGCCGCCCTGGCCACCGGGGCGCTCGCGCGGGCCGCCGCGACCGGCGGGGCGGACCGGTTCGGGGTCTGCGCGGCCGACCCCTGCCGGGCGCCCTACCTCGACCGCACCCGAGCAGGCCGGCAGCGGTACTGCTGCGAACTGTGCAACAACCGGGCCGCCGCGGCGGCGTACCGGAGCCGGTCCCGGCGCGGCTGAGGCGTCAGGCCAGCGCGGCCGACCACCGGCCCACATGCGCGTCCAGCAGCTCGGCGGTGGCCAGCCAGTAGGCCCCGTCCTCGGCGTGGATCCGCGCCCACGGCTGCACCCCGTCCCGGGCGCCCCGCCGCAGCAGGTCGGACATGGCCCGGGCCCGGTGGCCGAGCAGCGCGGCCAGCGCCGGCCGGTCCGCGGCGGGCAGGCCGTAGCCGTCGACGAAGGCGCGCAGCCGGGCGGCCGACTCCGCGAGCGGCCGGTCGGGGCGCATCCCGGCCATGCTCTGTGCCGCGTACGCCAACTCCCAACCCCGGGTGCCCGGGCCGGCGCCGTCCCAGTCGATCAGCACCCAGCCACGGGACGACCGGACCAGGTTCCACGGCGCGACGTCGTGGTGGCAGATCAGCGCCTCGCCGTCGGGCGGGATGACCCGCTGCCACACCGCCGACGGCGGGGGCACGAAGTCGGCCGTCGCGCGGTGCAGGTCGGCCAGGAACGCGCCGATCGACGCCAGCTCCCCCGGGGAGTACGTGCCGGCCGGGTCGCCGAGCTCCCCCGGGACGTACTCCAGCACCTGGCGGCCCCGGTCGTCCCGGCCGAGCGGTCGGGGCGCGCCGGGGAAGCCGACCTCGTGCAGGTGGGTGAGTAGGGCGTCGACGGCGTCCGTCCACGGGCCGACCGGCCGCCGGACCGTGTCGCCGACCCGCACGACGCCGGTGGTGACGTTGCCGGTCAGCGCCTGTTCCACGGGCCTATCCTCGCACCCGGGGCGGCACCGACGACGTCCCCGCGTTCCGCCGACCGACGGAACGCGGGGACCCCCCGTCGCGGCTACTGGAGGAACGCCCCGAGAGGCGACAGCAGCAGCCGGCCGAGCAGCGCGGCGTTGTCGTCCAGCCGCGTCCGCTCACACTCGCGGGCCTCCGGGTCGTGCCGGCAGCGCCAGATCTTCTGCGCGTTGCGCCAGGCCACGTTCCGGGTGTACTCCACCAGCTCGCCCTGGTACCAGTCGTCGATGTCGCCGTTGACCATGTCGATCATCAGCTGCCAGTGGTCCAGGTAGCCCCGGCGCAGCTCCGGGATCCGCTCGGCGAAGATCTCGTTGATCTCCAGGTAGTCGCGGTGCTGGTCGCTGCCGTCGACCGGCTCGGACTCCAGACTCTCCAACGTGGTGACCAGCGCGAATGGCAGGTCGTAGTTGATGTGGGCGTTCACCCCGGCGGCCGCCGACGGCAGCGGGCGGGCGTCCGGGCCGCGCATCCGCTTGAACAGGCAGGACCATGCCTTCGGGGTGCTCGGGCTCGATTCGGTCCAGTACCGCAACGCGTCGAAGTAGCGGGCGGCGAACTCCACGTCCAGCCGCGCGAGGAAGACCGGGTCGACGAACCGGTCGTCGTACAGGCCGTCGAGGACGGTGCTCGTGATGACCAGGTAGAGCTTGTTGAAGTCCGCCAGGGGGCAGCTCTCCTCCAGCGGAGGCAGCCGGACCAGCAGGTCCTGCAGCTTGGTGAGGTGGTCGACGACCGCCGGCACGTCCGCGGGGTGGTCGGCGAGCAGCCCGACGATGTCCTGGTGCACAGGACCCCAGACCGGTTCGGTCATCTCTCCTCCACTGTGGCCAGCGCCCCGCAGCGCCCCATCGACCTCGGACAGCCTGCCAGCCGCCGCCCACCGGACGGATCAGTAGAACGACGTATTCGGCGGCGGCTACCTACCGCTACTCCGGGCGGTTGCGCAGGTGGATCGCGCTCGCCTGCACCCGGGTGCGGACCTGGAGCTTGTCGAAGATGTGCGACACGTGCACCCCGATGGTCCGCTCGCTGATGAACAGCCGCTGACCGATCTCCTTGTTGGTCAGTCCCTCGGCCACGGCGGCGAGCACCTCGCGTTCCCGGGCGGTGAGCGCGGTCAGCTCGTCCACCGCCGGGAGGGCGGCCGGCGGGGCGGTCCGCGGCCGGGGCACGGTCCGGGTCTCCGCTGCCGGAGGCTCCGCCAACGTCACCCTGGCCCGCCCGGCCAGGCCGCGGATCTCCGAGCTCAGCGGCACCGCGCCCAGCGCCTGCGCCATCTGGTGCGCCTGCCGCAGCAGCTTGCCGGCGGTCGCCACCCGGCTGCGCCGGCCCAGCAGCGCCTCGGCCTGCCGCAGCCGCGAGTACGCCGCCGGGTACGGGTGGTTGCGGCGGTCCCACTCGGCCGCCGAGCGGCCCCACAGCTCCGGGTCGCCGCGGCCGTCGTCGAGCCGGCTGATCTCGGCATCGCAGAGCGCCAGGAACCCGTCCGCGACGTAACGCACCGGCGCGCCGGCCTTCTCGCTCTTGCGGGCCACCCGGTCCACCACCTCGCGCAGCCGGCGCACCGCCGTCGGGTCCACCTCGACCGTCCGGCTGGCGGACGCCTCCGCCTCGGCGCGCAGCCCGTGCCAGGCCAGGGTGGCGAGCACGATCACGTCGTCGGAGCGGCTCTCGGTCAGGCCCCGCTGGACGGCCTGCCGGGCCAGGTCGTGCCGGCCCTGCCACATGGCCAGCCCGGCGCGCAGGATGAGCATGGGCAGCACGTGCCGGGCGCCGCCGCCGGCGAGCACGGTGGCCACCGCCTCCAGGTCCCGGTCGGAGGCCTCGATGTCGCCGTACCCGACGGAGAGCCGGCAGCGGGCGAGCAGCAATTCCACCGCGTCGGCGCCGGACGGGCGGTGCCGCAGCGCGGCGGCGACCACCTTCTCCGCCTCGGCCCACTGCCCGACCCGGAACAACCCGTTCGTGGCGATGGCCAGCAGCCGGGTCTCCCAGGTGCGGCCCAGCCCCAGCTCAGCGACCCGCTCGGCGCCCCGGCGGGCCACGACCACCCCCTCCTCGAGGATGTTCAGCGGCCCGGTCAGCAACTCCGCCAGGTGCAGGTACGCGCACGCCACGTCCTCCGGCCGGCCGGACCGCTCGGCGGTCTGCAGGGCCCGCCGCATCACGGCCAGCCCGGCCTCCGGGTCCTCCAGGTACGCCTCGCTGTAGCCGAGCGCGGCGCTGGCCAGCACCACCTCGGAGGTGGAGCCGTCCACCGCCGCGGCGAGCTGGAGCGCCTCCCGGGCCTGCGCACCGGCCTCGGCGTACCGGCCCAGGTGCAGCAGCAGCTCGGCCAGGTGGGCGGCGGCGGTGGCCTGCTCCCGGGGCGTGCAGTCGGCCGCCTCCAGCGCGCGCCGGTACTCCGCCTCGGCCGGCGCGGACCGGCCGGCGGCGGCCAGGTAACGGGCCCGCCGGATGTGCAGGGCGCAGGTCGGCGGCCCGGCCGGGTGTCGAGCCAACTCCTCCAGCAGGTCCAGCGCCCGGGCGTGCTCGCCGCAGTGGTGCGCCGTCTCCGCCGCGTGCGTCAGCAGCTCGGCGCGGCCCACCCCCGCCGGCGCGGGCCGCTCGGCGTCGGTCGGGCCCGCCGCCGGGGCGGCCAGCTGCAACGCCACCGACCAGTGCCGGTGCGCCTCGGCGTACCCGTGCAGCCGCTCGGCCTCGCGGGCGGCGGCCATGGCGGCGGGCAGCGCCCGGCCCGGCTCGCCGGCCAGCCGCCAGTGGTGGGCCAGCCGCGCCTGGTGCAGCTCCCCGGTGGCCGAGGTCAGCCCCTCGGCGTAGCGCCGGTGCAGCACGGCGCGCTCGGCGGGCAGCAGCTCGTGCGCCAGCACCTCGGCCACCAGCCGGTGTCGCAGCCGGTAGCCGTCGTCGGCGCCGACCAGCAGGCGGTGCGCCACCGCCGCCCGGACCGCCTCGATCAGCTCCTCCTCCGGCAGCCGCACCACCTGGGCCAGCAGCCAGTGCTCGACCGGTTCGACGCCGGCGGCGACGGCGTGCACCACCGCGTGCGCATGCTGCGGCAGCGCGTCGACCCGGGACAGGAAGACCTCGCGCAGCGTGTCGGAGAGGCCGTCGCGGCCGTCCCGCAGGTCGCGGGCGAGTTCCTCGACCACGAACGGGTTGCCGCCGCTGCGCTGCCACATCCGGTCGGCCGCCTCGGGCGGCAGCGGGGCGCCGACGATCGCGGCGGCCAGCTCGTCGGTGCCGGCCCGGTCCAGCGGCGCCAGGTCGACCACCCGTACCGAGCGCAGCCGGCGCAGCTCGGTGAGGACGCGGCGCAGCGGGTGGGCGCCCTGCAGCGACTCGGCGCGGATCGCGGCGAGCACCGACAGGTGCAGGTCGCCGAGCCCGGCCAGCAGGTAGAGCAGGAGCTGGCGGGTGCTCCGGTCGACCCACTGCAGGTCGTCCAGCACGAGCACCAGCGGACGCCCGCCGGCGACCAGGTGCAATCCGCGGGAGACCCGCTCCAGCAGCGCACCCGCTCCGTCCGGACCCGGGGTCTCCTCGTCGAACACCTGGAGCAGGCCGCGCACCGCGGAGGAGGTGCGAGCCTCGGTCAGCTCGGCGTCGCAGCGGCGCAGCGCCTGCCGCAGCGGGTGCAGCGGGGAGGCGTCGCCGATGTCCAGGCAGGAGCCGGTCAGCACCACCGCGCCCGCGTCGCGCAGCCGCTCGCTGACCTCGGCCAGCAGTCGGCTCTTGCCCACCCCGCTCTCGCCGGTGAGGAAGACCGCCGCGGTGTTGCCGGGGGCGACGTCGTCGAGCAGGGCCGACCGGAGCGACGCGACGGTGTCGGCACGGCCGACGAGCGGTGCGGTGTCCACATCGGTGGCCATGGCACGCAGCCTAGTCACAGGTTCCCGCACCGTTCTACGGGCTCAGGACGCTTGTGGTACCTCTCGCGTCGACATTGCGACTAAAGGTTGCGGGTGGTCGACATACGTCGTCCTACCGATCCCCCGACAACCCGGTGGTGAAAGTCTCCGGAGGTCGTCAGGCAGCGGACCGGGGGAAAGGGTGGGTGCGATGCCAGTGACCTCGACCGTGGGGTGTCAGGATGCCGTCACGCGGTGGCCGGTGCCGGAGGAGAGACGTACGGTCACCGTCCTGTTCGCCGACATCGTCGGCTCGACCGGTCTGGTCGAACGGCTCGACCCGGAGGACGTCCGGGCGCTGCAGCAGGCGTACTTCGGCACGGTGGCCGGGGTGCTGCGCCGGTGGAACGGCGTGGTGGAGAAGTACATCGGCGACGCGGTGATGGCCCTGTTCGGGGTGCACGGCTCGGACGGCTTCGACGCGTACCGGGCGGTGCGGGCCGGCCTGGAGATCCAGGACGCGTTGGACCGGCGGGCGCCGGCCGGCATCCGGCTGCGGGTCCGGGTCGGGGTGGCCACCGGGGAGGTCCTGGTGGACCTGGCCGCCACCCGGAACGGCGGGCACGGCACCGCCAGCGGCGCGGTGATCACCACCGCCGCCCGCCTCCAGGAGTACGCGCCGCCGGGCGGAGTGGTGGTCTGCGCGGCCACCCAGCGGACCACCGCCGGCCTGCTCGACCTGCGGCCGCTGGCCGCGATGGCGGTCGCCGGCAAGGCGTCGCCGCTGGACGTCTGGCGGGTCGCCGGGCTGGCCCGGCCCCGGCCGGCCCGCCACCACGGCCCGCTGGTCGGCCGGCGGCGGGAGCTGGCCACCGCCGGTGACGAGATCACCCGGGCGGTACGGGACCGCCGGCCGCGCTGGGTCTCCCTGACCGGCCCGGCGGGCAGCGGGCGCAGCCGGCTGCTGCACGAGCTGACCCGCGCCGTGTCGAGCGTGGACGGTGCACCGGTGCGCTGGTGCGTGACGCACTGCCCGCCGTACCCCCAGGGGGAGCTGGCGCCGCTGGCCGACATGGTCCGCGCCTTCGCCGGGGTCCGCGACACGGACCCCGCGGCGACGGTACGCCGACGACTGGCCGCCGCGCTGGACGGACTGCTGCCGCCGGCCCGGCGGGCCGCGGCGGCGCACGCCCTGGCCGACTTCGTGGCGACACCGCAGGAGGAGGGGGCGGCGGCCGGCGGGGCCGAGGTGTGGCGGGAGATCCTCCTCGACCTGGCAGCCGGTGGGCCGGTGGTGGTGGCCGTGGACGACCTGGACCGGGCCGCCCCGCCGCTGAACCGGTTCCTGCACCGGCTCTTCGTCACCGCGACCGAGCGGGCCCTGCCCCTCGCGGTGGTGGTCACCCACGGGCCGGGTTGGGCCGACCTGCTGCCGGGAGCCGCCGGCCGGCGACGCCGGGTGCCGCTGCCCGCACTGGGCACCGTGGACACCGGACGCCTGCTGCGGCACCTGCTCGGCCGGGCCGGTCGGCCGGCCGCGCTGGCCCGGGAACTGCTGTCTCTGGTCGGCGGGAACCCGGCCGCGGCGCGGGCGTACGTGGCGGCGCTCGACCACGACGGCCCGCCGGCCGGCGTGCCGGAGCCGGTGCGTCGCATGGTGGACGTGCGGCTGGACCAGCTGGACGGGGCCCAGCGGGCGGTGCTGATGGCGGGCGCGCACCACGGGATGGCCGTCGACAGCGACACGGTGGAGCGACTGCTCGACTGGCCGGCGGGCCGCGCGGCGCCGGTGCTGCGTGCCCTGGCCGGGGCCGGACTGCTGCGCCGGACCGGTGCGGACGGGTACGTCGTCACCGACCCGGTGGTGGCCCGGGTGGCGCGACACCGGCTGCCTCGCGCGCTGCGGGCGGAGTTCACCCGCCGCTTGTCGAACGACGGCCGCCCCGCCAGGCCCGCCCGGCGTCCGGCCGACGTCCCCGCACGCCCCGCGGTCGCGGGCCGGGCGGCGGCGGTCACCCGCACCGGCGGCCCGGCCGCCTGCCCCACCGTGGCGGGCGCCCTCAGTGGCGGCTCGGCCGCCCGCCCCACCGTGGCTGGTACCGGCACCGGCGGCGCGACGGACCATCCCGTGGTGACGGGTCGGCCGGCGGCTGCGCGGGCCGGCAGCCCGGCGGTGGCGGACCGGCCGGTGGGCTCGACGCTCGATGCCCCGGTGAACCGTGCGGGGGTGCCGGTGGACCGGTCGGGCGACGGGTCACCGGTCGGCCCGGGCCGGGCGGGTGGGCGGTGGCCGGTGCCGGACAGCCTGGTCGGGGCGGCCGGGCTCGGGCATCCGTCGGCCGGCCCGACCAGCGGCACGCCGGGCGACGCCCGGGCGTCGGTGTCGGCGCCGGTCAGCGGGCGGACCGGACCGGTCGGCGGTCGACCACCGGCCGTCGGGCCGCCGCGGCCACGTCTGCGCGGGATCGCGGGACGGGAACCGGCGGCCCGGACAACGTCGCGTCGTACCCGGACCGGCGGTCCCGCCGACGTCCCGCTGCTCGCCGCCTGAGCCCGGCGCCCGGGTCGGAGCGGGCACGGGGCCACTCCGACCCGGGACGTCGTACCGCGCGGCGCCGATGGTCACCACGTCGCCGTGCGGGGGCCGGGCCGCCCGCGGCCCTGGACCCTCCGCGGCGCGGATCCGCCGAGGACCGGATGTCCGCGCCGGAGACTCAGCGGTCGGCGAGGAACGCCAGCACGCGGTCCCAGGTCAGTGCGGCCGCCAGCGCGTCGTGGTCGGGCACGTCCGGATCGGTGTAGAGGTGGCCCGGGCCCGGATAGCGGTGCACGGACACCTCGGCGCCGGCCGCGGTCATCGCCCGCCGCCACTCGTCCACCTCGTCCTGCGGCTCGTACTCGTCCGGATCGGCGAGATGGAGCTGGACCGGCAGCCCGGGACGGACGGACTCCGGGGCGCCGCCGGTGCCGTGCAGCAGGAGCAGCGCCGCCGCCTCGGGCCGCTCGGCGAGCAGCGCCCCGGCCACCCCGGCCCCCATCGAGAACCCGGCCAGCACCGCCTCGGCGGGCAGGTCACGCGCCGCCGCCCGGGCCCGGTCGAGGACCACGTCCCGGCCGACCTTCTCGAGGAGCGCGAAGCCCGCCTCGACGGTGTCGGCGGCGGGCAGCCCGTACAGGTCGGGGGTGGTGACCTGGTGGCCGGCGGCGCGCAACCGGTCGGCGGCGGCCAGCACGGCGGGCCGCAACCCGTAGACGGAGTGCAACAGCAGGATCTGCGCCATTCGGCCATCCTGCCCCAGACCGCCGACGGAATCCGCACGACGCGGCGGGGCGACCAGGCGTCCGGCCCTGGGTCAGCGGGGCATCGCCTGCTCAGATCTGCGCGCCGCCGCCGGGCTCGCGGGCGATGGTGCGGCTGCGGCCCCGGAACTCGGCGACCACCTCGTCGTCCCGCCACACCGTGACGTCGTAGATGCCGCTGCGGCCGTAGCGGACCCGCTCGGTGGCCCGGGCCTCGAGCAGGTCGCCCTCGCGGACCGGGCGCAGGAAGCTGATCTCGCCGCCGGCGGCCACGGTGGCCGGGCCGTGGCTGTTGCAGGCCAGCGCGAACGCGGTGTCGGCGAGCAGGAAGACGAACCCGCCGTGGCCGATGGCGTGGCCGTTGAGCATGGCCGAGGTGACCCGCATCCGGGCCACCGCCGCGCCGTCGCCGGCCGAGACCAGCTCGATGCCGAGCCCCTTGGAGGCGACGTCGGCGTCGAACATGTCGTGGGCCGCGGTGCGGCCGTCGCTCTCCCCCACCTCAGTTACCCCGCCGCTGGTCCACGATCCGGCGCATCTTGCCCATCGAGCGTTCCACCCCGTCCGGCTCGATGACCTGCACCGCCACGCTGACCCCGATCGTGTTCTTGACCTGCTGCACCAGGTCCGCGCCGGCCCGCTCCGCCTCCTCGGCGGCCACCCCGACCCGCCGTTCCACCTTCACGGTGAGGGTGTCCATCCGGCCCTGCCGGTCCAGCACGCACTGGAAGTGCGGGGACAGCGCCGGCGTGCGCAGGATCAGCTCCTCGATCTGGGTGGGGAAGACGTTCACCCCACGGACGATCATCATGTCGTCGGTCCGGCCGGTGATCTTCTCGATCCGCCGCATCGGCCGGGCGGTGCCGGGCAGCAGCCGGGTCAGGTCGCGGGTGCGGTAGCGGACCACCGGCATCGCCTCCTTGGTGAGCGAGGTGAGCACCAGCTCGCCCTGCTCGCCGTCGGGCAGCACGTCGCCGGTGACCGGGTCGATGATCTCCGGGTAGAAGTGGTCCTCCCACAGGTGCAGGCCGTCCTTGGTCTCCACGCACTCGACCGCGACGCCGGGGCCCATCACCTCGGACAGGCCGTAGATGTCCACCGCGTGCATGTCGAGGCGCCGCTCCATCTCCCGGCGCATGTCCTCGGTCCACGGCTCGGCGCCGAAGATGCCCACCTGCAGCGAGGTGGACCTCGGGTCGACGCCCTGGCGTTCCATCTCGTCCACGATCGCCAGCATGTAGCTGGGGGTGACCATGACGACGTCCGGCTCGAAGTCGCGGATCAGCATCACCTGCCGCTCGGTCATGCCGCCGGAGACGGGGATGACGGTGCAGCCCAGCTCCTCGGCGCCGTAGTGCGCGCCGAGCCCACCGGTGAAGAGCCCGTAGCCGTACGCCACGTGCACCCGGTCGCCGGGGCGGCCGCCGGAGGCGCGGATCGACCGGGCCATCAGCCGGGCCCAGGTGGTCACGTCGTCCCGGGTGTAGCCGACCACGGTGGGCCGGCCGGTGGTGCCGGAGGAGGCGTGCAGCCGGGCGACGCGCTCCCGGGGCACGGCGAACATGCCGAACGGGTAGTTCTCCCGCAGCTCGGCCTTGCCGGTGAACGGGAAGCGGGCCAGGTCGGCCAGCTCGCGAAGGTCGTCCGGGTGCGCCCCGACCGCCTCGAACGCCCGGCGGTAGTGCGGCACGTTGTCGTACGCGTGCCGCAGGGACCAGCGCAGCCGCTCCAGTTGCAGGGCCCGCAGCTCGTCGACGCCGACCCGCTCGACGGGTTCCAGCTCCTCGGGACGAGGGGTGCGGTCCTGCACGGTTGCCTCCTGCGCGACGGTCCCGACGCCGCCTCGCGCCGGGCGATGCCGCACACCGTACGCCCGTACCGGTCGTCGTGCCAGGTCGGGAGGGTGGGCAGCGGCCGGGGCCGAGGCCTGTCCGGCCGGGGGGTCAGCCGGCGACGGGAAGCCGGTGCAGGGCGTCGACGAGGGGGGCCAGCTCGGGGGTCCGTTCGGCTTCGGCGAGCGCCTCGGCGAGCACCCGGTCGTGGGTGGGCCGCGCCCGGGCGAGCAGGTCGGAGCCGGCCGGGGTCAGCTCGGTGTAGATGCCGCGCCGGTCGTCCTCGCAGAGGATCCGGGTGAGCAGGCCCCGGTCCTCGAGCCGGGTGACCAGGCGGGTGGTGGCGCTGCCGGAGAGCGCTGCGGCGCGGGCCAGCTGACGCATCCGCATGTGCCAGCCGTCCTGCCGGGACAGCGCGTCGAGCACCGTGTACTCGACGACGGAGAGGGCGTGCTCGGCCTGGAGGGCGCGCTCGAGGGCGGTCTCGATCAGGCCGTGCAGGGCGGCGAGGGTACGCCAGCCCTGTGCGCGGATCTCGACCGCGTCGTCGCCGATCCCCATGACGCCCCCTCGGTGTGACCTGGACGGCTCCCAGGCTAGCACGCTTGCGCGGATATCAGGCGCGTGCAACTATTTCGTTGTTCGCGCGGGTAGTTGCAAGCGCTCGCTATCTCTCACCGACTGGAAACGGGTACGCCATGTCTCAGCGCACCTCCGCCCTCCCCGGCGGCCTGGTCGCCCTCGCGATCGGGGCGTTCGGCATCGGGCTGACCGAGTTCGTGATCATGGGGCTGCTCCCCCAGGTCGCCGCGGACTTCGCGGTCACCGAGTCGGTCGCCGGCTGGCTGATCTCCGGGTACGCGCTCAGCGTCGCCGTCGGCGGGGTGGCCCTCACCGCCGCCGTCACCCGGCTGCCCCGCAAGCCCGTACTGCTCGGCCTGATGGTGCTCTTCATCGCCGGCAACCTGCTCTCCGCCCTCGCCGGCGACTACGCCACCATGCTGGCCGGCCGGATCGTCGCCGCGCTGTGCCACGGCGCCTTCTTCGGCATCGGCGCGGTGGTGGCGGCCGGCCTGGTCCCGCCGGCCCGCCGAGCGGGCGCCATCGCGATGATGTTCGCCGGCCTGACCATCGCCAACGTGCTCGGCGTGCCGTTCGGCACCTTCCTCGGCCAGCACCTCGGCTGGCGCGCCACCTTCTGGGCGATCACCGCCATCGGGCTGGTCGCGCTGGTCGGGCTGGCGCTGCTGGTGCCGGGGCGCGGGGCGGCCACCGCCGACGCACCCACCGGGGGGCTCCGCGGCGAGCTGCGCGCGTTCACCCGGCCACAGGTCTGGTTCTCCCTCGTGGTCACCATCCTCGGCTTCGGCGGCATGTTCGGTGCCTTCACCTACATCGCGTACACGCTGACCGAGGTGAGCGGCTTCGCCACCGCGACCGTGCCGTGGCTGCTGGTCCTCTTCGGCGTCGGGCTGTTCGTCGGCAACCTGGTCGGCGGCCGGGCCGCCGACGCGTCGCTCTCCCGGACCCTGGTGACCGTGCTCGCGGTGCTCAGCGTGGTGCTGGTCGGCTTCGCCCTGACCGCCGCCAGCCCGGGCCTGACGATCGCCTCGCTGGTGCTGATGGGCGGGTTCGGGTTCGCCACCGTGCCGCCGCTGCAGATGCGGATCATGAAGTACGCCCACCAGGCCCCGACGCTCGCCTCCGGCGCCAACATCGCCGCCTTCAACGTCGGCAACGCGCTCGGCGCCTGGATCGGCGGGCTGACCATCAGCGCGGGGCTCGGCTTCACCGCCCCGATCTGGGCCGGCGCCGGGCTCACCCTGCTCGGTCTCGCCGTGCTCCTGCTCGCCGAGCGGCGCGCCCGGCGCGCGCCGGCCGACGTCCCGCCCGCCCACGAACTGGTCGACACCGTCGCCTGACGGAACGCCGGCCCGGACCCGGACCGCGGCGGACGGGCCGGTCTCCCCGGGTTATCCTCGGCGCAGACCGGCGGTGGGGCCCGCCGTCCCGGGCACCACCGGGAGAACCGCGTCACGTCGCCAACGGTCCCTGCCAGTGATGCCCTGACTGGTGGGGAGGCCCGGTGACCACACCCGACGACTTCCGCGTCGACCCCGACGTCGACCTGCACGTACCCGCCGACCGGGGCGAGCTGGCCGCCCACCCGGCGGCGGTGCTCGGCGCCATCGCCGCCGGGGGCGTGCTCGGCGCGCTGGCCCGGGCCGGCCTCCAGTCCGTGTTCCCGCACCCGCCTACCGGCTTCCCGTGGGCCACCTTCGGCATCAACGTCGCCGGCTGCCTGCTGATCGGCGTGCTGATGGCGGTGATCACCGCCCGCCCGGCCGGCCCGCTGGTCCGACCGTTCCTCGGCGTCGGGGTGCTCGGCGGCTTCACCACCTTCTCCACGTACGCGGTCGACGTGCAGCGGGCGGTGGCCGCGGGAGCGCCGGGGACGGCGCTGGCGTACCTGGCGGCGACCGTGCTCGGGGCGCTCCTGGCGGTCTGGACCGGGGACGCGGTGGCCGGCCGGCTGCTGGCCCGGACCGGCGATGGGGAGGCCCGGTGACCGTCCTGCTGATCGTGATCGGGGCCGCGCTCGGCGCTCCGCTGCGCTACCTCACCGACCGGGCGGTGCAGGCCCGGCACGACTCACCGTTCCCGTGGGGGACGCTGACCGTCAACGTGGCCGGGTCACTGCTGCTCGGCGCGGTCGCCGAGATCCCGTCTTCCCCGGCGGTGAGCGCGCTGGTCGGCACCGGTTTCTGCGGTGCGCTGACCACCTGGTCCACACTCAGTTACGAGACGCTGCGGCTGAGCCGGGAGGGCGCCCGGTTCCACGCCCTGGCCAACGTGTCGGTCAGCCTGGTCGCCGGGCTGGGGGCGGCCGCCCTGGGATACGTGCTGGCCCGCGCGGTCACCGGCTGATCTGCGACAACTCCAGCTCGGCGCGTCTGGCGCCGCGCCGCGACCTGGAGCCGTCGGTCAGCCCGCCGGCGTCTCGGCGTACCCGGTCTCCTTGGCCAGCAGCGCGGCCCGCTCGTCGAGCCGGGCCGCCTCCGCCGTGTCCCCGGCCGCCTCGGCCACCCGGGCGAGCACCCGCGCGGCCCGCAGCTCGATCGGCCGGTAGCCGGCCCGTACCGCCAACTCGACGGCGGCCTGCCCGTGCTCCCGGGCGGCGTCGGGTGCCTCGGCGGCCAGCTCGGCGGCGGCGAGGCCGGCCAGCGAGGTCGCCTCGCACCAGCAGAACCGGGTCTCCCGGGCCAGTTCGAGGGCCCGCCGGTGCTCCGCGGCCGCCTCGGCCGGTCGGCCCAGCGCCAGCAGCACCCGGGCGAGCGCGTCCCGCGCCCACGCCTCGGTGCCGGTGTCGCCGATCTCCCGGGTGAGCGCGACCGCCCGCTCGGCGTCCGGCCGGGCCGGCTCCGCCCGGCCGGTCGCGCCCCAGAGCACCGCCCGGCCGGCGAGCGCGGTCGCCTCGCCGTACCGGTAGCCGAGGTCGTGGTGGGCGGCCAGGCCGCGCGCGTACAGCTCCTCGGCGACGGCGTGGTCGCCGAGGTCCCGGCGGACGCTGGCCAGGTCGACCAGGAGGACGGCCACGTTGTACCGCGCCCCGGCCCGCGCGCCCCGGTCGTGCGCCGCCCGGAAGTGCTCCTCCGCCTCGGCCAGCGCGCCCAGCTGCCAGTACGCGAAGCCGAGGTTGGCCAGCGACATCGCCTCCCCGCCGTCGCTGCCGAGCTGCCGGTTGAGCGCCAGCGAGCGGCGCGCGCAGTCGATCGCGGCCTGCGGGTCGCCGAGCCGCTGGTGCACCGCGCTGAGGTTGTTGAGCATCCCGGCACGCCCCTCCGGCCAGTCGTCGCCGATGTCGATCCGCAGCCCGTCGCGCAGGTGCCGGCGGGCCTCCTCGTACCGGCCGCTGGTCACGTGGACCAGGGCGATGCTCAGGTGCATGGCGACCTGGGCCGGCAGGTCGTCCTCGGCCCGGGCGGCGTCGAGCGCGACCGTCGCCGCCGCCAGCCACTCCGCGCGCCGCCCCCGCTGGTGGAACCAGGCTCGCAACGCGTCGGCGAGCTGCCAGGCGTAGCGGCGGGGACCCTGCCGGGCGGTCTGCTCCACCGCCACGGTGAGGTTCTGCCACTCGGCGTCCACCCAGGCCAGGGCCGCCTCCGGGGTGCCGAACGGGTCCGCCGGCACGGGGCGGGGCAGCCGGGCGAAGTGCGGGATGAGCCGGCGGCCCGCCGCGTCCGCGGTCGCCAGCCAGTGGTCGAGGAGGCGTTGCCATGCCTGCTCGCGCTGCCCGGTGTCCTCCTCCCCGGTGAGCCGGTCCAGCGCGTACCGGCCCAGCAGGTCGTGGAAGCGGTACCGGCCGCCGGGGTGCCGTTCCACCAGGTGCGCCGCCGCGAGGGCCCGGAGCAGCCGCTCGGCGATGACCGGCGGCGTCTCGGCGAGGGCGGCCGCCGCCCCGGCGGCAAAGCTCGACCCGGGCACCAGTCCGAGGCGGCGGAACATCCGTTGCTGCTCCGCCGACAGCGCCCGGTACGACAGCGCGAACGCCTTGGTCACCGCCGACTCGTCGGAGCCGTCCACGGTGAGCCCGGCCAGCGGGTCGCCCTCGGCGAGTTCCCGGGCCAACCCGGCGATCTCCGGCTCCCCCGCCGCCTGGAGGTTCGCCGCGGCGATCCGCAACGCCAGCGGAAGGTGCCCGCAGAGCCGGGCCAGCCGGGCCGCCGCGGCCGCCTCGGCCCGGACGGTCCCGTCGCCCAGCAGCGTGGCCAGCAGGCGGGCCGAGTCGGCCGGGGTGAGCACGTCCAGCGGGAGCGGCCGGGCGCCGGCCCGGGCCACCAGCTCGCCGAGGCGGTGCCGGCTGGTGACCAGCACGGTGCCCGCGGCCGGGATCAGCGGCAGCACCTGGCCGGCGTCGCGGGCGTTGTCCAGCACCAGCAGCACGTCCCGCCCGGCCAGCCGGGAGCGGAACAGCGCCGCCCGGGCGTCCAGCCCGTCGGGCACGGCCCGCGGGTCGACGCCAAGCCCGCCGAGCAGCTGGGCGAGCGCGGCGGCCGGCAGGACCGGCTCCCGTTCGGCGTCGAAGCCCCGCAGGTCGACGAAGAGCTGGCCGTCGGGGAAGGCGTCGCGGACCCGGTGCGCCCAGCGCACCGCAAGCGCGGTCTTGCCCACCCCGGCGGTACCGCTGACCACCCAGATCCGGATGCCGCCGGACGGTTCGTCCAGGGTGGCGTCCAGCCGGGCCAGGTCGGCGGCGCGGCCGGTGAAGCCGGGCACGTCGTGCGGCAGTTGGGCGGGACGGACCCGGTCCCGGGTGCCGTCGGGCGGATCCAGCGTCGGGTCGGCCCGGAGGATGAGCTGTTCCAGGCGACGCAGCTCGGGCGCAGGGTCGAGACCCAGCTCGTCGGCGAGCCGGAGGCGGACCCGCCGGTAGGTGGCCAGCGCCTGGTCGGCCCGGCCCTCCCGGTGCAGGGCGAGCATCAGCTGCCCGGCCATCCGCTGCCGGTCCGGGTGCCGGGCGACCTGGTCGGTCAGCTCGCCGACCACCTGCCGGGCGCGGCCCAGGCGCAGCAGCGCCGCCGCCCGGTCCTCCACCGCGGTCCACCGGGCCTCGTGCAGCCCGGCGCAGAGCCGGTGCCGGACGTCCTCCTCGGCCACGTCGGCGAGCGGCTCCCCCCGCCACAGCCCGAGCGCCCGGTCGAGGAGGCCGACCGCGGCCTCGTCGTCGGCGTTCCGGGCCAGCGCGGTCAGCGCGGTGAACCGGTGCGCGTCCACCGTGTCCGGGTCGGCCCGGACGAGGTAGCCGCCACCCCGGCTGACAAGCTCGACCGACGCGTCGAGCCGGCGGAAGGTGGCCCGCAGCCGGGAGACCAGCGCCTGGAGGGTGCCCCGGGCGCTGCGTGGCGGCGACTGCCCCCAGACCAGGTCGACCAGCCGGTCCACGGGCACCACCCGGCCGGGCTCCAGCAGCAGCGCGGCGAGGACCAGGCGGGGTTGCCGCCCGCCCACGTCCACGCGGGCGCCGTGGGACCACACCTCCACCGCGCCCAGGACCCGGAACTCCATCGACACACCTCCCCGGTGCCGCAGTATGCCGGTCCCCTGTGGACCGACTGCAAGCCGGCTGCAAGGTGGCTGCATTGGTGGGAGTGGATTCTCGTGCCGTCCCGCCGGGCGATCGCCCGAGAGCGTCCGGCGGGGCACGGGCGCGGCCGCCCCGTGCCGCGCCGGTGACCACGGATTGGGGGTACGGCGAGTGAACAGAATCAGGCGGCCCGGCCTGCGCCGGCTGGGCCTGGCGGCGGCGGGCGCGGTGGCGCTGGCCGGACTGGTGGCCACGGTCGCCGTCCGGCACGCCGACACCGGCGTCCGCCTCGACGCGCGCCCGGAGTCGCTGGCGTTCGGCAAGGAGGTCTACCACTTCGACACCGTCGCGCAGATGACCGCGACGTCGCACCTGGTCGTCTACGGCTCGGTGTCCGCGGTCGAGCCCGGCCGGATCGCCAGCGTCGACGAGGACCCGGCGGCGGTCGGCGGGGACATCCGGCTGCGCAACGTGACGATCACGGTGTGGGACGTCCTGCACAACCCGAAGAACATGCTGGTCCCGCCAACGATCACCCTCGAGGAGGAGGGCTGGGACGAGGAGGGGCGCGGCTACCTCTCCAACAACGTGGCGTGGAGCGAGGTCGGCGACAGCGGCTACTTCTTCCTCCGTCGTGACCTCGACGTCAGCGACCCGCACACCTTCCTGCTGGCCAGCTCCGACGGCCGGGCACTGGAGGCGAACGGCGTGCTGGAGCCGAGCAACCCGCAGAACGAGCTGGCCGGATCCATCAGCGGGATGACGGCCGGCCTGTTCAACCAGACGGTCACCGAGGCCAGCGCGGCGGTGGCCGCCGGCACGCTGACCGCCTCGGCCCCGACGGCGAACCAGCCGGTCATCGAGGAGAGTGGGACATGAAGCGTACGGCGATGATCCTGGGCACCACGCTGGCCGCCGTGCTGGCCTTCGCGCCACCGGCCCTGGCCAGCCACGGCGGAAACTCCGGCCACAAGCCGGACAACACCAGCCAGGACGTGGAGTCCAACTACCTGACCACCAACGGCAAGGCGGCGGTGGCGCACGGCCGCGCGCAGCTCGACCGCACCGACATCACCACCTCGGTCGGCGGATCGGACATCCACGTCTACGACAAGTCGTACACCGCGAGCTGGTACGGGCAGGAGACCTGCACGGACACCAACTGGTGGAACGGCCGGTGCGACCACTTCGACGTCAAGTTCAACACCCGAACGATGAGCGGCTACGGCGTGTCGTACTGGAAGAGCCTCGGCTGCCACGAGTTCGGGCACACGGGCGCGCTGAAGCACCGATACCACAGCACCGACGGCAACGACAACTCGTGCATGCGCGACGACATCTGGCCGCTGTACTACGACACCCACGACATCGACGCGATCAACGACAATGTCTGACCGACGACTACTCGTCGGCGGGGTCGTCGCCGGGCTGGTCGCCGTCGCCCTCGGCGGCTGGTGGCTATCCCGGCCCGACCTGCCGTCGGACTGGTCAGGGCGGGACCGATTCTGCGCCGAGGCGGAAGCCTTCAGGCTGACCAACCAGGCCCGGGTGACCGGCGACGAGCGAGTGGCGGCGCTGCAGGCCATGATCCGCTCGGCACCGGAGGACCTGACCCCGGACCTGGAACGGCTGGTCGCTTCGATGGCCGACCCGCACGCGCACGAGCCGGGCACGGCCGAGCACACGCACGAGCCGGCGGCGGTCGCGCACACGCAGGACTCGCCCGCGGAGGTCGAGGCGAGCGGACGGCGGGCGGGTGAGTTCATCGAACGCACCTGCGGGATCAACCTGCCGAACGTCCGCACCTGACCGGCGGGCGACGACGGGTGGACGGCGAGCGAGCGTCCACCCGCCTGGGGGCGGCCGGCCCGAACTCCGGAACCGGGCCGGCCGATCCCCCGATCAGCGGCGCAGGTCGACGACCCCGCCGACCACGAACACCGCCGCGGGACCGTGCGTCTTGCGGACTCGCCGTCGGACGGACACCGAGAAGCGCCAGCACCTCCGCGATGTCGTCACCCTGAGTGCGCGTGGCGCTGGTCGATCTCGTCCGTGGTCCGCGCCAGCCGGGGCACCACCTCGCGGGCGGCGAACCGCAGCACCTCGGCGGCGTCCGGCACAGCCGCACCGACCACCTCCTCGACCACCGCGTCCACCTTGGACGGATCCCAGCCGAGGGTCTCCATACCGAGGA
Organism: Micromonospora sp. NPDC005806; assembly: GCF_042871425.1. NCBI lineage: Bacteria > Bacillati > Actinomycetota > Actinomycetes > Micromonosporales > Micromonosporaceae > Micromonospora > Micromonospora sp. NPDC005806. The sequence goes on along the minus strand of NZ_JBIAIL010000003.1, from coordinate 258,373 downwards.
CCAACCGGCGGGCCAGGGTCTCGATCAGGTCGATGGCGTCGGCGGCGGTGGCGGCCGGGCCGTCGACGGCCTCGGTCAGCGCCGCCGGCACGGCGACCCGCTTCCCGGGCGCGGCGAGCAGGGCCGCCTCGTCGAGGCCGGCGTGAGCGGCGAGGGCCCGGCGCAGCCCGGGCAGGGCGCGGACCCCGCCCCACACCTGCGGGGCGCGGAGCACGGCGAGGACCAGGTTGACCCGGGCCTCCCCGGTGGGCGCCTCGGCGAGCACGTGCAGAAGCCGGTGGTCCGCGCCGCTGGCGCGGGCGGCGAGCAGGTCGGTGTCGGCGGTGGAGAACAGCAGGATGCGCACGGACAGCTCCGGATCGTGACGCCCGGCGGCGCGGCGGGGCCGGCGGCGGGCAGCGGGTGGGCGTGGTTCAGCGGGTACGCGGGCCGGGCGGGCGGCTCACCGACGGCACGTCGGCAGGCAGGCGCGGCCGGGTGCGGACCCCGGCGGAGCGGCCGTCAGCGGCGGACGGAGTGGCCGTACCCGAGGTCGGCCGGGCCGACGACGCCGGTGGCACCGGTCGTGGACGCGGCGACACGGCCGGGTCGACACCTGGTGGGGTGAGCGGTCAACGGCGCGTCGGTGCGCGCCGGCCGGTTGCGACGGTCGTCGGCGACGGCGGAAAGGCCGTGCATCGGTCCTCCTCGGGTGTCCACGCCCTGGGGCTCTCCGACGGCCGAAGTATCCTGGCTCCCGGATCGACGCTCACCCCCGGTCTTCCAGCCGCGCACGCACGGCCGTGACTCACGAGGGGGGATCGCTCCCCGGTGACAGTGGCGGGACCGCGCCGGATTCACACCGACTTCCTTCACTGCCGTCTGGCCGCGAATGCCGCCACAGCCTCCCGGCGCGGGTCAACGCGCCCCCACCCCCGGCCCGTCTCCCCGCCCGGGGCCGCGCCGGCGATCGACCGTCCTGACTGGAAGGGAATCGAGCGAATGTACCGACGCCGATGGCAGCGCAAACTGCGTCATCGCTCGACAAGGATTCCCTGCGCCGTTGGGGAATTGCGGCCGGGCTGACGGGGACGGCCGAGACGGGCCAGGCTCGATAGGATCCGGGCGGAATGTGGACCGGTTCCCGCCGAGCGAGAGGAATTGCCGCCATGGACGCTCTCGCGCCCACGCAACTGGCCGGCCGGGTCTGGTTGTTCCCCGGCGACCCGGACCCGTACGCGGTGCGGCCGACCGTGGCGGTCGTCGCCGACGAGCGCGGAAGTGTGATCGTCGACGCGGGACAGAGCCCGGCGCACGCCCGCGAGATCCAGGCCGGGCTGGCCGCGGCCGGGCTCCCCGAGCCGCGCTGGCTGGTCTACACCCACCACCACTGGGACCACGTCTGGGGCGCCTGCGCCTGGCCGGGCGTCGAGATCGTCGGGCACGAGGCCGGGGTGGCGCCGCTGCGCGCCGAGGCGGCCCGGCCGTGGAGCCACCGCCACCTCCGCGAGCAGGTACGCGACAACCCCCTGCTCGGGCACAGCTACCGCGCCCGAGCCCTCGCCGTGGACTCCTGGGACGGCTTCGCGGTGCTCCCGCCGACCCGGACCTTCACCGACGAGCTGACCCTGCCCACCGGTGTGGTGGTCCGGCACGTGGGCGGCCGGCACGCGCCGGACTCGGCGGTGGTGCTGGTGCCGGACTCGGGAGTGCTGCTGCTCGGTGACTGCTGGTATCCGCCCCCGGCCCACCTGCGCACCCCGGAGGACGGGCCCGACCTGGCGATGGCGCGCGGCCTGCTCAGCGACGACGTCGAGTGGTACGTCTCGGCCCACGACGAGCCGGTGCGGCTGGCCGAGGCGCGGGCAGCGCTGGCCGGCTGACCACCCGGTGGGCCGTCGAACACCGGGCACCGTGATCGTAAGGCGCGGCTTCAGCGCGCTGTGCTGGGGCGATGACGTTCAGCCGGTTGCCGAGGACGGCTTCACCACCTGGTACATGGCGTGGTCCTGCCATCGGCCGGCGATGTTGAGGTACTCCGGCGCCATGCCGTACTGCACGAACCCGTTGCGTTCCAGCACCCGCTGCGATCCGGTGTTGTGCAGCAGGATCTCTGCCTGCACCCGGTGCAACCCCAACTCCTCGAAGGCCACCTGCACGATCTCGCGCACTGCCCTGGTCGCGAACCCTCGGCCGTTGTGGCTGGCGCTCACCCAGTACCCCATGGCGCATGACTGGAACGGGCCGTGCACGATGCCGCTGAGCGTGATGCGGCCGATCACTCGATCGGAGTCGTCGAGGATGACGTGGGGCAGCTTCGATCCCTGCTCGTGCTGCTGGAGATCGGCTTGGATGACGGCGTGCTGGCCGTCTGCCGTGCGGTAGTCGTCGTTGCGGATGGGGCACCATGGCGCGAGAAACTCACGGTTGACGCGGAGCAGCTCGGCCAGGGCAGGCGCGTCCGCCGCGGTGACGAGTCGGGTGATGTTCACCCGCCCATCGTGCCAGGCAGGCAAGTCCCCTTCCGCGCCCTGGTCGCCGTCGTGGACGTTGTCCGACCCGGCGAGCTATTCGGCCCCGAGCCGCCCGGGGATGACCAGGGCGTACGTGAGGCCGAGGACCAGGCCGTAGGCGAGGTGGCCGGCCAGGCTCTGCCAGGCCGCGCTGTCGAGGACGAACAGGCCCAAGCCCAGCCGTAGCGGCATGAGCGTGAGCCCGCCGAGGAGCCACCAGACCGCCCCGTAGAGCACACCGAGCACCGTCGATGCGACGAGGACCTCGGCCAAGGCGCCGAAGATGAGCGCGTACGTGGTGCCGACGAACGCGGAGATCGCCAGGTGCACACCCCAGCCAACGAGGACCGACTCGCCATCGACGAGCCTGGCAACCATCGGCAACATGTCCGTCGCCTGCATCATGACACCGAAGACCACGCCCCCGGCGAGCCCGCCGATCACGCCCGCGCCGACGCGGCAGACCAGGCCCGATGCGGCCACCGTTGGGCTGTCGGTTGTCATGGGCAGTCCCTCCCTTCGGGCAAATCTTGTGGTCGTGCGGGCGGTAGGATACCGCTTGCCGGCCAATGCCGCCTGCCGGCTGGGGTCCGTCCATGATGGATCCGCGGATGGCCAGCGCCAGTACCCGGGTGGAGCTGTCCGACCGCGCGTCGCCGTGTCGACCTCACCGGCTGGCAAGTACGCCGGCGCGAGCGCCGGTAAGGTCTCTGACGGCCCGGGCTGACTTGATCTGCCCCCGGCGAAGCGCCCACTCGGCCACGGCCAGGTTGATCACCCAGCCGGCGACCATCAGCAGCACCCGGCCGAGCCCCCTCGGCTGACCGGCCAGCAGCATCCAGGGCAGGTGGGTCAGGACCTGGGTACCCGCGCCCAGACCGATCGCGTAGCCACGGGCCATCCACACCCGGTGCCGAGCGAGGTCCCGACGCCGGATGGCGGCGACGCCGAGGACGATGCAGGCGACCATGGCCGAGCCGAAGACGAGCCGGATCGGGGTCAGGAGCACGTCGTCGATGGGCGGACGGGGATAGAGCGCCGCCATCCACACGCCCGACAGGGCCGCGGCGAGCCCGCAGGGGATCAGCAGCCGCCCGGCGATCCGGTGCCAGCCGGGCCTGCGGCGGCGGAAGCCGCGGGCGAACTGGAAGGCGCCCAGCAGGCAGTACAGGCTCGCACCGACGATGTGCACGACCACGGGTACCGGTGAGGCGAAGAACCGCGCGTTCTCCGGTGTCACCGTCGCACCCCCGGTGAGCTCGGTGAGGCGGGCGGCGCCGGCGATGACCGGAACGGCGCTGAGCACGATCAGCCCGACTGGTACCAGCCACTCTCGTTTACTGGAGGAGGTCACGGGGGTCCCTTCCTGGTTCCGGTCATCGGTGGTCGGCCACGTCGGCGCGACCCAGAGGTGTACGGCGTACACATCTCCCGCCAGGCTAAGGTGTACGCCGTACACCGTCAAGGGCGGGTACCCTTCGGCAACCGTTGGCATGGAAGGCGGTCGAGATGGTCCAGCAGCCGGATGGTGGGCGCCGGAGCCCCCTCAACCGAGACCGCGTACTGCGCGCCGCCGTCGCGCTCGCCGACGCCGCCGGAATCGACTCGCTGAGCATGCGCAACCTCGCCCAGGAGCTGGGCGTCGTGCCGATGGCGCTCTACAAGCACGTGGCCAACAAGGAAGAGCTCCTCGAGGGCATGGTCGACGTCATCGTCGGCGAGATCGACCCACCGGACCTCGACACCGGCTGGAAGACCGGCATCCGCCAGCGCATCCTCTCGGCCCGACGGGCGCTGCTGCGCCACCCCTGGGCGTCGCGCGTGATCGAGTCCCGCTCGCAGCCCACCCTGCTCGTTCTGGACTACCTGGACTCGATCGCCGGCACGTTCCGGGCCGGCGGCTTGTCCGTTGACCTCACTCACCACGTGATGCACGTTCTCGGCAGCCGCGTGTGGGGGTTCACCCAGGAGCTGTTTCCCGCCTCACCGCTGCCCGCCGAGCCGGAGGCGCACGCGGCCATGTTCCGGGAGCTCGCCGGTCGGTATCCGCACATCGCGGAGATAGCCACGTCCGGCGCCCACGACGAAGGGTCGGTCGTGGGCCGCGGCTGTGACGACCAGTTCGAGTTCGAGTTCGCGCTCGACCTGCTGCTCGACGGGTTCGAGAGACTCCATCAGCAGGGGTGGCAGTCCGGCAACCGGTCCTGACGCCCGGGCGAAACACCCTGCCTAGCGCGCCGCCCAGGTGGCGGTGACGTCATTGGCGACGTCGTGCAGGAGCTGGAGGAACGCCCCGACCAGCGGGGTGAGGCTGCTGTCGGCGAGGGTGGCGGCGGAGAGCCGGCGGTGCAGCCCGTGCGGGGTCAGTTCGCGGTGGGTGGTGCCGGGGGTGTTGGTGAGGGCGAGTCGGGAGACCAGGGCGACGCCGATGCCGGTGCCGACGAGAGCCTGGGCGACGTCGTAGGACGCGGTCTGGAAACGCACCCTCGGGCTGAAGCCGGCGGCGGCCGCGGCGCGGTCGAACTGGGCCCGGGCGGCATGCCCGGCCAGGATGGTGACCCAGGCTTCGTCGCGGAGCTGGTCGAGCTGGAGGGCGACGTCCGGCGGGTGCGCGGCGGCGAGCGGGTGGTCGTCGGGCAGGACGACGACCATCGGGTCGGTCAGCAGCGGGTGCACCCGGACGTGTTCCGGCGGGGCGGGTGGCTCGTCCCAGGAGGCGATGACGGCCAGGTCGAGGTCGCCGGCGGCCACGGCGGGCATGCCGAGGTCGGAGGTGATGTCGACCACCGACAGGTCGGCGTCGGGATGGCGGTGGCGCAGGGCGGTCAGCGCCGGGGGCAGCAGGTGCAGGGCGGCCGCCTGGAACGCGCCGATGCGCAGCCGGAGGGACAGCTCGCCGAGCAGCGCCGCCAGGCCGTCGGCGGCCTCCCGGGTGTGCTGGTCGATCACCTGCCCGTGCGCGGCGAGCAGCGCGCCCGCCGCCGTCAGCGTGGCGCCTCGAGGCCCGCGACGCACCAGCGCCGCACCGCAGTCGCGTTCGGCCCGGGCGACCTGCTGCGTCACCGCGGCGGGGGTGATACCCAACGCCGTCGCGGCGGCCGACAGCGATCGGTGGCGTTCGACCAGGGCCAACAGCCGCAACTGCGCCGGCTCCAGGAGCATTAAGCCAGCTTACAGCTGCAGCGCAGATCTTTTACTTCTCTGAATCGGCAACGGTGGGCAGCCTTACGGTGGAGCACCTGACTGCGACCTGGAGGTGGCCGGACATGCCCACTCACCTGCCCGTTTTCGTCGCCACGACGTGGCTGCTGGCGATGCTGCCCGGGGCCGGGCAGGCGCTCATGCTGCGGCAGACCCTCGACGGCGGTCGGCGTCGGGCCTGGGCCAGCATCGCCGGCACGTGCAGCGGGCTGCTGATCTGGACCACGGCCGCGGCGGCCGGCCTGTCCGCGGTCCTGCTGGCCAACCCCCACGCCTACGCGGCGGTACGCGTCGCCGGCGGCGCGCTGCTGACCGTTCTCGGGGTGACCACGCTGCTGTCGCTGCGTCGACCCGCGACTATCGCCCCCGGCCGGACGGTCGCCGCGCGGGCCGGCCGCTGGCGGGCGTACGCCGCGGGCCTGGCGACCAACCTCGGCAATCCGAAGGCCGGTGTGTTCGCCGTCTCCCTGCTGCCGCAGTTCCTCACCACCGACGGGCCGGTGTTCCTCTCCAGCCTCGCCCTCGGGGCGCTCTGGGCGGCCGTCACCGGCTGCTGGTACCTGCTGTTCACCTGGGCGGTGGACCGCGGGCGCGCGCTGGTGTCCACGCCGGCCGTGCACCGACGCCTCCAGCTCGTCACCGGCTGCGCCCTGCTCTGCATCGGCGCCGGCGTGGCCGCCGGGGTCTGACCGCCCCGGGCGTCGCGACGGGTCAGCGGGCGCGGCGCTCCGGGTGCGCGCGGTTCCAGGCCCGCATCCGCTCCGGGTAGCCGGAGCGGGCCGCCTCGTAGAGCGGCACCGCGTGCCGCTGGGCGATCTTCGCGGCGGTCCGGGGCGAGCCGGTGCGGCGACGGATCCACTCGCCGTCGTGGGCGATGGCGACCACCGTGGTGTCGGTGGCCGTGGTCTCCGGCTCCAGGTAGAACTCCACCCCGCGCCGGCTGGTCACGAAGGCCTCCAGCGCGGCCAGGTCGTCCCGATTCGCCTCACGGTCGAGCTTGGTCGGGGTGGTCGGGTCGGTGGCCCGGCGGCTGAACCAGCCCATCTCCGCCTCCTCTCCTCGGCGTCCTCCCAGTGCAGCACCCGTACCTGTCAACCGGCTGCGAGGCCGGTGGGAGTCCGCTGACGGCGCGTGAGCGGTGCCGTGGCCGGGCCCGGCCGCGGGTCAGCGGGACGGCGGGCGCAGCACCGACACCAGGGCGAAGGTGGGCAGCAGGAGCAGCGGTACGAGCCCGAGGGCGGGCAGGATGCCCAGGTGGTCGCCGAGGAAGCCGAGCAGCGGCGGGCCGCCGAGGAAGGCGCTGTAGCCGACCATCGCGACCACGCTGACCCGGGTCGGCGCCCGGTCCTCGTCGTCGGCGGCGGCGCTCATCCCGACCGGGAAGCCGAGCGACGCTCCGATCCCCCACAGCGCCACGCCGACCACGGCGAGGGGCCCGGAGCCGGCCAGCACGGCTAGGGTGGCGCCGGTGGCGGCCAGCCCGATGGTGCCGAACAGCACCGGCACCCGGCCCCACCGGTCGATGGCGACGGTGCCGGCGGTCCGGCCGAGGGTCATGCCGACCACGAAGACTCCGAAGACGGTGGCACCGATCGCCTCGCTGACCCCGTACCCGTCGACGAACGCCACCGCCAGCCAGTCGTTGGCGCTGCCCTCAGTGAACGCCATCACCAGCACGAACAGGCCGATCAGCAGGGTGCGCGGCTCCCGCCAGGTGGCCAGCAGCGCGCGCCGGCGGGCCGCCGGATCGGCCGGGCCGGCCGCCTCGGCCGGTGCGGGCAGGAAGGCGCGGGCGCCGAGCAGCGTGCCGGCCAGGACCGCCGCCGCGACCACGGGCAGGTGCCAGCCGACCGGTACGCCCAACCGGGCCGCCCCGGCGCCGATCCCGGCCCCGGCCACCGAGCCGAGGCTCCAGGCGGCGTGGAACCGGGGCATGATCGTCCGGCCGAGCCGCTTCTCCACCGCCGCGCCCTCGACGTTCATCGCCACGTCGCAGGTGCCGGAGCCGTAGCCGACGGCGAAGAGCCCGACCACGACGCCGACCAGCGAACCGGCCAGGCTGGCGGAGAGGCCGGCGACCGTCAGGCCGAGCGCGACCAGCACGGTCGACGCGGTTACGGTGCGGGACGGGCCGAGCCGCAGGGTGACCAGCCCGGCGGTGGACATCGCCACCAGCGCGCCGGCCGACATGGCCAGCAGCAGCAGGCCGAGCCGCCCGGCGCTGAGCCCGAGCGCCTCGCGGATCGCGGGCACCCGCGAGAACCAGGTGGCCACCGCGAGCCCGTTGAGGGCGAACACGACCGCCACCCCGTTGCGGGCCGCCAGGACCGGCCGCGGCACGGCCCGCCGGTCGACGGCCGGCGCGTCGATGGTGCTGTTCACTGTGTTGTGGTCCTCTCCCCCGGTGCTGCCGACCACCATCGCACACCTGAGAGCGCTCTCATCGCAAGCGCTCCCACCCCTTACCCCGTCCGCCCCGAGCAGGCATGATGCCGACATGGGTACGCCGACGACACGACCCACCACCCTCGACGACGTCGCGCAGGCGGCCGGGGTCTCCCGGGCCACCGCCTCCTGGGTGCTCGGCGGCTACGGGTTCGCCTCGCCGGACGCCCGCGATCGGGTCACCGCCGCCGCCGACCGCCTCGGCTACGTGCCGAACACCACCGCCCGCGCCCTGGTCCGGGGTGCCGGGGTACGCCTCGTGGTCGCCGTCGCCGGCCGGGACGAGACCGTCCTCGACGACCCGTACGTGGACCGGGTGGTCAGCGCGGCGGCCCGGGTCTGCTCCCCGCACGGCGTCGGGGTGACCCTGCAGTGGCTGTCCCGGACCGCTTCGGCCGGCCTGCGCCGGCTCGGCGACGACCGGAGCGTGTGCGGGATGGTGCTGGTCAACACCACGCAGCCGGTGCTCGACGCGCTGCCCGCCGGGATGCGCGGCCGGGTCGCCTCGATCGGCATCGGCTCGCCCGCCGTGCCCTCGTTCGACGTGGACAACGCCGGGGGCTCCGACGCGGTGCTGCGCCACCTGTACGCCGGGGGTCGGCGGCGGATCGTCATGGTCACCGGTCCCCGCTGGCTCACCTGTGCCGAGCGGTCGGTGACCGCGTACCGGTCGTTGATGCGGGCAGCGGGCCTGCCGGAGCGCCTGGTGATCGGGGACTTCACCGCCGACCGGGGCGGCCGGGCCGCGCTGGAGGCCCTCGACCGCTGGCCGGAGACCGACGCCATCTACGCCGCGAGCGACGCCACCGCGCTGGGCGCGATCGCCGCGCTGCGCGGGCGCGGCATCGGGGTGCCGCGGGACGTGGCGGTCGCCGGTTTCGACGACATCCCGTACGCGGCGGTGAGCAGCCCGGCGCTGACCACCGCCACCCACCCGGTGGCCCGGATCGCCGCCGCGGCGGTCACGGCGGTGCTGGAGGGCCGGCCGGTGCCCCCCGTGACCGCGTTCCCGTCGGCGCTGGTCGCTCGGGAGAGCGCCTGACCCGCGCGGTTGGACCGGCGGGAGCCGGGTAAGCCCCGGCGACCCGACCGGCGGCAGCGGGGTGAGCGCCGGCGATCCGACCGACGAGGGGGCGAGGACGAGGTGACCGAGCCCGCGCCGCCGCACCGGCAGCCCGAGGAGGGGCACCGGCACGGCCGGCTGAGCGCCCGCGCGACCGTGGTTGCCCAGCCCGCTCCGCCCGGGACCACCCCGCTGGCCGACCCGAGCGGCGGTCGGCCGGGCCTGCGGCACGTCCCGCCGGGCGCCGGGCCGTACCGGCTGGTGGTGCTGCTGCACGGCGCGGGCGGCTCGGCCCGGCAGGGCCTGGACCTGCTGCTGCCGCTCGCCGACGCGCACCGGCTGCTGCTGGTCGCCCCACAGGCCGCCGCGAGCACCTGGGACCTGATCGCCGAGGGGTACGGCCCGGACGTCGCCCGGATCGACACGCTCCTGGCGGACGCCCTCGGCACGTATCCGGTGGCCGGGGTGACGTTCGGCGGCTTCTCCGACGGCGCGTCGTACGCCCTCTCCCTGGGGTTGACCAACGGCGACCTGGTCGACGCGGTGCTGGCCTTCTCCCCCGGCTTCGCCGCGCCGCTGGTGACCCACGGCCGGCCGCGGGTCTTCGTCTCGCACGGCACCGACGACCGGGTGCTGCCGGTGGACGTGTGCAGCCGGCGGCTGGTCCCGCGCCTCCACACCCTCGGCTACCCGGCCGAGTACGCCGAGTTCACCGGCGGGCACGAGGTGCCGGAGGAGATCCGGCGGCGGGCCGTGGACTGGCTGGTGGCTGAGCCCGGGGTCAGTGCGCCGGCCCGGTGACCGCCGCGTCGACCCGGCTGAGCACCGTCGCGTCGTCGTCCCCGCCGACCCCGCGCAGCAGGTCGATGGCGGTCGCCCGGATCTGGCCGATGATCATGGCGAGAGGCAGCGTCTGGCCCGCGGTGAAGAGCCGTCCCGCCGCCCGGACCGCCTCCAGCGCGGCGACGTCCGCCCGCTCGGCGTGGGTGTCGGCAACGGCGTCCTGCCCGTTGAGGTCGGCGGCGAGCGCGTCGCCGGCCGAGCGCACCGCCTCGGCGAGGGTCCGTACGGCGGCACCCAGGTCGGGCGGCACCGGCGCGGGGCCCCGGGTGAGGGTGACCGCGGCGCGGGCCAGCACGCGCACGTTGCGGACCGCGTAGTCGATCTGCCGGATCGAGGCCTCGACCGAGCGCAGCCGCCCGAGGTGCTCGCGGCGGCGCAGGTTGAGCCGGAGCGCCTCGCCGGCCGCCTGTACGGCCCCGCGCAGCCGTTCCACCCCGGCGTCGGCGTGGCGGGCCCGCTCCAGCGCGGCCAGCGCCGCCTCGTCGTCGCCGGCGTCCAAGGCGGCGGCGACCTCGTCGAGCACGCCGGCGAGTTCCTGGAAGGTGTGCCGGAACTCGGTGATCAGCGGGGCGAGCGGACGGCGGACGTCGACGAGTTGGCTTGCCACGACCGCCACCCCGCCGCCGATCAGCGCGTCGACGAACCGGAACGGGATCAGCGTCTCCGTCGGGGGCGCGACGACCACCAGGTAGAGGGCGGAGACGGCGGCCTGTACGACGGTGACCGAGCTGGCGCCGATCGCCACCGCGAGGGAGACGGTGAGCAGGATGACGGTGAGGACCGTCCAGGTGGTACGCGGGCCGAGCGCCTGCACCACCAGGTCGGCCACGAGCACGCCGGCAGCCACGCCGAGCACCACCTCGACCGCCCGGCGCATCCGTTGGCCGCGAGCCTGGCCGAGCACGATCAGCGCCGCGGCCGGGGCGAAGAACGGCTCCGGGTGGCCGACCAGCCGGGTGGCGAGGATCCAGGCGACGGTGGCCGCGAGGGTCGCCTCCGCCACCGGCAGCCAGCCGCGCCGCAGCCGACCGGCGGCCGCTCGGACCCTGCCCCACCACGCCATCGTCGCCTCCCGTCGTTTCGCCCACCATCCTGCGACGCGGCGGCCCGGTCGGCAGCGGTGGAGGCCACCCCGAGCCGGTGGCGACGGTCACCCGGCGGCCAGCGGCATGGCCCGGTACGCCGACCGGCAGCCGCCGTCGGCCCGACCGCTGACTCAGCCCGCGGCCAGCTCGGCGTATTCCGGCGAGGCGAGGAAGTCGGCGAGCACCGCCGCGGTGCCCGGGGTGTACGGTCGCCCGTCCAGCACCTCATCCGGGGTGGTGAAGACGATCGCGGCACCCTCGCCGAGCACCACGTCCTCCTGCCGCGCGGCGGTCGCGCCGCAGAAGTAGTGCTTCACCCGGTCGACCTCGGGGAGCTCCTGGACGGTGAAGAGCTGCAGCGGCGCGTCGGGCCGCAGCCCGGTCTCCTCCCGCAGCTCCCGGACCGCCGTCTCGTCGACGGTCTCCCCCGGCTCCCAGTGCCCGCCCGGCAGGCCCCACACGTTCGGGTGGTACGGCGCGTGCGCGTCGCGGAGCTGGAGCAGCAGCCGGCCGGAGCGGTCGACCAGGATGACGGTGGCGACAGGATGCATCGGCCCAACCTAGTACAGGCGGCGCGGGCCTTAGGACCCTTCCCGGCACCGCCCCGGGCGGTCCTCAATGTAGGTGTACGCCCCGTCCGAGGAGGTTCCGATGTCCGCTGGCCTCTGGTACCGGCACCTGAGGTGGATGTACCGCACCGGCCACCCGAACGCGGTCGCCAGGTTCCTGAACCGGCTCTCCGCCCGGCAGTACGCGGCCGGGCTCGCCCCCGGGCACTGGGTGATCCTCGAGGTGCGGGGGCGCCGCAGCGGCCGGACGATCTCCGTGCCCCTGGTCGTCGCCGACCACGACGGCGGCCGCTACCTGGTGTCGATGCTCGGCGCCCGGGCCGAATGGGTGGCCAACGTCCGCGCTGCGGGCGGCCGGGCGGTGCTGCGGCACGGTCGGCGGGAGCCGGTCCGGCTGGTCGAGGTGGACGTGGCGGAGCGGCCCCCGGTCCTGCGCCGGCACCTCGCGCTCGCCCCCGGGGCACGGGCGCACGTCCCGGTGGACCGGCACGCCCCGCCGGCCGAGTTCGTCCGGGTCGCGGCCGACATCCCGGTCTTCCGGATCACCCCGGACCGGTCGCCCGCCAGTCGGTGAGGACCGCGTCGAGCGCGTGGCGGGCCTCCGCCGCGCGGACCGGGTCGGGGTTGTCGAGGGTGATCAGCGCCTTCCAGAGCACCCAGCCCCGCCCCCGCGCCCAGGTGGCGTCGTCGGTGCCGAGCGCGGCGCGGAAGACCTCCCGGCTCGCCCCGGACAGCAGCGTCCAGGCGATGGCCAGGTCGCACGCCGGGTCGCCCGTCCCGCAGCAGCCGAAGTCGATGACCGCCGCGAGCCGTCCCGCCCGCACCAGCAGGTTCCCCCAGGCGACGTCGCCGTGGAACCACACCGGCGGGCCGGTCCAGGTGGACCGCAGGGCCGCCGCCCAGATCGCCATGACCTCGCCGCCGGGGATCCGGTCGCCGAGCTGCGCGACCGCCCGGCGGGTCTCCCCGTCGTAGGTGGCCAGCGGAGCGCCCCGGAAGGCGCTGTGCGCGCCGGCCGGCGGCCCACCCGCCGGCTCGGTGCGGTGCAGGGTGAGGAGGAAGTCGGCGAGCGCCCGGGCGAACGCGACCTGATCGCCGATTCGCTCGGCCGTGGCGGTCTCCCCCGCGATCCAGCGCCGGACCGACCACGGGAACGGGTAGCCCTCGCCCGGCTCTCCCCTGGCCACCGCGGTCGGCACCGCCAGCGGGAGCCGCGGTGCGAGGACCGGTAGCCAGCGATCCTCCTTCTCGACCTGCGGCACGTATCCCGCCGCGCTGGGCAGCCGCACGGTCAGCTCGTCGCCCAGGTGGAAGGTGCGGTTGTCCCAGCCGCCCACCGCGACCGGCCGGACCGGGAGGTCGGCCCAGCGCGGGAACTGCGTGGCCACCAGCCGGCGGACCAGCGCCACGTCGATCGGCGGGACGCGGTCCCGGGCCGTCATCGGCGTATCGTCCTGTCGCGTCATCCCGGCCAGCATCACCGGCGACGCCCACCGCCACAACCGCATTCCGCCCCCGGCCGCGACGCGGTCCGTCCGACGTGGATCACCCGTGGAACCGGAAATTGGTCAACCTTCCAGAATATCGATCGCGTGACTTTCCGGGGTCGTCCGAATGGGAGATACGACCGGTAAGATCGGCGACTTGCTTGTGACTGATCGCTGACTGCTCAGTGTGATAGCGATCACACACACTGTGCGCATGAATACGAGACTCCGCCGCAGTCGGGCTATTCGCCTCGCGGTAGGTCTCGCCCTCGTGGCGGCGCTGAGCGGCTGCATGCAGCTCAATCTCGGGCTGACCGTGAACCCCGACGACACGGTCACCGGCCAGCTCCTGGTGACCGCCGAGAAGTCCCTGCTCAAGGATCGCAACCCGGACGTCCAGACGGCCTTCGCCGACATGCGGCGGCAGCTCCCCACCCTCCCCGCCGGCGACGAGAGCCGCTACGAGGACGCCAAGTTCTACGGCGTGCAGGTCGCGTACCGGAAAAAGCCGTTGTCGCAATTCACCAGCGACAGCGTGAAACTGGTCCGCCTCGGCGACCGCTACCGCTTCTCGTTTCCGCTGAACCCGGACAGTTACGCCGGGAAAGTGCCCGAGCAGAATCCGGACACCCGGCGGGCGTTCGTCACGTTGATGTCGTTCGAGATATCGGTGACCTTCCCGGGCCGGGTGATCAGCTCCAACGGCACGGTCAACGGCCGGTCGGTGAGCTGGAAGGTGGCCAGCAACCAGGACAAGCCGACCGAGCTGGTCGCCGAGGCGGAGGCGCCGGCGTCCGCCACCGCCACCGCCGACCCCGCCTCCGGCGACGGCTTCCCCTGGCTCCTGGTGGTGGGCGGCGTGGTCGTCCTGCTGCTGGTCGCTGTGGTCGTCGTCCTCCTGCTCCGCCGCCCGCGTGGCCCGGCCACCGCCGCCCCGACCGCCACCACCCCCGCGCCGGCACCCCGGGCCGACCATCCGGCCTGACCCGGCGCGGCGCCGCCCCTCGGGCGGGCGGGCCCGCCCGGTCCCGGCCGCCGCACCTCACCCACCACCCCGAAGGCACCACCGCACCATCCGAAGGGAGATCGCCGTGAACGATCTCTTCACCTGGGCCGCCCTGGGCAGCCTCACCGGCGCCAGCGCCGCCACCCTGCTGGCCAGCAACGTCATCGGCGGACTGCTCGGCCCCAGCGGCGACAAGGCCCGCAAGTGGATCGCGCTGGGCTTCGCCCTGGCGCTGTCGTACCTGACGGCGGCGTTCGCCGACGACGCCGGCCCGGAAAAGTGGATCATCGCGTTCTTCAACGGGCTGGTCATCTTCTCCGCCGCCCTCGGCATCAACCAGCTGCCGCCCGGCAACCGGCAGGCGACGAGCGCCTCGCCGACCCAGCTCGCGCAGGGACGCGAGCCCCGCTACCTCCGCTCGTGGGTCTGAGAGAGGTGACCCCCATGGTCTTCGGCATCATCAGCGTCGCCGTCCACATCGTCCTCGGGGCCCTGCTCGGCCAACTGGCCGGCGGTCTCCTCGGCCTGCTCGTCGGCGCGGTCGTCGGGCTGCTGATCGGCGCGCCCTTCGGCTGGGCGGTCGCCGCCGCGGGCACGTACGGCGCGGACGCGAAGGGGATCCTCCTCTTCGTCGTCGACCACACCTGGAGCCTGCTCAACACCGCCGTCGGCGCGCTCTACCTCGCCCTGCACCTGGTCTTCGGGCACCAGCTCGACCGGGTGATCTCCCAGGCCAGCGGCCGGGTCAACGTGGTCGAGGGGGTCTCCCCCCGGTACGCCACCACCATCGGCACGGTCTGCGCCGGGTCCCGCCCCGGCATCCAGCGCCACGAGGACGTGCACATCCTCCAGGCCCGGCTGCTCGGCCCGCTCTACCTGCCGCTGGTCATGCTCAACTACGTCCTGTTCACCATCGCCCCGGTCTGGCTGCTCTGGCACGACCACACCAACGCGCCGATCAACCGGTTCACCCGGTACTTCGAGATCGGCGTCTACCCGCACGTGTGGAACGAGGTCATCGCGTACCGGATCCAGGGGACGCCGCCGCGATGACCGGTGCGATCGAGGCGGCCGTCGCGGACCTCACGGCCTGGCTGACCGGGGCGGCGGGCGAGTCCGTCCCGGTCGGCCCGCCCCGCGACGACCCCGACGGCGGTCTCACCGTCTGGCCGCTGGAGCTGCGGCCGGCCCGGCAGACCGCGGGCAGCGGCGCGGCCCGCGAACCGTACCGGTTCGTGGTCCGGCTGCTGCTCGCCGGCACCAGACCGGACGCGCTCCCCACGCTGGACCGGGTGCTGGCCGCCGCGGCGACGGCCGGCGAGCCGGAGGTCGTGCTCGCCGCGGGCGACCCCGAGCTCTGGCGGGCGTTCGGGGTCGCGCCCCGGCCGGCGCTGCTGCTCGATGTGCCGGCGCAGATCGCCCGGCCGCTGCCGGCCGCACCGCCCGTGCGGCAGCCGCTGCGGCTGCGGCAGCTCGCCATGCGCGCCCTCGACGGGCAGGTGGTCGGCCCGGAACGGCAGCCGCTCGCCGCGATGCGGGTCGAGGTGGTCGGCACCCCGTACGCCACGGAGACCGACCACGCCGGACGGTTCCGACTGGTCGGCCTCCCGCACGACCCGGAGGACCCGGACCGGCCGGTCCGGGTGCGGCTGGTCGGGCGCGGCCGCACCCTCACCGCCGACCTCGACCCCGCCGACCCCGACCTCGTCATCGTCTGCGCCCCCGACTGACTCCTCAAGGAGGACCGATGCCCACCTACTTCTCCCCCGGCATCTACGTCGAGGAGGTGCCCAGCGGCGCCCGCCCGATCGGCGCGGTCGGCACCAGCACCGCCGCCTTCGTCGGGGTCGCGCCGGACCGCACCGCCCACGTCAACCAGGCCCTCGCGGTGAACAGCTGGTCGGAGTTCCTCCGCCGCTACGCCGACGGCGAGCACCTGGAGAGCACCGCCCTGGCCCGGGCGGTCTTCGGCTACCTCGACAACGGCGGCACCCGCTGCTGGGTGGTGAACGTCGGGGAGGGCGGCCAGCTCACCGGCACCGGCGGGCGGCGCAGCGGGCTGCAACTGCTGGAGGCGGTCGACGAGATCTCGATCCTCGCCGCCCCCGGCTACCACGACCCGGTGTCGCACGAGGCGCTGATCAGCATGGCCGAGCGGCTGCGCACCATGGTGGCGATCTGCGACCCGCCGCCGGACGTCGACGACATCTCCACCCTCACCCGGGTCGCCACGCCGGGCTCCGGGAAGCCCGCCGGCAAGCCCGCGGACGGCACGGCCAAACCCGACGACGATGACAACGAGCCGGGCGCCGACCGGCCCCGGCAGTCCGACTTCGCCACCTTCTACTTCCCGTGGATCAAGGTACGCGACCCGATCAGCGGCGACCTCGTGCTCACCCCGCCGAGCGGGCACGTGGCCGGCATCTGGGCCCGCACCGACGCCCTGCGCGGGGTGCACAAGGCCCCGGCCAACGAGCCGGTACGCGGCGCGGTGGACCTCGGCTACCTGGTCACCCGCCCCGAGCACGACGTGCTCAACCCCAAGGGCGTCAACGTCATCCGCTACTTCGCCGGCGAGGGGATCCGGCTCTGGGGGGCCCGTACGCTCGCCGCCGAGGCCAGCGAGTGGCGCTACCTCAACGTCCGGCGGCTCTCGATCGCCATCGAGCAGGCCATCGCCAACGGCACCCGGTGGATGGTGTTCGAGCCCAACGACTACACGCTCTGGCGGTCGATCCGGCGGGACATCGGCGCCTTCCTGACCCGGGTGTGGCGCGACGGCGCACTGCTCGGGCGTACGCCGGAGGAGGCGTTCTTCGTCAAGTGCGACGAGGAGACCAACCCGGCCGACGTCCGCGACGCCGGCATGGTGGTCGCGCACATCGGCATCGCGGTGGTCAAGCCCGCGGAGTTCGTGGTGTTCAAGCTGAGCCAGTGGGCCGGCGGCACCGAGACCGAGACGATCGGAGGCTGACATGCCGACCACGGCCACCCCGCAACCGGGCGCTCCGGTCGACCCGTACCGGTCGTACCACTTCAAGCTGCTCATCAACGGGGTCACCAACGGGCACTTCACCGAGGTCAGCGGCCTGGAGGTGTACATCCCGTCGGTGACCTACAAGGAGGCGGGCAACGAGCGGATCCGGGCGGTGCCGGGCCAGGTCGAGTACGCCCCGGTTACTCTCCACTTCGGCCTCACCCAGTCCCGCGAGCTCTGGGACTGGGTGAACGCGGCGGCGAAGGGCACGGTGAGCCGGCGCAACGTCTCGGTGGTGCTGCTGGACCCGGCCGGCACCGCCGAGGTGCTGCGCTGGAACATGATCAACGCGTGGCCGACCCGGTGGCGGGGCGCCCACCTCAACACCCTCGCCCAGGAGATCGCCATCGAGGCGCTGACCCTGGCCTACGAGGGGCTGGAACTGGAGTCGGGCAGTGCGGCCGCTCCGACGACCGCGTGACCTGCTGGCCCGGGCGTTGCGGGCGACCGCCGATCGCCTCGCCCCGCCCGCCGGTCCACCCGTCACCCCGCCCGCGCCGGACCACCCCGCGCCCCGCCGCCCCGGCGAACCCCCGGAACACTGGCTGCGCCTGGTCGCCGCGCACGCCCCCGGCCTCCTCCACGACCTCCCGCACTCCCCTGTTGATCAGGAAGTTCCGGTCGGATTCGGGCCCTCGGCGGACGGGAACCTCTTGCTCGACGGGAACGACCGGCCGTCGGGCGACTGGTGGGGTGCGGGCGTTCCGCCGGGCGGGGAGTTGGCGGGCGCGGAACGCGAGGTCGACACCGGACCGGCGCAGCCGGACGATCCGGCCGCGAGACGCCGGGTCGGACGCCGGCGGCACCCGGGTGGGCCCGGCGGGCCGGCCGGTCCTACCAGCTCGGCCCCCGGTCGGATCCGGCCGGGGAGCGACACCGGCGAGGACGGCGTCACCGGTTCCCCTGGGCGGGCGGACCACGGTGCCGCCCGCGGCGTGCCGGACAGCCGGACGGACGGCGGCGGCGTCCGGACGAGAGCGTCAGGGTCGGGCCGGGACACCGCCGGAGACGACGCGGCACGCGATGGGCTCGCCCTGCGGTCCCGCGCCGCCCGCCCCGTCGGGCGGCGTACCCCGGCCGGTCCCGACGATGGGGCCCGGCCTGCCGAGTACGGCGGTGGCCGCTCGCGGTCCGGGCCCGGTGCCGGCACCCCGCGCTCCGGGCAGGGTCGCGGCCTCGCGTCGTCCGTCCCCTCCGACGGCGGCGGGCCGGGCGCAGCCGCCGGCCAGGCGGAATGGCCGGGGCGCCCGGCTCCGCGAGGCGGGCAGGACGGCGACCGGGGCCGACCGGACGATCCGGTGTGGCGCGGGGATACGCCGGGCGACCCGACCCGCCCCGGCCGGCGGCAGGGCGATCTCCGGCTCGCCGGCGAGCCGACACGGCCGGGCCGGGCACCGGAGCCCGACCACCGGATGCGTTTGTCGCCGCCGGGGGGACAACGAACGCACCCGAACCCGGTGGGCACGGGCGGTCCCGCGCCGTCCGGCCGGTCGGGACTCTCCGCCCCGGAGTGGAGCGGCGCGCTGGCCGGGCACTGGCCGGCGCTGCCGGACGAGGACCGGGCCGTGCCCGCGGATCAGCGCCGGCATGACCCGTGGCCGGCGCTGCCCGACGACCGCGAGC
Source organism: Micromonospora sp. NPDC005806 (assembly GCF_042871425.1). Taxonomy (NCBI): domain Bacteria; kingdom Bacillati; phylum Actinomycetota; class Actinomycetes; order Micromonosporales; family Micromonosporaceae; genus Micromonospora; species Micromonospora sp. NPDC005806. The sequence goes on along the minus strand of NZ_JBIAIL010000003.1, from coordinate 239,522 downwards.
TGTGGGTGCCGGCTGCCGGCGTGCCGGACGCCGCGCACCTGCGCCGGCTCGACCGCGAACAGCGGGGTGGCTGATGGAACGCGTCGCCTTCCTCGTGGACGAGTCCGGCACCCGGGTGGACTGCCTGCTCAACCCGGAGACCGTGCAGGTCACCCGGCTGGCCGGGGTACGCCCCCGGGGCGCCCCGGACGGCCGGCTCACCGGGGTCGGCCTGGCCGACGACCCGCTGGTCTTCACCGGCGGCGGGCGCACCGAGCTGGTGCTGGACCTGCTCTTCGACACCGACTTCGTGGAGTCCCAGGTACGCCCCGAGGACGTCCGCGCGCTCACCCGTCCGCTGTGGATGCTGGCGGAGAACTCCACCACCGAACACGGCTGGCTGCGACCGCCGCTGGTCCGGCTGGTCTGGGGCAAGACCTGGAACGTGCCGGGCGTCATCGTGGCGATCGCCGAACGCTTCGACGCGTTCACCCTCACCGGCACCCCGCGCCGCTCCTGGCTGCGGCTGAAGCTGGTCCGGGTGGCCGAGTCCGCCGAGTCCGCCCGGGAGGGGTTCGAGGAGGAGCTGGCCGCGGCGAGCACGCCGACCGTACCGCCCGGCTCGGCGGTGGTCGCCGCCGCCGACGGGGCGGCCGAGCCGGGCTGGTCCGGGGTCCGCTTCGACCTGCTCGCCCACGACGCGCTCGGCTCGCCGCTGCGCTGGCGGCTGCTCGCCGAACACAACCGGATCAGCGACCCGCTCACCGTGCCGGCCGGCACCGCCCTCGCGGTCCCGCCGGTCACCGCCGCCGTCGCGCCGGCGGCCGACGGATCCACCGGGACGGGAGGTGCGCCGTGATCCGGGCCGCCACCGTGACCATCGACGGTACCCCGCTCGCCGACGCCCGCCGGCTGCGCGGCGTCCGGGTCGCCGCCCGCCTCGACCAGCCCACCCAGTGCGAACTCACCCTCGCCGCCGCGCCGGGCGCCGCCGCCCTCGACCCACCGGTCCGCCCGGGCGCCGCCCTGGACGTACGCCTGGACGGCCAGTCCGACGCCGTGTTCACCGGCGAGGTGACCCGCGTCGAGGTGGAGTACGCCGCCGACGGGGCGGCCCTGCTGCGGGTCCGGGCGTACGATCCGCTGCACCGGCTGCGCAAGCGGCAGGAGCTGCGGGTCTTCGAGTCGGTGACGTCCGCCGAGCTGGCCGGGGCGCTCTGCGCCGACCTCGGCCTCACCGTCGACCCGGACACCGACGGGCCGCGCCTGGACCGGCTGCTCCAGCACCGGCACACCGACCTGGAGCTGCTGCGCGAGGTCACCGGCCGGGCCGGGCTGCACCTGGCCGTGGACGGCGACCGGCTGCGCCTGCTCACCCTCGACGGCTACGGCGAGCCCATCCCGCTGGCCCTCGGCGAGAGCGTGCACACCCTGCGGATCTCGGAGAACCTGGACCGGGCCGGCGGGGAGAGCGTCGCGCTGGGCTGGCACCCGCAGCGCGCCGAGCCGCTGCGCCAGCAGGCCGACGAGGCCCGTTCCGGCCGGCAGGTCCCGCTGCGCCCCAACCCCGGCGAGGTCGGCGCGGACGGCGTGCGCACCGCCGTGGACCAGCCCGGCCGCAGCGACGACGAGCTGGCCGCGCTGGCCCAGGCCGGGCTGGACGCCCGGGTGGCCGCGCTGGTCACCGCCGAGGGGACAGCCGAGGGCGATCCGGCGCTGCGCCCCGGCCGGCGGATCGCCCTGTCCGGCGTCCCCGCCCCGGTCGCCGGGGTGTACGTCCTCACCGAGGTGGTGCACACCGTCGACGCGAACGGCCACCTGACCCGCTTCGCCACGGCCCCGCCCGAGCCGCCGCCGGCCGCGGCGCCCGCCCCGGCCACGATCACGCTCGGCACGGTCACCGACGTCGACGACCCCGACCGGCTGGGCCGGGCCCGGGTCACCCTGCCCGCGTACGGGGACCTGGACGCCGGCTGGCTGGCCGTGGTCTGCCCGGGTGCGGGCCGGGGCAAGGGCATCGTCGCGCTGCCCGACCCGGACGACACCGTGCTGGTGGCGTTGCCCGGCGGCGAACCGGCGTCCGGGATCGTGCTCGGCTCGCTCTTCGGGGCGGTCGAGCCGTACGACGCGGGGATCGTGTCCGGGCGGTCCCGCCGCTGGTCGATGCGGACCGGCACCGGCCAGTCCATCGTCATCGACGACGACGGGCGCACCCTGCGGCTGGCCACCGACGCGGGCAGCTTCGTCGAGCTGCGCCCCGAACTGACCACCGTGCACGCGGCCGGCGACCTAGTGCTCTCCGCGCCCGGCCGGGCCATGGTGGTCCGCGCCCGGACCGTCGACTTCCGGCACGCACCGGCGACCGAGGACGCCGACACCGCCGCCGCTCAGGCCCGCACCCTCGCCCGCGCCCACGGAGGTGGCTGATGCGCTGGATCCACCGCGACTCGCTGATCACCTGCGACCACGACGGCCGGGTGGCCAACCGGCCCTCCCAGCAGTGGCTGACCGTGCAGGGCGTGCCGGTGCTGGTGGAGGCCGACCCGGAGGGACGGGACATCACCGCCTGCCCGAACTACGGGCCGACCATCAAGCCCTGCGCCCAGACGCTGAAGGTGACCGTCGGCTACAGCTCCTGGTTGCGGGTCGACGGCCACCGGGTGGTGCTGTCCAACCTGGACGGCCTCACCGACGGCACCCCGCCCGGGCTGGTCCACCACACCGTCCGCGACCCGCGGCAGACCTTCCTGGGGGCGGACGGATGAGGGCCTTCCGCTTCGTCGGCGCCGGCTTCGACGCGGGTCGTACCGGCGGTCTCGCGCTGACCGCGGCCGGCGGCCTGGCCATGACCGACGGCGACGAGACCGTACGCCAGGCGCTGTACCTGCTGCTGTCGACCACGCCCGGCGAGCGGCTGATGCGCCCCGGGTACGGCTCCCGGCTGCACCGGCTGGTCTTCGCGCCCAACGACGACACCACGGCCGGCCTGGCCATCCACTACGTCCGGCAGGCCATCCGGCGCTGGGAGCCGCGGGTCGAGGTGATCGACGTGGACGCCGGACCCGACCCGGACGACCCGTGGCGCCTGGTGATCCGCCTGGACTACCGGGTCCGGGCCAGCCTCTCCCCCGGCCAGCTGGTCTTCTCCGTCGACCTGCTGCCCGACGACGACCCGGACGACCACGCCGAGGAGGAGACGCGATGACGCTGCCGGTGCCGCACCTCGACGACCGTGCCTTCCTCGACCTGGTCACCGAGGCGCGGGAACGGATCCGTCGGTCCTGCCCCGACTGGACGGACCTCTCCGCCCACGACCCGGGGATGGCGCTGCTGGAGGCGTTCGCGTACCTCACCGAGGTGATGATCTACCGGCTGAACCAGTTGCCGGAGAAGGCGTACGTGGCGTTCCTCAACCTGCTCGGGGTCACCCGGCACCCGCCGGCCGCCGCCTGGGCGGACGTCCGGTTCAGCCGGACCGGACCGGGCCGGGGCACCGTCCGCATCCCCGCCGGCACCCGGGTCGCCGCCGCCCGCGGCGCCGACCCCCGGCCGGTCGTCTTCGTCACCACCGAGCCGGCGCTGCTGCCCGCCGGGGAGACCGAGGTGACGGTACGCGTGCACCACTGCGAGGTGGTCGAGGCGGAACTGCTCGGCACCGGCACCGGCCAGGCCGGGCAGGTGTTCCGGGCGGCCCGGCCGCCGCTGGCCCGTACCGCCGAGGCGCTGGACCTGCTGCTCGGCGTGGCGGTGCCGACCGGCTTGGTGGAGCTGGGCGCGGCCGCCCGCGAGCACGAGGGCCGCACGTACGAGATCTGGCGGCCGGTGGACAGCTTCGCCGGCGTCGGCCCGCAGGCGAAGGTCTACCTGGTCGACCGCGCCTCCGGGGTGGTCACCTTCGCGCCCGCGCTGGACCTGCGGCCACCGGCCGGGCCCGGGACCGGGCCGGGCGTCGAGGGGGCGCCCGGCCCGGTCGGGCCGACGACCGTGGCGGCGGTGCCGGCGGCCGGGCAGCAGATCCGGCTCTGGTACCGGTGCGGCGGCGGGCCGGCCGGGAACGTCGCGGCCGGCACCCTGACCAGCCTGCGCGACCCGCTGCCCGGACTGAAGGTGGACAACCCGCAGCCGGCCGGCGGCGGCCGGGACCTGGAGTCGCTGGAGTCGGCCCTCGCGCGCGGGCCGTACGAGTTCTTCGCCCAGCAGCGGGCCGTCACCGCCCGGGACTTCGAGATCCTCGCCGCCGGCTCCGGCGCGGTGGCCCGGGCCCGGGCGTTCACCCGGGCCGCCGTCTACAGCTTCGCCCGCCCAGGCGAGGTCGAGGTGGTGCTGGTGCCGTACGTGCCGGACCAGGCCCGGCCCGGGGGCCGGCTGTCGGTGAGCGTGCTGCGCGAGCACGAGGTCGAGGAGGCCCGGCGTGGAGTGGAGGCCGACCTGGAGCGGCGCCGCGCCCTGGGCACCGCGGTCCGGGCCGGGTGGGCCCGCTACAAGGCGGTCTCCATCCGGGCCCGGGCGGTGGTCCGCCGGGAGGAGGACGTCGACGCGGTGCGTCGCCGCATCCACGACCGGCTGCACCAGACGCTCAGCCCGCTGCCCACCCCGCTCAACCCCACCGGCTGGGCGTTCGGCGAGCCGCTGCGGGCCTCCAACGTGTACCGGATGCTGGAGCACGCCGAGCCGGGCGTGCGCTACGTCGAGTCGGTCCGGTTCGTCGTGGACGAGGCGCCCGACGCGCAGGTACGTACCCTCGCCGTCGACCAGTACCAGCCCGGCACCTGGTACGCCGGGTGCGGCCCGGTGCTGTTCCGCTCCACCAACGCCGGGGCCGGCTGGGAGCCGGCCGGCCGGTTCGACGGGGAGATCGTGGTCCGGATGGTGCCCGCCCCCGCCCCGGCCCGCCCCGGCATCGTGCCCCGGGCCGGCTCGGTGGCCGTGGCCACCGCCCGGGACTCCGGGGGTTCCCGGGTGCACCTGAGCACCGACCTCGGGGAGACCTGGACGCTGCTGACCGACCTGGACTCCCGGGTGCAGGACCTGGCCTGGATCGACCGGGACGGGGCGGGGACGCTGCTGCTCGCCACCGACACCGGGCTGTACGAGCTCTCCCTGCTGCCCGGGGCGGTGCCGCTGCAGATCCTGGTCGATCCCACCGACGCCGACCGCGGCTTCTACGCCGTCCGCGCGTTCGTCTCCGAGCGCGGCGCGCCCGGGGTGGCGGTGGCCGCACAGGCCGGGTTCGGGGTCTACCTCTCCACCGCGGCCGGCCGCCCCGGCACCTTCACCCACGTCGGCCTGGCCAACGTGGACAATCGGGTCCTCGCCGTCCAGTACGACGGCCCGGCCACCCTGCTGTGGAGCGGCGCCGGCGAGCCCGACCCGAAGAAGCCGGGGCAGGGCTGCCACCGCACCCGGCTGTTCGAGTCGGACGTGAAGTGGCAGGCGGTGCAGGCCGGCTGGATCGGCGGCACCTGCCGGGGCCTCGCCTTCAGCGGCAGCCTGGCGGTCGCCGCGACGCAGAGCGGCGGGGTGGTCCGGCTGGACACCCTGGCCGCCCAGCCGCAGTGGCAGCCGGTGGTGGTCAACTGCGGGCTGCCGCTGCGGGACCGGCCCCGGTTCGTCCCGGTCGAGGCGATCGCCGCCACCGTGCCGTCCGGCGCCGGTGGCGCCGCCCGGCTGATCCTCGCCGGCGGCGAACGCGGGGTGTACCGCAGCGGCGACGCCGCGGACTGGACGGCCAGCGCCAACCAGGCCACCGCCGACGTGGTCACCGTCCCCGACACCTGGCTGCTCTGCTCCGGCGAGCACGACATCGAGGTGGTGCGGCAGGATGCGCCGAGCGGCGATTGAGCGGCTGCTGCCCGCCGCGTACCAGCGGGCCGCCGGGCCGGGCAGCGTGCTGGGCGCGCTGCTGGACGTGATGGAGGCGCTGCACGCCCCCGACGAGGCGGTGCTCGCCGAGGTGGACGCGCTGTTCGCGCCCTACCGCACGCCGGACGGGTTCGTGGCCTACCTGACCCGGTGGGTGGCGATGGACCACGTGGTCGCCGCGCCCCGGACGGACGCGCCGCTGCCCCTGCCGGTCGGGCGGCTGCGGGACCTGGTCGCGCACGGCGCGCTGCTGGCCCGCTGGCGGGGCACCCCGTACGGGATGCGCACCGCGTTGGAGCTGGCCACCGGGGTGACCGGCTTCGGGCTGGACGAACCGGCGGACCGGCCGTTCCACGTGGTGGTCCGGGTGCCGCCGGCGGCCGTTGACCAGCTCGCCGTGATCACCCGCATCGTCGAGGCGGAGAAACCGGCCGCGGTCACCGTCGAGATCGTCACCGGCCCGGCGGCGACCGACGCCCAGCCCCAACCCGGCGGGACCGGCGGGCCGGCGACCGGGGTCGCCGAGGTCCGCGCGGTCGGCCGGGCGCACGTACCGTCCCCCGTCCCCCGTGACCAGCCATAGAGGAGCCGTCATGACCACCGAATGGGCCGTCGTCGCCGCCGCCGAGCAGTTCACCCTGGGCGCCCGCAACAACGGCGAGCTGACCTTCACCGTCTCCAACCCGGGCGCGGCGCCGGACACCGTGGTCTTCGACGTCGCGCCCGGCGAGGGCAGCCAGCGCGGCTGGTTCACCGTCACCGAACCGCAGCGGGTGGTACCCGGGCAGGGCTCGGTCTCCTTCCTGGTCCGGCTCACCGTGCCGGCCGGCACCCCGCCCCGGCGCTACGACATGACCGGGTTCGCGTACTCGGCGAACACCGCGCCCGAGGAGAGCTCCCGCTCCAGCGGCCGGGTGACGTACGACGTGAAGGCGGCCGCACCTCCGAAGCCCACGCCGTGGCCGTGGATCGCGGCCGCGGCGGCGCTGGTGCTGGTGGTGGCCGGGGTGGTCGTCTTCCTGGTGACCCGCGGCGGCGACCCGCCGCCGCCACCGCCCCGGGCGCAGGAGGTGACCCTGGAGGCGGAGAGCCTGGTGGCGGGCGCGACGGTCCAGTCGACCGGCCCGGTCGCGGCGCAGGTGCTCGAGCAGAAGAACTGCTGCCTGGTCACCTGGTCCGGCGACGCCCAGCTGTTCTTCCTGGGCCGGTCGGTCGGCGACCGGGTGACCGTCACCGTGGACGTCCCGGCCGACGGAACCTGGCGCTTCTCCACCGTGCGCACCACGTCGTTCGACTACGCCAACACCATCTTCCTGGTGGACGGCCGGCAGGTCGGCGACACCTTCTTCGGCTTCACGCCGACGGTGGTGAAGACCGACTGGATCGAGGTGGGCACGGTCAGCCTGACCAAGGGGCCGCACCAGGTCACCCTGGTGGCGGTCAGCAAGACGCAGGGCACCGACCGGTACTTCGCCGGCGTCGACCAGCTCCGCTTCACCCAGGTCCTCCAGCCGTGACCGGACGGCAGAAGCTCCTGCTGGCGGCGCTGGCCGTGCTGCTGGTGGTGCTCTACCTGGTGGCGGTCGGCGGGGGCCGGCACGACCGGGGGGACCCGGCCGCCCGGCCCGGCTGGCTGGCCCGGCTCGGCGGCGGGAGCAGCCCGGTCGACCCGGCCACGGTACGGGTGGACTGCGCGCCGCCCGCCCCGCCACCCAGCGCGTCCCCCGACGGGACGGTGGTCAGCTTCACCAGCGGCTGCCTGTTGCGGGTCGCCGACCCGGGCGGGCTACGCACCCTGGTGCTGCGCAGCGGGGCGTCGTTCGAGGTGACCGCCCCGGCGCCCGGGGACGCGAAGGTCACCGTGCGCGACGAGGTGGCGCCCGGCGAGGACGGTACGGCGGTGGCGAAGGTGGCCGTGAACCGGGCCACCGAGGTCGCCCTGGGCTGCCCGGGAGGTGGCGGATGCACGGTCACCGTCGCCCGGTCCTGACCGGCGGGGAGGTACGCCATGGGTGAGCTGCGCAAACCGTTCCTGCTGCTGGCGCTGCTCGCGGTGGCCCTGGTGGTGGGGCTGGAGCTGGGCGCGGCGCTGCTCACCGGCGGCGGGGACGCCGGCGGCGCGTTGCGGGACAGCGCCGGTCGGCTCGGCGTCGAACTCGGTGACGTCGGCGGGGTGAGCGAGCCCTCCGGCCGGGGCACCGGCTACCTGGCGCTGATCGACGTGGTGGCGCTCTGGACCACCGGGCTGTTCAGCCTGAGCCTGGTGGTGCCGGACCGGATCCAGGGGCGGGTGCAGGGCGTGGCCACCCTGATCTTCTCGATCGTGCTGCTGATCGTGTCCATCGTCCTGCTGATCGTGGCCTTCGTCGAACTGACCATCATGGTGTCGCTGTTCCTGGCGGCGCCGTTCGGCACCCTCGCGTACCTGGCGGTGTGGGGATTCTTCCCGGTCGGCGAGGCCGCCGGGCTGCTCGGGCTGGTGCTGTTGCTCAAGCTGGTCTGGGGCGGCCTCCTGCTGCTCGCCCAGCCGCGTTTCCTGCAGAACAAGGGGCTGGTGCTGCTGGCGTTGACCACGCTGCTCTGCACGGTGGTGCTGGAGTTCCTGCACCGGCTGGTGCCGGGGATCCTGGTCAGCATCACCGACGACATCGGCGCGCTGGTCTTCGCCGTGGTAGCGATCGTCTGGGCTCTGGTGCTGCTCATCGGGTCGATCCCCGCGATCGTCAAGGCGATCCGCTCCACCGCCACCACCTCCCGCCCCACCGCCTCGACGCGGTGAGGCGGCCGGGCGCGCGGGCGCCGGGTCACCACGCCCTCGGGAGCGATCAGCCGCGGCGCGATCCCGCGCCCGCCTCGCGGTCCCGGCGCGCGAGCTGGCGGGCCCGGACCAGCCGCACCGCCACCAGCAGCACCACCAGCGCCAGCACCGCCTCACCGCCCCAGCCCAGCCGCCGCTCCAGCAGTCGGTACGAGACCCCGGCCAGGTAGCCGAGCACGGCCACGGTCGCCGCCCAGAGCGCGCCGCCGGCCACGTTCGCCACCGTGAACGCGGGGCGCGGCATGCCGCTCATCCCGGCCAGTCCGGGCACCAGTGCCCGCAGCGCCGCCGCCCACCGGCCCAGCACCACCGCCAGCGCGCCCCGGCGGCGTAACAGGTCCAGTGCCCGTCGCAGCTCGCCGGAGCGGGCGAACCGCCGGGGGACGCGGTCCAGCAGCCGCCGGCCGTACCGGCGGCCGACCAGGTAGCCCACCTGGTCGCCGAGCGCCGCCCCGGCGACCGCCGCCACGATCACCGCCCAGAGCGGCAGCCGCCCCTCGTGGGCGAGCACACCGCCGACCAGCACCGCCACCTCGCCCGGTACGACCAGCCCGAGGAAGGTCGACGCCTCCAGCGCCGGCAGCAGGAAGACCAGCGCCAGGACCAGGGCGGGCGGCAGCGCCACCAGCAGGTTCAGTAGCCGGTCCATCCGCCGATTGTCGCCCGCGACCGCCGGGTCCGCCCGAGCTCCGGCGTACCGGCGGACCGCGAAGCGCGCCGGCGCGGCCGAACCACCGGGTCGGGGGGTGTGGCCCGGGCCCGCCGGGGGACAATATCCCGAGACGGGACGGGCACCGCGCCAGCGAGCGGTCAGGCCGGGGACGCGCACGGGACGGGGGCCGGACGTGGAGGGTGGGACGACCGCCGGGACCGGCCGCGACGGCACGACGCCCGCCGTCGACCGACCCGACCCGGTCCTCACCCTCACGGTGCCGGCCGACCCGGGGCAGCTCGCCCCCACTCGGGAACGGCTGCGTGGCTGGCTGCACGCCCACGGCGTGGACGAGTGGGACGTCGAGACGGTGCTGATCGCCACCGGGGAGGCGTGCGCCAACGCCATCGAGCACGGGTACCGTTTCGCGTCCGGCGGGATCACCATCCTCCGGGCCGAACTGCGCGACGACCGGCTGGAGATCGAGGTACGCGACCACGGCGGCTGGCGGGACGACGCGGGCGACGACGGCATCGACCGGGGCCGGGGGCGCTTGATCATGGCGCGGGTGATGGACGAGGCCGCCATCACCGGCACCCCGGAGGGGACGACAGTGCGCATGATCAAGCGGTTGACGTCGGTCGGGTGCACGACGGCGGACCCCGCCGGCCGCGAAGATCAGTTATAAGGGACGCATGGAGTTCCCCGCGTACCTGGCGACGATGCCGATGCACGCGATCACCGAGATCCACGGCGAACCGGGCCTGCAGGCCCGGTTCCGGCTGGAGATCGAGGCGTTCGACGAGGCCGCCCGGGACCGGCTCACCGCCGCCCTCGACCTCGCCGCCGAACTGCATCGCGACGACCGGCGGGTACGCGAGCCGTACCTCAACCACCTGCTCCGGGTGGCGATCCGGATGATGCACCACTACCAGGTGCGGGATGTGGACGTGATCGTCGCGGGCCTGCTGCACGACGCGGTGGAGGACCACCCGGTGGAGCTGGCCGGCCCGGGCGTCATGCGGCCACTCCAGCTCGGCGCGTCTGGCGCCGCGCGTCGACCTGGAGCCGTCGCCGGTGACCCGACGACGGCGGCGCTGGCCGCGCTGTCTTCCCGGTTCGGCCCGCGCGTCGCCCGCCTGGTCGGCGCGGTCACCAACCCGGCGTACGACCCGGGGCGCGACCGCCACGCGCAGTATCGCGAGCACGTCGCGGCCAGCTTGGACCGGGAGCCGTGGGCCCGGGTGATCAAGGTGTCGGACTTCACCGACAACGGGGTGGGCGTGATCCACACGATCGGGCCGAAGGTGGCCCGGTCGGCGGCCAAGTACCGGCCGCTGGTGCCGGTCTACCGGGACCTCATCGCCCGCCCCGACACGCCGCTGTCCGCCCCGGTGAAGCGGCACATCTTCGCCCAGCTCGACCTGGCCGAGGAGCGCTTCAGCGCCATCCTCGACCACCCCAACTAACCGCCCCCCGCCGGCGCGCTCAAGATCCGCGCATATTCCCGGAAAGAGTGCCCATTCTTCGAGTTGAAGGCACTATTTCCGTGAATGAGGGCTTCACTGGACGGCCGGGGCCGTGCGGGCGCGGCGCGGGGTGGTCAGCGTGGGTCGGGCGGTGGGGCGCCGACGTGGCCGTCCAGGGCGACGGCGATCCGGTGCCGCAGCGCGGGTAGCCGGTTCGCCCGGTCGCGCAGCACCACCCGCAGCGAGTGGTGCCCGCCGGCGGCGACCCCGCCGAGCACGTCGAGCAGGGTGCCGATCTGCGCGGGCGGCTCGTCGGCCAGCAGGTCTCCCGCGTCGTCGACGACCAGGGTGAGCGGTCCGGCGTCGAGCCGCTCGGCCAGCACGTCGGCGAGCGCGTCCCAGTTGCGCCCGAACCAGTCGGGCAGGGCGAGCGCTGCGGTCAGCGCGTCGAAGAGACCCGCCCGGTCACGGGCGCCGAACCCGGCCAGGGCGGGCGCGGTCGACGCCACGTCGGACCCGTTGTCGAACGCGAGCCAGGCCGGCGGGTGGACTGCGGCCATCCGTCCTTCCTTCCCGGTCGGTCGGGCCGGGCCGCCGGGGCGGTCCGACCCGACCGCCGCCGTCAGAGCCGGTAGAAGTGCATGAGCACGGGTGCGGGTGGGCGGCGGACGCCGCCCACCCGCACCCCGTTCGCCTACTGCGCGAACGCCTGGAACTCGGCGATCCGCACGTTGTTCGCCTGCGGGCTGGCGGTGGCGCAGTCGGTCGCCGCCCGCGGGTCGGCGTCCTGCTCACCGGCGTAGTCGGGCGCGCCGGTGCACTGGTTGGTGACCACCTCGACCCGCAGGTGGGTCGCCTTGGTCCGCGGGATGTCGAACGACCGGATGATCAGCTCCGGGGCCCGCGGCCGGGGCGCCACCGACGGGAAGGCGTCCGCCGCGCTGGTGTAGACCACCTGGAAGTCGGCCGCGTCGGCGCAGGTCACGCCGTCCGCCGCCGTGCAGGCGAGGACCCGGAACTGGCGCAGCGCCGAGAAGCGGCTCTGCGTGCCGGCGTCCGGGTCACCGGCGACCGGCGGGCGGAGCATCGCGCTGACCTGCACCCGGCGGACCTGCTGGGTGCCGCCGGCCAGGTCGACGGTGACCTGCCGGCCGGCGACCGGCGAGCCGAGCGAGGCCCAGTCGGTGGTCTCGTCGTCGTCCGCGATCCGGGCCAGGTTGATCCCGTCCCCGCTGACCGTCGCGCCAGCGGCGGTGGAGGCGAGGTTGCGGCGCAGCTTCACCGGCAGGTCGCGGACCTGGCCGGCGTTGACGGTGACCGGGCCGACCCGGACGTGCCCGTGGCCCGGGGCACGGACGACGAACTCGTACGTGCCGGGGACCAGGCGCACCTGGTCGGTGAGCGGGGTGGCCGGGTCGGTGTCGGCGACCGGCACGGCGCGGGCCTGGTAGCGGCCCACGAACAGCTGCGCCCCCGGCACCAGCACGTCGTCGTCGACAGGCTTGAAGGTCAGCGTCGCCTCGTCCGCGTACGGGGAGGTGAAGCCGGGCGTCGGGTTGACGTCGCCGTTGCCCACGCTGGCCGCGGCCTCACCGAGGCCCCGGGCGGCGAAGGCGTTCCAGAGCAGGTCCTGGTTGGCCCCGCCGAAGCGGATCCGGTCGGCGGCGAGCATCGCGTCCCGGGCGTCGACCATGCTGACCTGGCTGACCGCCATCAGCAGGAACGAGTCGAAGACCAGCTGGATCCAGCGCCGGTTGCCCGGGCAGGCGGTCACCGGCGTCGCCCCGTTGGCGCAGGACTTCTGCAGGGCCGCGTCGCCGGCGCCGTACCGCTTCATCATCGCGGTCCGGATGTCGGCGTTGGTCGCGGACCACACCTCGCCGGACGCGTGCACCTGGAGGCCGACGAAGTCGTAGTCGATCGCGCTGTAGTTGAGCGGGCTGTCGCTCATGTTGTAGTTGCGGATGCCCGCGTCCGGGTCGCGGGTGGTGTACTCGCCGATGGTGAAGCCGCGCCGGCCGGGCGCCGCGTAACCGTGCTCGTAGAGGTATTCCATGGCGAGCTGGTCCGACCAGCTCTCACTCATCCCCTGCGGCGAGCTCACCCCGGCGTTCGGGCCGGCGATCATGCGGTTGCTGATCGCGTGGCCGTACTCGTGGGCGATGACCGACATGTCGAAGTCACCGTCCACGCAGGGCGCGTAGAAGGAGCCGGCGATGGGCTGCCACAGGTACATGTTGGTGGTCGGGGCGATGCCGTCCGGCGGGGTGATCTGGTTGGCGTTGTCCCGGGCGGCGAAGTTCGGCGGGCCGCCGCTGACCCCACCGGCCTGGGCGTTGCCCTGCTCGGCGTCGTTGCCGAGCCCACCGCGGCCCAGGTTGTCCTGCTGGAGGTTCCAGGTCGCCTCGGTGAAGCCCAGGTGGTAGGACCAGTCGTGCATCCGGTTGTGCATCGCGAACAGGTTCGCCCGGGCCGCGTCGATGTCGTTGGCCTGCGGCGAGGTGAAGGTGTCCGGGCTGCACTTCTGCTCGTACCACTGGTTGGCCCACGGGTACGCATAGTTGCGGTCGGGGCGCGGCGTGGCGGTCTCGGTGCCCACGCTGAACGGGTCGTTGCTGAACCAGTTCTGCACCGCGATCGCGTTGTTGCCCTTCGTCGTGTTGGTGGACGTCCCGGTGGCCGGGTTCACGTCCCAGGGCAGCGAGGCGGAGGTGCCGACCACCTCGTTGCAGCCGGCCCCGGGCTGGAAGCACCAGCGCACCCGGGTGTCGGTGGAGGACTTGTCGACCGACGGCGTGTTCGTGAACACGTCCCACGAGGGGTTGTCCGAGTCGTGGTCGACCAGGTCCGCACGGACCAGCACGCTGCCGTCCCGGGCGTCCACGTAGGTGGCGAAGGCCGCCGGGTCCGCGCCGGAGGCGTCCGCGCCGAGGACCACCTCGTACGCGGCCCGCGCGCCCCGGTCGGCGGTCGGCACCGCGACCAGCGAGGTACGCAGGATCGTCGGGTCGGTCAGCCCGGAGTCTGCGACGGCCGCCCGCCGCGCCTGCTCGGCGCTGAGCGTGGCCGGGGCCGGGGCCCCGCCGTCCCGGGCCAGGGACGAGCTGACGTGCCAGACCACCCCGTCGCGTACGCCGACCGCGAGGACGCCGTCCACCGCGGCCGGCAGGTCGCCGAAGCGCTGCCGGAACAGCACGGTGGCGCCGTCGCCCATCGGGGCGACGGTCAACTGCTCCAGGGCCGCGGCGCCGTCGGCGGTCAGCCCCAGCAGGTCCCGATTGGCCGCCACGTACGCCCGCGCCGCGGTGGCCGGGTCGGCGGGCAGCCCGGTGGCGAGCGGCCGGTCGCTCGCGGTCAGCGTGGCGGGGGTGCCGAAGTCGGTCCAGCGGACGCGGGCACCGAGCGCGGCGGCCCGGTCCCGCTGCCGGTCGGTGGGCGCGGTCCGCCCCTTGCGGTTGTCCTTGGCTTTGCTGTCGTGGCTGTCACCCGGCAGGTGGCCGGGCTGCGCCTGGGTCCGGATCTCCTCCCGGGGTGCCGCCTGGCCGCCAGCTCCTGCGGTCAGGACCAGCCCGGCCGCGAGTAGCAGCGCGGCGGTCCCCGTCGTCGCACGCGATGGTGTGCGCACGGTCCCTCCTGTCGTCGAACGGCGGTGTTCGTCCTGCCATCCGACCAGCTCATCAGGACGGTCGGCACTGGCCGAACATCCACAAATGACGTTTCTTCGATGCGATACGGCGCGGCACGGCCGTGTCGTCAGGACACCGCGAACGGCGGGCGGTGCGTCAAGGCCCAGATCTCCAGGGCCCGCCGGTCGACCAGTGTTATCCCGAGTCGGTGGGCCAGGTGGACGCCGTCGCCGTTGGTGAAGAAGCCGTTGGTCACGATCAGGCACAGCTCGCCGCGATGGATCTCCCGGCAGGTGCCGGCGAAGCGCTGGATCGCCGCGCTCCCCACGCGGTTGCTCGGGCCCTGCCGTTTGCACTGCACCACCACCCGGCGGCCGTCAGGGGCGACCGCCGTGACGTCCGCGCCCCGGTCACCGGCACCGCCGCAGACGCGTACCTGGCGGAAGCCGGAGGCGGTGAGGAGGCGACCGAACCACTGCTCGAACTCAGCGCCGCTCATTGCGTCGGTCACCGCGATCAGCCGGTCCCGCTCGGCCTGCGCTGCCCGACGCCGACCGCGCTCGCGGTTCACCAGCACTGCCGCCACCACCCCTGCCGCGGCGACGAGCACGGCGAGGAACCCCGACCAGTACGGGTGCCGCCCGACGAAGTCGACGACCAGGACCACCAGCGCCACCGCCCCCAGTGCGGCGACCCCGAGACCCAGATTGACGCTCGACTGACCGGAGCCGCGCCGCCGACGCGGGCGCGACGCCCATCCCGCGCGGCGGCGCTTCCGGTAGTGCGCTCGAACTCGGGCGCCGTTTTTCCTGGTGTGCGACCTGACGTACGGCATGGACACCTCCGGCGGCGGGAGGCCAGTCTCCCGCCCGGGTCCGACACTCAGCGGCGTCGCCGTCGATACTGTCGGCTACCCGTCAGGCCGTCGGAACATCAGGGTTCGCGCATCCAGAGCTTCGGATCGTTCACGAAGATGCCCTTGCCCTGGTGACGCCAAATCACTCGCAGCGCCTCGAGCCGCACGTAAGTCTGCTTGACGGTCGAAGGGCTCACGTGGTGCATCGCGGCGAGCTGCGCGATCGAGGGCAGCTTGTCTCCCGGCTTGAGCTTCTTGGCTCTGATGTCGGCGACGATCTCATCGGCGATGCGGATGTAGTCGGCGGTGATCGGCATGACTCCCCCTGCGTGGCACGCCAATTCGATCACGCACCGACACCTCACAACAACTCATCGTTTGACTCAGACGACTGGGACAGCTAAGTTGATGCCTGCCTCTCCCCTTGCGTGGCAACAAGGAGCAGAGGCATCCCCCCGGTTGGGGCGGGTGCGCGTGCCCGTCCCGACCCACCGGACTGCTCCGCTGTCGTACCGCCGAACTGAGCTGCGGCGGCGGAGCGGGCGGGCCGCCCGCGGCCGGCGTGCGGACGGCCCGCCCTTCCAGACCCACCGCACCGACCCTCCGCGCTCCCGCCTGCCCCGGAAAGGACCGACGTGGCCCAGGTGTATCGAGGTGGCCAGCCCTACGGGACCGGGCATCCGGACCGGTTGACCCCACACGAGGTGCGGACGCGCACGTTCGACGCGCGCCGCCGGGGCCTCGCCCCCGATCAGGTACGCGAGTTCCAGGCCATGGTCGCCGACGAACTGATCGACCTCCACCGGCGGATACGCCTGCTCGGCGAGGAGAACGACCGGCTCAAGCGGGCGCTGCGTGACTGGCAGACCATGCACGCCCGCGAGTGCCGGCCACCGAACGAAGGCCCCTGGTAGCGGTGCGACCGCAACCCGGAGACCTGCTGCGGATCGACGGCCGGGCCTCGGTGCAGTTCGCCGGCGACCGCGCCCTGACCTTTCGGGTCGTCTCGGTCTGCCCCCGGCCGACCTACACCGGCTGGGTTTGGCTGACCGGCTACGCCATCGACCGGCGCGGCCGGGCGACCGACCGGCGCGAGATCTTTGTCCAACTCGCCGGCCTCGGTCGCGCTGTCACCACCCCGCGCCCGGAGCGGTCGGCCGCGGCGTCACATGGAGAAGTTCGGTTCGTTCTTGATGATCGAGAAGGCGCCGCCCTGCGGGTCGGTGAGCGTGGCGAATCGCCCAGCGGGCGAGTCCTGCCGCATCATCTCCGTCGCGCCCAGTGAGATGGCCAGGTCCGCGGTGGCGTCGCAGTCGTCGACGGCGAAGTAGACGCTCCACTGCGAGGGCATCGGGCCCCAGTCGGGCCTGATCTGCATGGCCCCCGCCACGGGCTGCCCACCGGCCTCGATGAGTGTGTAGGTCTCGTCGCCGCCCATTGCCACGTCACGCGTCGTGACCCCGAAGACCGAGGCGTAGAACGCCTTGCTCGCCGCGATGTCGCTCGTCATGAGCTCCGCCCAGGTGAAGCTGCCGTGCTCGCCGGTGACCTCGGCACCGCGGTGCCTGGCGGGCTGCCAGATCGAGACGTACGCGCCCGTCGGGTCGCGCAGGACCGCCATGCTGCCCTGGTCCATCACCTGCATCGGCGCCATGATCACCTTTGCGCCGGCGGCCTCCGCGGCGGCAGCGGTCGCCGTCGCGTCGTCGGTAGCGAGATAGGTCGCCCAGGACGTGCCGCGCTCCGGATCCGCCGCCGGGCCGATCCCGGCCGCCTGCCGGCCGCCCTTGAGGAACGCTCCGTAGCCGCCCGCGTCGGGTCCGAAATCCCGGTGTTCCCAGCCGAAGAGCCGGGTGTAGAAGGCGACGGCACCCGCAATGTCGGTCGTGCCGATGTCAACCCACGTCGGGGCACCCTTCGGGAACTGTGGTGTGCTCATGCCGTCATCCTGGCAGACCGTCGGGACACTTCCTGGCCGGAAGCGCATTGATATCAGCTAGAGGAATTCTTGATATCATCGGTTCTGGCCGGCTGTCGGCAGAGAGGTCCGTACCATGTCACGAACGATCCTGGACGTTGACGACGACCTGCTCGCGGAAGCGTCGAAGATCCTCGGTACCACGACGAAGAAGGCGACTGTCAACGCTGCTCTTGCGGCGGTCGTCAATCGGGAAAAGCGGCGCGAGTTCGCCGATTGGCTCAAGACCGGTGGGCTTCCCGACCTGACCGGTGGAACGGGCGCCGCCAAGCCGGACGCGGCGTGAGCCGGGAACTTTACCTCCTCGACAAGTCGGCGCTCGCCCGCTGGCCCAAGCCGACCGTGGCCCCCGTGCTTGACGAGTTGTCGGACAGAGGGCTGCTCGCCGTGTGTGGAGCGGTGGAGATCGAGGTGATCCACAGCGCCCGCTCGGGCAAGGAGGCGCAGCGTGTGCGTTGGCTGCTCGGCGGCTTCGAGTGGCTGGCAATGCCGGACGAGACATGGGACCGGGCGATCGACGTCCAGGTCCAGGCGCTGCACAAGGGCAACCACCGCGCTCTGTCAATGGCAGACCTGCTGATCGCCGCCACCGCCGAACGGCACGGCGCAACGGTGCTGCACTACGACGGTGACTTCGACATGATCACGGCAGTCACCGGGCAACCAACCGCCTGGGTGGTGCCTTCCGGCTCGGCTGACTGATCGGCACCGTCAACCCGAAGATGCCGGTGCGACGCCCCGCCGCCCGCGCGGCTGCCGTCCGCCGCCGTGCCGACTTGTTAGCGTGGGACGGCGGAGCGCCGACGGGCGGCCCGCTCACCCCTCACCCGACCGCACCGGCCACGCACCGTACGGCCGGGCGCGCGGCTGCTCGACCGGAGAGGGGTGCGATGACCGGGACGTCCGGCGCCGACGACGGCTCCCACGCTGGCGAGACGGACGACACCAGCCCAGCGGCCGGCGCCGGCGAGACCCCGGAGAGCGGTCAGGTCCCGGAACCTCCGGAGCCGGCGCAGGACCGGCGGGAGCGGTGGCTCACCCGCGCCCGGGAACTCCGGACGACGACGCGGCGCAGGGCGAAGGAGTGGTGGAAGGCGGCCCAGCCCGTCCTGAACCAGCTGCGCTGGCCGGACCAGGAACCGGAACCCCCGGCGGTGGCCCTCGTCGTCCGGCGGGTGTCCCCGACCCTGCCGGTGCCGGCGCAGGGTCAGGTGTACAACTTCGTCGTCGGCGCCACGTTCACCTGGTCCTCCGACAACGCGCGGCCGGAACTCTTCGGCTGGTACGTCGACTACTTCCAGCCCCATGCAACGCAACGGCTGCGGCGCATCGCCCGCCGGTGCGCCGCGGAGATCCCGCCGGACCGCCCGCGTGAGCTCGCGATCGCGCTGGAGGCCGCACTGACCGGCGACGACGCGCTGCCCTGGGGCTACGAGCGCGGCGGCGTCACGTTCACCTGTGAGCCGGAGGTTTCCGTGCACCTGGACGAGCCGGTCCGCAAACTGCTGCAGCCGTACTGGGACCAGCGCATCGCCCTGGATTGGCAGCGCGACCTCGACCGCCGGCGGGCGGAGTACGCCGAGGATCGGCGCAAACGCGACTCGGCGGAGCGGGTGGACGACGGCGCCGCGCAGGCCGGCATGCCGGAGGCGCTGCGGGAGGAGCACCCACCGCGCCAGCGGGAGGCGGAAGCCGCGCCGCGACAGGCGGGGAAGCAGCGTGGCGCCCAACCGGACTCCATCATGGAGGAGCTTCTGCTCAACCCCTTGCCTCAGCCACCCGCCGCCCGTCCACCGCGTCCCAGTCCCGGCGAGCCGGCGTCGCCGCAGGCGGGCGACGCGTCGCCCGCGCAGGGTGATCCGGAGAACGGCGGGCCCTCCGAAGCCTGAGCCGCAGGCGGCAGGCCGCCCGGGCCAACGTACGGCAGAATCGGCGGGCGATGGAGGCGGCGAGGATCCTCACCGCGCTCGCCGACCTGGCCCCGGCCGGCGCCGAGCGGACCTTCGACGTGTCCGGTGCCGGCCGTCCGCTGATCT
Organism: Micromonospora sp. NPDC005806; assembly: GCF_042871425.1. Classification (NCBI taxonomy): domain Bacteria; kingdom Bacillati; phylum Actinomycetota; class Actinomycetes; order Micromonosporales; family Micromonosporaceae; genus Micromonospora; species Micromonospora sp. NPDC005806. Next base: position 220,246 of record NZ_JBIAIL010000003.1, on the reverse strand, counting down.
GGCTGCCCGGCCCCGACCGGGGGCCGCGTGGTGCCCGGCTGGACCGGCTCGCGGCCCTGGACGCGCTGCACCGCGACGAGCGGATCCTGCGGCGCGGCCTGGCCTTCGTCGTCGGCGGAGCCGACCTCGACGGCGGCCGCCGGCGGGTCCGCCTGCCGCTGCTGGCCTAGCCGGTACGCCTGGACCGCACCCTCCGCGGTTACCGCATCGTGCCGGCCGGGGACCTGGAACTGACCTCGTTGATCGACGACCGGGAACTCGCCGCCCGGCTGGAGGCCGCCCCGGGGCTCGCCGGGCCGGGCTGGCTGACCGCGGCCGGGACCACGGCCTGGATCACCACCGCCGCCGAGGCCGCCGGCCTGAAGCTGGAGGCGGTGCTGGCGAAGCCGCCGCGCAGCATCGACGACGGCCAGCTCACCGCGGTCGCCGCCGCCGCGCTCTTCACGACCCGCGACGTGCTCGCCGGCCGGCTGCGCGACACCCTGCTCGGTTGGGCGGGCCGCCCCGGGCTGGCGGACACGGCGTTGAGCCGGCTCTACCTGGAGAAAGTCGCCGAGGGTGGGCCGCCAGACATCCCAGCCGACGATGCCGAGGTGCTGTCGCCGCTGCCGTTGAACGCGGCCCAGCGGGACGTGGTCCGGCGCACGAGGACCGAGCCGGTCGTGGTCGTCTCGGGCGCGCCCGGCAACGGCAAGAGTCACGCCCTGGTCGCCGCCGCCCTGGACACCGTGGACCGGGGCGGATCCGTGCTGGTGGCCACCCAGTCGGTGCACGCCGCCGACGTGCTGGGCGAGCTGCTGCGCCGCCACCCCGGGCCGACGCCGGTGCTGTTCGGCGACGCCGAGCGCCGCGAGGCGATCGCCGCCGACCTGGCCGGCGGCGCGGCGATCGGGGTGGACGACGCCACGCTGCGCGCCGACGAGGCCGCCGTGGCGACCGCCCGGGACCGGGTGACGGCCGTGTCGGCCGGCGTGGTCGCCGCCCTCGAGGAGGAACGCCTGGCCGCCATGCTGCCCGGCTGGCAGCCGCTGCTGCCCGCCCTGAGCCGGGACGTGCCGGACGTGTTCGACCCGGACACCGACCTGGCCGCGGTCCGGTCCGCGCTGGCCGACGCCACCCGCGGGGGCGACAGCTGGTGGCGGCGCTGGCGGCGGGCCCGCGCCGGGCAGCGGCTGCGGCGGCTGGTGGGCGGCACCGACGTACCGGTGGACCGGGTGCGGGCCGCGGTGGCGGCGGCGACCGCGGTACGGGGGGCGGCCCGGTTGGCCGCCACCGGCGGCACCGACCTGGCGGCCGCCTGGCGCAGCCTGGCCGAGGCGGACGCCGCGCTGGCCGGCGCCGTCGGCACGGCGATGCGCCACCGGTCGGCCAGCGCCCGCCGGTGGACCGGCGCGGCGCGGCGCGCGACCAGCGGGCTGGGCGCCGCGCTGCGGGCCGGCCGGAACCGCCGGCGAGAACTGCTCGCCGGGCTGGACGCCGAGGCGCTGGTGCGGGCGCTGCCGCTCTGGGTGGGCACGGTCACCGACGTCGAGGACCTGCTGCCGCCGGTGGCCGGGATGTTCGACCTGGTGGTGCTCGACGAGGCGGCGCACATCGACCAGCTCCGGGCCGCCCCGGTGCTGGCCCGGGCGCGGCGCGCGCTGGTGGCCGGCGATCCCCGGCAGTTGCGGTTCGTGTCGTTCGTGGCCGACGTGGACGTCGCCAGCACCCTGCACCGGCACGGTCTGGACCGGTTCGGCGACCGGCTCGACGTGCGCCGGTCGATGGCGTTCGACGTGGCGGCCGGCGCCGCACCGGTCACCTGGCTCGGCGAGCACCACCGGTCCGTCCCGCACCTGATCCAGTTCTCCGCCCGCCGGTTCTACCAGGATCGGCTTGAGCTGGTCACCCGGCATCCGCGCAACGAGCGCGCCGACGTCATCGACGTGCTGACCGTCGCCGACGCGTCGGTGGTCGACGGCGTCAACCAGGCCGAGGTCACCGCCGCCCTCGACCTCGTCCGGCGGCTCGCCGCCGGCCCGCCGGACGGCGGGATCGCGGTGGTCAGCCCGTTCCGGGCGCAGGCGGACGCGCTGGAGGCCGGGCTGCTGGCCGCGTTCGACGTCGACGAGATCGAGCGTCTCGGCCTGCGGTCGGGCACCGTGCACGCGTTCCAGGGCAGCGAGGCGGACGTGGTGATCGCCTCCCTGGGGCTGGTGGACGGCGACCCGCCGTCGCGGCACCGGTTCGTGGCCGAGCCGAACCTGTTCAACGTGCTGGTCACCCGGGCTCGCGCGCGCCTGACCGTGGTCACCTCCCTGCGGTCGCCCGAGGGGCTGGTGGGCGACTACCTGGCGTACGCGGGACGGCCGCCGGTCGCACCCGACGCGGAACCGGTGACGGGCTGGACCGCCGCGCTGGCGGAGGAACTGCGCCGGCTCGGGCTGCCGGTGCGGCCCGGCTATCCGGTGGGCCGGTGGCGGGTCGACCTCTGCGTGGGTGCGGACGCGGACGCCGTGGGGGTGATCTGCGCGGTGCACCCGGAGGGGGTGTCGGCGCACGTGGAGCGGCAGCGGACGCTGACCCGAGCCGGCTGGCGGCTGTACGACGTGTTCGCCAGCCGCTGGGCGGACGACCCGATCCGGGCCGCCCTCGACCTGGCGTCCCGCCTCGACCGGGGCTGACGTCCGGACGGTCAGGTCTGCGGCACCTGGTCCGGTCGGGGCTGGCGGCCGCGCAGGAAGGCGCCCAGGCCCAGGCCGTCCTCGGTGGCCAGGAACGCGCCGCGGACGTTGAGCAGCGTCTCCTCGGCGTGGGCCAGGCAGCCCCACACCGTGTCGCCCCACGGGTCGGCGAGCTTGACCTCGGCGGGCTCGGGGCAGGATTCGCCGTGCGGGCCGCCGATCTGGCAGCGGGCGGGGGCGACACCGCGCCGGCTGACCGCCGCGGCGGCCTCCCGGATCAGCGAGAAGCGCGCCTCCTTGCCGGACTCGGGACCTCGGGACTGCTCGGGGGCGGCCCGGCGCTGCCCGAAGACCACCACGTTGCCGTCGGGGTCGGTGGTGCGGCATTCGCCGCCGGGGGCGTGCTCGGGGTAGCCGACCCGCTCGACGGTGTGCCCGGCGGCGGTCAGCCGCTCCATGGTGGCGGTGAGGTCGCCGACGTAGAGGTAGACGAGCAGGGGCAGCGCGACGGTGACCAGGCGCGGCTTCACCTCGGCCAGCAGCAGGGTCAGCTCTCCGCACCGCAGGTAGGACCAGCGGGAGTCGCCGTCGCCGCCGGAGCGCATCTCGAGGTAGCCGAAACACTCGTAGAACGGCCGCGCCAGGTCGGCGTCCGCGACGTACAGCACCGGCACCTGCGCCTGCACTCCGTTATGCACCGCGCCACTGTACCCACCATGGACGTGCAACTCATGTCTTGGAGATCGGGTGTCTTTCCGGTACCAGCGCCCGTCGCACCCCTGGTCTAGCCTCACCCGTCATGACCGTGATCCCCCCGGTAAGCGCCCGCCTCGTCGATGGTCGGATGCACGCGTACGACCTCTCCGACCCGGCCGTGACGGGCCGGCTCTCCCCCGCCGCCGTCTTCGACCTCAGCGGCGAAGACGGCCGCATCGAGGGCTGGGCGGTGACCCGTGACCTGCGCCGGCTGGTGTACGCGACGACCGACGACGTGCGGTGCGTCGACCGGGACGGCCGTACGCTCTGGCGGCTGGACTTCGGCCCGCGGCCGGAACAGGGGATCCTCAACGCCCGGGTCTCCTGCGCGTTCTCCGTGGACGAGCGGCTGGTGTGGATCTACCGGCCGGACGCGATGGCCATGCGCGGCGACGGGCTGGACCGCTGGCTGGTGGTCGACGCCGCGACCGGCGACCTCCGGGCCGACGTCGAGCTGCCGAGCGTCGGCCACGGCGGGGAGCACTTCGCCGAGCCGGACGGTGTGCACATGCTGCTGGACGTCGGCGAGGGGCAGGACGGCTCCCGGGTGTTCCGCGGGCGCCTGACGGAGGCCGGCATCGAGCTGAGCGACGACCTGTGGGACGGCGACCGCACGGTGATCGGCTTCGCGCCCGACGGGCGGCACGTGATGACCGTGCACCACGAGCAGGAGGACGCCGCCTTCCACACCTGGCCGGACGGCGCGGTGGCGGTCCGGGTTCCGCTGGCCGCCTTCGGCCACGAGTGCGGCGACGCGTTCGTCGAGTGGGCGGGCGGCTACCTCGACGGGGACGCCGCGGTCGTCGCCGTCGCCGGCGAGGACGAGGAGACCGAGCAGGAGTGGTACCGGCACCACCTGGTCGACGTCCGCACCGGGGAGGTCCGGGGCGGGTTCCCGGCGGAGACCCGGCACGCGTACGACCTGGAGCCGCTCGGCGACGGGACCTGGCTGCGGACCGACGACGACGGCGTGCTCTGGCGCCACCGCTACGAGGGGGCCTGACCTGCCGGGCGGGTGCGGGCGGCGCTCAGGCGGCGAGCGACGCGTACCGGCCGGCGCGGTCGAGCAGGCTCTGGTGGGTGCCGGACTCGACGATCCGGCCGTGGTCGAGCACGGCGATCTGATCGGCGTCGCGGACCGTGGAGAGGCGGTGCGCGATGGTGATCACGGTGCGGCCCCGGGCCAGCTCGTCGAAGGCCCGCTGCACCGCGCGTTCGGTCTCGGTGTCCAGCGCGCTGGTCGCCTCGTCCAGCACCAGGATCCGCGGGTCGCGCAGCAGCGTACGGGCGATGGCCAGCCGCTGCTTCTCGCCCCCGGAGAACCGGTGGCCGCGGGAGCCGACCATCGTGTCGTACCCGTCGGGGAGCGCGGCGATCAGGTGGTGGATCTGCGCGGCGCGGGCCGCGGCCTCGATCTCGGCGTCGGTGGCGTCCGGCCGCGCGTACCGCAGGTTCTCCCGCACGCTGGCGTGCAGCAGGTAGGTCTCCTGGCTGACCACGCCGACCACGGCGGCCAGGTCGGTCAGGCGCAGGTCGCGCAGGTCGACGCCGTCGATGGTGATCCGGCCGGCGTCGGGGTCGTGCAGCCGGCTGATCAGTGCCGCCAGGGTGCTCTTGCCGGAGCCGGTCTCCCCCACCAGGGCCAGGCTGGTGCCGGCCGGGACGTCCAGGCTGACCCCGGCCACGGCCGCGGTGTCGCTGCCCGGGTAGCTGAAGGTGACGTCGGAGAAGCGCAGGTGGCCGTGGACCCGCGCCGGGTCGACGGCCGCCGGCCGCGGCGGGTCGGCCACCTCGACGGGCAGGTCTAGGTACTCGAAGATCCGGGCGAAGAGCGCCAGCGAGGCGGTCAGTGAGACGCCCACGTTGAGCAGGCCCATGAGCGGGCGGAACAGGCTGCCCTGCAGGGCGGTGAAGGCGACCAGGGTGCCGATGGTGAGCGTGCCGGCGGTGCCGGGCAGGCCGGCTCCGAGGTAGATGACGGCGGGGATGGCGGCGAAGATCACCGTCATCGAGGCCATCCGCCAGCGGCCGGCCAGCTCGGAGCGGAGCTCCAGGTCGACCAGGCGGGTCGAGGAGGCGGTGAACCGGTCGACCAGCGCCGCCCCGGCGCCCAGGGTCTTGGCGAGTTGCACGCCGCTGATCGACAACCCCTCCTCGACGGTGACGTTGAGGTCGGCCAGTTCCCGCTGGCGCTGGGCGGTGATCTCCCGGCGCAGCCGGGCGACCCGGCGGGTCAGCCAGATGGCCGGCGGCAGCACGACCACCGACACGAGCGAGAGCCGCCAGCTCAGCGCCACCATGGCGATCGCCGTGGCGACCACGGTGGTCAGGTTGGCGGCGATCGAGGTGGCGGTGGAGGTGACCACCGTCTGCATGCCGCCGATGTCGTTGGTGATCCGCGACTGCACCTCACCGGTGCGGGTGCGGACGAAGAACCCGATCGACTGCCGCTGGAGGTGGGTGAAGACGTCGGTCCGCAGCCGGTGCATCACCTCCTGTCCCACCCGGGTGGAGATCCAGGTCTGCGCCACGCCGAGCACGGCGGTCACCGCGGCCACCCCCACCATGCCCGCGACCAGCCAGGCGAGCAGGGTCAGGTCGCGCTCCGGCAGGGCCCGGTCGATCACGGTACGGAGCAGGAACGGCGACGCCATGGCGATGACCGACGACGCCACGATGGTCGCCACCACCACGGCGAGTTGGCCGCGGTGGGCGGCGAAGAGCCCGCCGACCCGGCGCAGGGGAACCTTCCGGGCCTGGGCCTTCTCGGCGGCGGTGACGGTGGTGCGGCCGCCTCCGCGGCCCTCTCGGAATCCGTCCAAGGGATGCTCACTTCCGTCCGGGGGATGTTGCTGAGGTTACCTCATCATGAGGTTGCAACAAGAAGTGCTGCTACCGTATTCCGGTGAGCGACAGCGACGAGGAGAGCCTGGCGGAGACCTTCTGGGCGGTGGCCCGACGGCTGCGCCACCAGGCCAAGCGCACCCTCGAACCGTGGGAGATCAACCCCGGGCACGCCCGGGCGCTCGCGGTGCTGATGCGGCACGGCCCGATGCGGCTCAGCGCGCTCGCCGACCACCTGCACATCGCGCCCCGCTCGACCACCGAGGTGGTGGACGGGCTGGAGGAGCGGGGGCTGGTCGAGCGGCAGGCGGATCCCGCCGACCGGCGGGCCACCCTGGTCGCGCCCACCGACGAGGGCCGCCGGATCGGCGAGGCGATCCGCGTCGCCCGCGCCGCCGAGGCGGACCGCTTCTTCGGCAGCCTCAGCGAGGACGACCGGGCCGAGCTGGGCCGGATCCTGCGCCGCCTACGCGACGACTGACTCAGCGATGCGCTCTCCGGAGGTCGAGGCGATTTTCGACCGGCCGACGAGCCGGCCCGGTGTACTCGGTCAGCGTGAATCGGCGATGGTCATCGGTGGGGTGCACGGTGACGGGGACAGTGCTGTCAGGGCATGACCAGACCGCCGTCGACCGGCACGGTCACGCCGGTCACGTACGAGGAGGCGTCGCTTGCCAGCCAGATCAGCGTGGCGGCGAGTTCCTCGTGCTCGCCGAGGCGGCCGGCCGGCGCCGTCCGCTCGACCATCGTCAACGTCTCCGGCGGGAGCTGGTCGCTCATCTCGGAGCGGAAGAAGCCGGGGGCGATGCAGTTGACCCGGATGCCCTTGCGGCCGGTCCACTGGGCGGCCAGGTCGCGGGTGAGCCCGATGACCCCCGCCTTGCTGGAGGCGTACGCGGCCTGCGGGAGGTGGGCCGTGCGCAGCCCGATCACGCTGGAGATGTTGACGATCGCCCCGCCGTCGGTGGCGGCCCGGGCGAAGGCCTGGGCCATCCAGTAGCTGCCCATCAGGTTGACGTCGACGACGGCGCGGAACTGCTCCGGCGTCTCCCGGGTGGCCGGCACGGCGGTGCCGACCCCGGCGTTGTTGACCAGCACGTCGACCCGGCCGAAGTGCTCGATCGCGGTGGCGATCAGCGCCGCGCAGTCCGCCGGTTCCCGGACGTCGGTGGCGCGCGCCGCGTACCGCCGGCCGGCGGCCTCGACCAGCGCCCCGGTCTCCGGCAGGCGCTCCGCGCGGCGGGCGCCGAGCACGACGTCGGCGCCGGCCTCGGCGAGCGCGCGGGCGAACGACACCCCCAGGCCGGACGAGGCGCCGGTCACCACGGCGACCTTCCCGTCGAGGCGGAACCGGTCCATCACGCTCACCCTGGTGCTCCTCACCTGCGCCGCGTCGCACTCCCTGGACGGCATACCGACCAGCCGGTATGTTCGCGTCCGGCGACGGTAGCGAGCCGCCGGCCGGCGAGTCAATGGGAGGCATTCGTGGACTTCGAACCCAGCGCCCGGGCGAGCGAGCACCTCAAGCGCCTCCAGGAGTTCATGGACGAGCACGTCTACCCGGCCGAGCCGGTCTACGCGGCGCAGCGGGCCGAACTGGCCGCCGCCGGCACGCGGCACCACCTGCCGCCGGTGGTCGAGGACCTGAAGGCCGAGGCCCGCCGCCGTGGACTGTGGAACCTGTTCCTGCCCGACGTCTCCGGCCTGTCCAACGTCGACTACGCCCCGCTCGCCGAGCTGACCGGCCGGTCCATCGAACTCGCCCCGGAGGCGATCAACTGCGCCGCGCCGGACACCGGCAACATGGAGATCCTGCACATGTTCGGCACCGACGAGCAGCAGGAGCGCTGGCTGCGCCCGCTGCTCGCCGGCGAGATCCGATCAGCCTTCGCGATGACCGAGCCGGACGTCGCGTCCAGCGACGCCACCAACATCTCCACCCGGATCGAGCGGGACGGCGACAGCTACGTCATCAACGGTCGCAAGTGGTGGACCACCGGCATCGCCGACCCCCGCTGCGCGGTGCTGATCCTGATGGGCAAGACCGACCCGTCGGCGGACCGGCACCGGCAACAGTCGATGATCCTGGTGCCGGTGGATACCCCCGGCGTCGAGGTGGTCCGCTCGCTGCCCGTCTTCGGCTACCACGACCAGCACGGCCACGGCGAGGTCGTCTTCACCGACGTCCGGGTGCCGGCGACGAACCTGCTCGGCGAGGAGGGCGGCGGGTTCGCGCTCGCCCAGGCCCGGCTCGGCCCCGGCCGAATCCACCACTGCATGCGGGCCATCGGCCTGGCCGAGCGGGCGCTGAGCCTGATGGTCCGCCGGGCCGCCTCACGGGTCGCCTTCGGTCAGGAACTGGCCCGGCAGGGCGTGGTGCAGCAGCAGATCGCCGAGTCCCGGATGGCGATCGAGCAGGCCCGGCTGCTCACGCTCAAGGCGGCCTGGATGATCGACCGGTACGGCGCCAAGGCGGCGCGCACCGAGATCGCCGCGATCAAGGTGGTGGCGCCCCGGGTCGCGCTGGAGGTCCTGGACCGGGCGATCCAGGTGCACGGCGGGGCTGGCGTCTCCGACGACTTCCCGCTCGCGGCGATGTACGCCGGCGCCCGTACGCTGCGCATCGCCGACGGCCCGGACGAGGTGCACGTCCGCGACGTCGCCCGGCAGGAGCTCCGCCGGCAGTTGGCGCCGCGGTGAGCGTCGCGGCGACGGAGGCGGCCGACGCTCCCCCGACCGACGGACCCGTCAACGGGCGGCGGCGAGCGCCGCGCGGGTCGGCCCGGCAGCGCGTCGTGGCGGCCGCGACGGAGCTGTTCGCCCGACGCGGCTACGAGGCGACCAGCGTCCAGGAGATCGTGGCGACGGCGGAGGTCACCAAGGGTGCCCTCTACCACTGGTTCGGCTCGAAGTCGGAACTGCTCACCAGCATCTACCGGGACCTGCTGGCCGAGCAGACGCGGCGGCTGCGGGAGATCGTCGAGGGCGCCGGGCCGGTCGAGGAGCGGATCCACGCGGCGGCCCGCGACGTCGTCGAGCACACCGCCGAGCATCTCGACGAACTCACCGTCTGGGCCCGATCGACACACCTGCTCGACGACGAGCACGCCGAGGCCACCCGCCGCGAGCGACGGCGGTACCACGAGCTGCTCCGCGACCTGGTCGCCGAGGGCCAGCGCGCCGGCGCGGTACGAACCGACGTCTCGGCGACCGTGGTCACCCACACCTTCCTCAGCGCCCTGGGCAACATCCACACCTGGTTCCACCCGAGCGGGCCGCTGTCCTTCGCGGAGGTCGGGGAGCAGCTCGTCGCGCTCTTCGTCGGCGGCCTCCGCGCCCCGATCGGACGAGCCGACGCCGGGCACGACCAATGAGCGGGCAGCCGCCGCGGGCCGGGTGGGACGCGGACTGACGGCCCGGCAAGATCCTCAAACGGTCCATCACCTGCCGCCGGGCGACGGGCCCGCCACCGGGACCGCGCGGCCGTCCCGCGGCGGATGCGCGATCACCGTCAGCCACACCGCGGGACCGATCCAGTGGTCGCCCACCTGGGTAATTCCCGGCGATCCTGGGATGGACTCGTAGGCGGTGACCTCGAGGCCGTACGCGCCGAACGGGGCCGGCCGGGTCAGGTACGCGCCGAAGGGGGCGTCCGTCCAGCCGCGCAGGGTCCACCCGGAACGCTGCGCCTGGGCGACGATCTCCCGGCAGAGCCGGTCCGGGTCGGTGGTCACTACCCCCCGATCGGCGTGGGGTGCCGGCGGTGGCGACAGCAACCCGACGCACCACCGGCAGCCGGACGTGTCGATCGGGTTGGCCATGTCCGGGGGCACCGGGATTTCCGCGAGCACCCGGGCCACCACCCCGGTGCTCGGCTCGATGCTCTGCACGACGCCGACGCCGACCAGAGCGGCGACCAGGAAGGTCACCACCGGCGGCCACCGGTCGCCGCGCCGCCGCCACGCCACCAGACCGGGTGCGGCGGTCACCGCGAGGACCGCGGCCAGCACCAGCCGTGGTGCCGGCACCGTCCAGAGCAGATCGGAGACGAGTAGCCAGCCGCCCGCGACCAGCGTGGCGAGCAGCGCCAGGAGCAGCCAACCCCACACCCGGTTCCGGTTCATCCCCCACCCCCCGGACGCGCCCATCGTCCACCTCAGACGCTCCCACCGGCCACCCGGTTGCGGGACCCGCCGATCGGCTCAGCCGGTGGCCGGGGCGGGCGCGGTGAGTGCGCCCCAGTCGGCGAGCCCGAGCCGACCGTCGTGCCGGCGGGGCGACTCCCCGACGCAATTCGTCCACCAGACCCGCCGCGGTGCGGTCATGCGTCACTCCGCAGCAGGTCGCGGGCGCGCCGCAGGTGCGCCCGCTCGACGGCGTTGTCGGTGCGGTCAATCGCCGCGTCATAGGCCCGCGCGGCCTCGGCCCGCCGGCCGAGCCGGCGCAGCAGGTCAGCGCGGACCACGTGGAAGACGTGGTAGCCGGCCAGGTCCAGCGTGTCGACCTGGGCCAGCGCGGCGGCCGGTCCGGCCACCTCGGCCAGCGCGACGGCCCGGTGCACCGCCACCACCGGCCCGGGGGCGTACGCCATGAGCTGGTCGTACAGGGTGAGGATCTGAGCCCAGTCGGTGTCGGCGGCGGTGGGCGCGTCGCTGTGCACGGCGCTGATCGCCGCCTGGATCTGGTACGGGCCGGGCCGGTCGCGCCGCAGGCAGCGGCGGACCAGGTTCTGCCCCTCGGCGATCAGCGTCGCGTCCCAGCGAGCCCGGTCCTGCTCGCCCAGCGGCACCAGGGCCCCGTCGGGCCCGGTCCGCGCCGGCCGCCGCGCCTCGGTGAGCAGCATCAGCGCGAGCAGTCCGAGCGCCTCCGGCTCGTCCGGCATCAGCTCGGCGAGCAGCCGGCCCAGCCGGATCGCCTCGGCGCACAACTCGGCGCGGACCAGGCGCTCCCCCGAACTGGCGGTGTGCCAATCGGTGAAGATCAGGTAGACGACGGCGAGCACCGCCCGGAGCCGGTCGGGCAGGTCCGCGTCCCGCGGCACCCGGTACGGGATCCGGGCGTCGCGGATCTTGGCCTTGGCCCGGACCAGGCGCTGCGCCATGGTCGACTCGGGCACCAGGAAGGCCCGGGCGATCTCGGCGGTGCTCAGGCCGCCGAGGAGCCGCAGGGTCAGCGCCACCCGGGCGGCGCTGCCGAGCGCGGGGTGGCAGCAGGTGAAGATCAGGCGGAGCCGGTCGTCGCGCACGGGACCCTCCTCGGCCGGCGGATCGGGGGCGTACAGGAGGGCGGCCTGCGCGTGCCGATCGGCGCGGGACGCCTCGCGGCGCAGCCGGTCGACGGCCCGGTTCCGCGCGGTGGTGATGATCCAACCGGCCGGGCTCGGCGGCGGCCCGTCGGCGGACCACCGGTCGACCGCGATGGCGAACGCCTCCTGGACCGCCTCCTCGGCGAGGTCGATGTCGCCGAGGAGGCGGACCAGGACGGCGACCGCGCGCCCGTACTCCGCGCGGAACACGAGTTCGACGTCGGTGGGGACGGTCATACCTCGCCCTGGAACGGGCGCACCTCGATCGGCAGGGTGGTGGCCAGGGCGTACCGGCGGCCCCATTCGAGGGCGGCGTCGAGGTCAGGTGCGGTGATGATGGTGACGCCGCCCAGATACTCCTTCCCCTCGACGTACGGCCCGTCGGTGACCAGGACCTCGTCCCCCTGCGGACGGAGCACGGTCGCGGTCTCCGGCGCGTGCAGGCCGTTGCCGAAGACCCAGGACCCGGACTCCTTCAGCTCCCGGCCGATCGCGTCGACCTTGCGCATCACCTCGGCCAGGAACTCCGGGTCCGGCATTTCCTCGCCGGCCGGCTGGTACATGCTGATCAGGTACTGCTTCATCCGCTTCTCCTCACCCGTCGGGCCTGCCCGGTGCCGACCCTTCACCCTCCACACGAACGGGGACCGCTCGGATCGACACGCCGGGACGCATTGGGCTTTCGCACCCGACATATCGACGGTGATGCCCGATAGGCTCGGTCGATGGCGAGAGCTGCCGCGATCACGCATGGCCCGGACATCACCGACCGCGCCCGAGAACAGGTCCGAGCCCTCCTGTCCCGCCGCTCGTGAACGTCTCGCAGATCGAGTTGCGGGAGACCGTCGAAGCCGACTGTCTGCCGCAGCTGATGGACCTGTTCGCTTCGGCGTGGTGGACCGCTGGTCGGACCGGTGGCGACGTGACCCGGATGCTGGCGGCGTCCGGCCTGGTCTTCGCCCTGGTTCACCGGGCGTCCGGGCGCTTGGTGGGCTTTGCCCGCGTGATCACCGACGACGTGTACCTCGCGGTGCTGTTGGATGTGATTGTGGCGCCCGATTCGAGGGGGTGTGGCCTGGGCGCGATGTTGCTGGACGCCATCGTGGGGCATCCTCGCCTGGCGACCGTACGCAGCATCGAGTTGGTCTGCCAGCCGGATCTGATGCCCTTCTACCGGCGTTGGGGCTTCACTGAGCAGGTCGGCCGATCTCGGTTGATGCGAAGGACCGCCGATCCGCTGCTCACCGGCGACTAGCGCCTTGGCATTGCAGCTGCCCGCCCGCGGATCAGGAGAAGCTGTCCGCGAGTGCACGCCACCGCGCATGAGAAATATGATCTTCCATGTATCTATTGAAGTTTGTCTCCATCTTGTGACCTAATACTGACAGTTCCTTTCACCAACTCCCGCCGTCCCCAAGCGGCAACCCCCAGGGAGGAAAGATGAACCGTCCCCTGCGATCGGCGCTGCGTACGACTGCCGCCGCCCTGCTCGCCGCGGTCACCCTGACCGCCTCGGTCACCCTCGTCGCGACTCCCGCCAGCGCCGCCCCGGCCGGACTGCCCGGCATGGACGTCTCGAGCTACCAGGGCAACGTGAACTGGTCCGCCGCCTGGAACAACGGCGCCCGGTTCGCGTACGTCAAGGCCACCGAGGGCACGTACTACACCAACCCGTACTTCGCCCAGCAGTACAACGGCTCGTACAACGTCGGCATGATCCGCGGCTCGTACCACTTCGCCCGGCCCGACACCACGAGCGGCGCCACCCAGGCCAACTACTTCGTCGACCACGGCGGCGGCTGGTCCAAGGACGGCAAGACCCTTCCCGGCGCGCTCGACATCGAGTACAACCCGTACGGCGCGACCTGCTACGGGCTGAGCCAGGCCTCGATGCGCAGCTGGATCGCCTCGTTCGTCAACCAGTACCACGCCCGCACGGGCCGGTGGGCCACCATCTACACCACCACCGACTGGTGGACCACCTGCACCGGCAACACCTCGCAGTTCGCCGCCAACAACCCGCTCTGGATCGCGCGCTACTCCAGCAGCGTCGGCACCCTGCCGGCCGGCTGGGGGACGTACTCGTTCTGGCAGTGGGCCTCCTCCGGCACCTTCCCCGGCGACCAGGACGTCTGGAACGGCACCCTCGACCGGCTCAAGGTGCTGGCCTGCAACGGACCCTGCTGACCCGCTCGCCGGTGGCGGGCCGTGGGGGCCCGCCACCGGCACGGCGTCCGTCTCTCATCGAGGAGGCTCCGATGTCCGTCCCCGTCCCCCGGCGGGCCGTGCTGCGCGGCGCGGTCCTGCTCGGCGGCGCCGCCGGCGCCGCCGCGCTGACCCAGTTCGGTGCCGACCAGGGCGCCCGGGCCGTCGCCACCCGGGTCGACCAGCCGGTGATCGCCAACTGCGCGACCTGGGGTGCCCGCCCGCCGTCGTCGGCGGTGAGCGTCGTGCAGAGTCGGCCCAACAAGATCATCATCCATCACACGGCGTTCCCGAACTCCACCGACTACAGCCTGGCCCACGCGTACCAGAACTCGCGCGACATCCAGGACCTGCACATGGACACGAACGGCTGGCTCGACTCCGGGCAGCACTTCACCAACAGCCGCGGCGGCCACCTCACCGAGGGCCGGCACTGCAGCCTGTACGCCCTGTTGCACGGGCAGACCATGGTGCAGGGCGCGCACTGCGTCGGGCAGAACAGCCAGGCCATCGGCATCGAGAACGAGGGCATCTACCTCGACGTGCAGCCGCCGCAGGCGCTCTGGGACAGCCTGGTGTGGTTCTGCGCTTTCACCTGCCAGCAGTACGGCATCCCGTCCAGCGAGATCTACGGGCACAAGGACTTCAACAACACCCAGTGCCCGGGGTTGCTGCACGACCGGCTGCCCGAGCTGCGCGGCGCCGTCGCGGCGCGGCTCAGCGGCTGACCGGTGGGCGGGGCGCCCACCGGCCGCCGCGCCCCGCCCACCGCACCGCGCCGATCGTCCGGACACCGACGAACCCCTCCGCGCTTCGCCGACGCCAGGCGCTCGCTTATATAAGCGGGATCTGATAGAAAGGGTCCGTGCACGCCTTCGACGTCCTCGGGGATCCGGTCCGCCGCCGGATCCTGGAGCTGCTGGCCGAGGGCGAGCGGACCGCCGGCGCGCTCTGCGCCGCGATCCAGCAGGAGTTCGGAATTTCTCAGCCGGCCGTGTCGCAGCACCTCAAGGTGCTGCGGGAGAACGGCTTCGCGACCGTACGACCCGAGGGGACCCGCCGGCTCTACGCCGTGGACCCGGGCCCACTGCGGCAGGTCGACGCGTGGCTGGCGGGGTTCCGCCGGTTCTGGACGCCACCGCTGGAGGCGCTCGCCACCGAGCTGGCCCGCGGCCGGCGGGAGCGGCGGCTGCGCGACAGCAATCCCGACGAGAGGAAGACCCGATGATCGACGTGATCGGCCAGATCAGCGCCGTCGAGCGCCGGATCGGCAGCCGTACGCTGCCCGCCGGCCAGGCACGGGTGATGACCATCAGCCAGACGTACGCCGCGCCGGTGGAGGACGTCTGGGACGCCTGCACCAGCGCCGAACGAATCCCCCGCTGGTTCCTGCCGATCTCCGGCGAGCTGAAGGTCGGCGGGCGCTACCAGTTGGAGGGGAACGCCGCGGGCACGGTGGAGCGCTGCGACCCGCCGCACAGCTTCGCCGCCACCTGGGAGTACGGCGACGAGGTGAGCTGGATCGAGGTGCGCCTCACCGAGGTCGAGGCCGGGCGCACCCGGTTCGAACTGGAGCACGTCGCGCACGTCGACGACCAGCGCTGGGCCGAGTACGGCCCCGGCGCGGTCGGCGTCGGGTGGGACGGAGCCCTGCTCGGCCTGGCCTCCCACTTCGCGGCCGACGGCAGCGGGGTCGACCCGGCCGCGGCCGCCGCCTGGATGGCCTCCGACGAGGGGCGGCGGTTCATGACGCTGAGCAGCGAGCAGTGGGCGGAGGCGAGCATCGCCGCGGGCACCCCGAGCGACGAGGCGCGGGCCGCGCAGGACCGCGTCACCGCCTTCTACACCGGCGCGCCGGCGTCCTGACCCCACCCCACCCCGGCTCCCGGCGATCATGGAGTTGTGGCGCCCGTTTTCGAGTTGTTCGCGGTTTTCGGCAGGCACCACAACTCCATGATCGGCAGGGAGCTACCCGCGGAACTCGTGGACGACTTCGATCCGGCCGACGAGGTGCCGGTTGAGCAGGGGCAGGTCCTCGGCCGGGATCCAGAGCTCGCGGATGTCCCGGCCGCCGACCTGGCGTACCGGGTAGCGGGCGGCGAAGTCGCGGTCCACCTCGAAGCGGGTCACGTAGCCGACGCCGGAGGCCGGAACGTTCCAGTCCCGGGCGTATGTGGCACAAGGCCATGCTTTTCGGCGACACCGGGATCGCCGAGCGCGTCCTCGCCGCCGCGCACCCGCACCGGGCCAAGTCGCTCGGCCGGCAGGTACGCGGCTTCGACGAGGCGACCTGGGTGGCGCGCCGCTACGAAATCGTCGTCGCCGGCAGCGTGGCCAAGTTCGGCCGGCACGAGGAGCTGGCCCGGTTCCTGCTCGGCACCGGTGACCGGGTACTGGTCGAGGCGAGCCCGGTCGACCGGATCTGGGGCATCGGCCTGGGCGCCGACGACCCGCGCGCCGCGGACCCGGCGCGGTGGCGGGGCGAGAACCTGCTCGGCTTCGCCCTGATGGACGCCCGCGCCGCGCTGCGGGCGGCCTAACCACGCTCGGATCGGCTAGGGTCGCCCGGTGCATGACACCCTGGGGTACACCTGCGGCACCTGTGGCCTCCGGCATGAGGAACCGCCGCTCTCCTACCGCACCCACGCGCCGGTCTACTGGTCGGGGGAACTGGCGGCGGACACCGACAGCGAACTGACCCCCGACCTGTGCGTCATCCACGGCGAGCACTTCTTCGTCCAGGGCAACCTTGACATTCCGCTGCTCGACACGGAGGGTCACTTCTCCTGGGGTGTCTGGGTGTCGCTGAGCGGGGCGAACTTCGGCCGCACGGTGGAGCTGTGGGAAACCCCGGGGCGGGAGGCGGAGCCGCCCTACTTCGGCTGGCTCTCCACCGAGCTTCCGGTGTACGGGCCAAGCACGGTCAACCTCAAAACCCACGTGCACATGCGGCCGGTGGGGGTCCGGCCGCTGATCGAGGTCGAGCCGACCGACCACCCGCTCGCAGTGGCGCAGCGGACCGGCATGACCATGGCGCAGGTCCGGCGGATCGCGGAGCAGCTCCTGCACCCGGAGTGACACCCCGCGTCGGACCGGTGACGGGCGCGCTCCGCCGGGCGAGCGGGTAACGTGCTGCGGCGTGACCGCTGCTGCACCGTTCTCCCACTGCTCATACTGCGGCTCGGCCTACGCGACGGAGGTCGGCTGGCCGAGGGTCTGCGCGGTCTGCGGGGAGACGGTGTGGCGTAACCCGCTGCCCGTCGCGGTGGCCGTGCTGCCGGTCCGGACTCCGGCCGGCCTCGGCGTGGTGGTGGTCCGCCGCGACATCGAGCCGGCCCGCGGCCAGCTCGCCCTCCCCGGCGGTTTCATCGAGTACGGCGAGGAGTGGTCCGAGGCGCTGGTCCGGGAGCTGCGCGAGGAGACCGGCCTGCTGGCCGAGGCCGACGAGGCGCGGCTGTTCGCGGTGCACGGGGCACCGGCTGGCGGCACCATGATGGTCTTCGGCGTGCTGCCCGAGCGAGCGGTCGGCGATCTGCCGCCGTCCGCCCCGACCGAGGAGGCCACCGAGTGGCTGGTCCTCACCGAGCCGGTCAAGCTGGCCTTCTCCACGCACACCCGGGTGCTCGCCGACTTCCTCGCCGTGCAGCGCGAGCCGTGACGGGCGTGGTGCCGCCGATCGGCGTGGCCTGAGCCCTGACCTGGGCCGACGCCGCGAGAACCGTACTGGTTGAATGCGGTGGCAGCGTCGCCGAGCCGGAGGTCAGCCGTGTCCCGTCCCCCGTCGTCCGAGGAAGCCGACCACGACGCCCGGCGGAGCCGGCAGTGGCTGGCCGGGCAGGCCCAGGGCGCCGGCGTCGCCCGCGACGACCTGCTGGAGCTGGGCTCGGCCATGGCCGCCCTGACCGCCGCCGCGGCGGAACGGGATCCGGTCGCGGTGGCTCCGGCGCCGGTCGGCGTCGACCCGGGAGCGCCGATCGCCAAGCCGTTGCTGCCCGAGCTGCTGCGCCCGCTGGAGACCAACGCGGAGATGCGCTGGGACGCGATGGCCGGGCAGGGGTACGTGGTCCCCAACGACCGCTTCTTCGTCCGCAACCACACGGTGACGCCCCGCCTGGACGCCCGCGCCTGGCGGCTGCGCCTGTTCGGCACCGGGCTGCGCGACGCCCCCACCCGGGACGCCCCGGTCGAGTTCACCCTCGACGAGCTGCGCCGGCTGCCCGCCGAGGAGAGCACCGCGCTGCTCGAGTGCGCCGGCAACGGCCGGCGCTACTTCGCCGACCAGCAGGACGACCCGGCCCCGGGCGTGGCCTGGGACCTCGGTGGGGTCGGGGTGGCCCGGTGGCGAGGCGTACGGCTGGGCACGGTGCTCCGCCTCGCCGGGCTCACCGACGACGCGGTCGACGTGATGCCGGAGGGGCTGGACCCGGACTACGTGACCGGCGGGGCCAACCTCGGCCGGGTCCGCCGGCCCCTGCCGGTGGCCAAGGCCCTCGACGATGTGCTGCTGGCGTACGAGATGAATGGCGAGCCGCTCCCCGCCGACCACGGCTTCCCGGTACGCGTCGTGGTGCCCGGCTGGATCGGCATCTCCTCGATCAAGTGGGTGGGCCCGGTCGAGGTCTCCACCACTCCCCTGTTCTCCCCCTGGAACACCCAGTTCTACCGGATGTTCGGGCCCGGGCATCCGGTCGACGGCGGGGTGCTGGGCGCCCAGTCGGTGAAGAGCGCGTTCGAACTCGCCTGGGACGCCCGCGTGCCGGCCGACGCGGAGGTGCTGCTGCACGGCCGGTCCTGGTCCGGTGCGGGGCCGATCGACCGGGTCGAGGTGGACACCGGTGACGGCTGGCGCCCGGCCGAGCTGGTCGCCGCCGACCGGGGCGGGCCCTGGCAGCGGTGGACGGCCGTCTGGCGCCCCCCGGCGCGCGGCCGCTGGACGTTGCGCGCCCGGGCCACCGACGTCACCGGCGCCGGGCAGCCCGACCGGGCCACGCACAACGACCTGGGCTACCTCTTCGACGGCGTGGTCCGCCACCCGGTCACCGTGGTCTGACCGCCGCCCGGCCTCAGCCGCTCAGGTACGCGGGCGGCACAGCGTCGGTGAGCCAGACGCCGTTGTCGCTGCGGTAGAAGACGAAGCCGTTCTCGGCCATCGCGGCCGCCGCCACGGTGAGGATCACCACCGTGCCGCCCCGGCGGGCCCCGACCCGCTGGGCGGTCGCCACATCCGGCGACAGGTGCACGTGGTGCCGGCGGCCCCGGCGCAGCCCTTCGACGCGGATCGCGCGCAGGACGCCGTCGCTCGTGCCGTGGAAGAGCCGGTCGGGCGGGGTGGCCGGCGCCAGTCCGAGCTCGACCGTAACGGAGTGGCCCTGGTTGGCGCGGATCCGGTCCACACCGTCGGTCCCGCGCGCGACGGCGAATCGCTGCTTGTCGTTGCCGGCGACCACGGCGTCGAGGTCGGCGCGGGTGATCCGCAGCGCGGCGAGCAGATCGGCGGCCGGCACCCAGCCGGCCCGGTCGAGCGCCAGTCCGAACCGGTCCGGCCGGTGCCGCAGCGCCAGGGACATCTGCTTGCTCACCCGGACCAGGTCGCGACGATCCACGGGGAGAGTCTGGCGGAGGACTCGCGGGCCGGTCGAACGGATATCAGCGGGTGGCGGCCGACGTGAGTCGCAGCATCGACCAGTGCTGGTGGGGACGGAAGTCGGTGTAGGTGCCGTCGAAGGGGAAGCCACCTGCCTCGATCGGCTTGACGAGCCGCTCCCCCTCGGCGCGGACGGCAGGCTCCTGCCATCCGCATCGATGAGCCGAGCAAAGTCGCAGCCGGCTGGATGCCAGAGCAGCAGCCCGTCGTTGATGATCTCGCCTGGCTCGAAGAACATCGGAGCAGCGTAGCCAGTCCCGCGGGTTCGGGCGTCATACCTTGTCGCTGCCTTTGGAGCTGACATCACCAACGAATCGCCGCCACCCCCCGCCAGTGCGAGAGGCGGGCAGTGACGAGCCCGCCCGGCCTGGGTGAGTCGTTTACGACATCAGGTCCAAGGCAGCGACAACCAGATCCGCCCCTGACACCCGTGAGGGCGTTTGAGCAGTTCTCGTGATTGGTCGCGTGTCGTGTGGCCGATCGATTGATCGTCCACGATGGTCGGATGCCGCGCGAGCGTCGCTACCCCTCGGACCTCATCGATGCCCAGTGGGCGCTGATCGAACCGCTGCTGCCACCCGGCGCGCGCAGGTGGACGGCCGGAGAACTACCGCCGCGACATCGTCGGCGCCATCTTCAAGCACGCTCTCAGGGCTGGAAGTACTCGGGACCCCAGCAGGTCGCGTCCGCCGGCAACTCCCACCAGTGCGGCATCAACGTCGGCCGCCACGCCGGATCCGGCTGGAAGTCCATCCACCGGCCGTCGAAGGGCGCGGCCCCGGCGCAGGCCAGGGCAAGCAGCCGTTCGCCCTCGGCCCGGACCTCGGCGGCCTCGACTTCATCCCAGAACGCCGGCTCGCCGGTGTACTCGGCGAACGCGTCCTCGTCCTTCCACGACCACCTACCATCCGGATAGACGAGCAGGTCGAGCTCCTGGTCGTAGACGTCGACCCCACCAGCCCACCGGGTGACCGGACGCTCCAGGTTGACATACCAGCCGTCGAAATCGCCGTCCGGTCGCCAGCTCCACCAGACCGAGTGCGCCGCCCCACGCGGCATCAGCATCAGAGTCCGGAAAGGCTCCCACGTACTCAGGCTGAGCATCGTAGTCATCCGCAGCTCCGTGAGCAGCGACAGCTTCCGGGTCGGCTGGCCAGCGCCGTCAACCCGGCGCATGGCCTGTGAGCCCGCCTCGATCCACAGCGCCAGCCCACGCTCGTCGTCGCTGGCCACCCGCCCGCACAGCACCGAGCCGACCCGGCCGTCCGGGTACAGGTGCCGACGGACGATCGTCTGCCCCCGCTCGAAGATCATTCGAGCACCATACCCAATCAAGGCCTGGTAACCCTTGCCCCATACTCGCCGGCCCGAACACGGCAACGTTCAAAAGACAGCTCTGGGGTCGGAGGGTAGCGACGCTGACGCAACGGCGGCGGAGGTCTGCACCCGGGGCCGCCGCGGACACCGACGGTGGAAACTCCCGCTCAGGCGGCCGCCCGTTGCGACAGCGGGCGGCGCCGGCGGGCCGGGTCGGTGAGCACCGGCGGCGCCCAGACGCCGTCCGGCCGGTAGAGGTTGGTGCCGGGCGGCACGATCTCGTCGACCCGGTCGAGCACCGCGTCGTCCAGGGTGAGCGAGGCGCCCTTGAGCAGCCCGTCCAACTGCGCCATCGTGCGCGGTCCGATGATCGCCGAGGTGACCGCCGGGTGCGCCACGGTGAACGCGACGGCCAGTTCGGGAAGCGTGCAGCCCACCTCCTCGGCGAGCGCGGCCAGTTCCTCGACGGCGGCGTACTTGGCGGCGTTGCCGGGGAGCGCGGGGTCGAAGCGGGCCGGGGTGCGCGCCGGCCGGCCGGCGGTGAGATCGACCGACCGGCCCTGCCGGTACCGGCCGGAGAGGAAGCCGGAGGCCAGCGGGCTCCACACCAGGACGCCCATGCCGTAGCGCTGGCAGACCGGCAGCACCGAGGTCTCGATCCCCCGGGCCACGATCGAGTACGGCGGCTGCTCGGTGCGGAACCGGCCGAGCGCGCGCCGTTCGGCGACGTGGTGCGACTCGACGATCTCGTCGGCGGGGAACGTGGAGCAGCCGAAGGCGCGGATCTTGCCGGCCCGGACGAGGTCGGTCAGGGCGCCCAGGGTTTCCTCCACGTCGTTGGTGTGGTCGGGGCGGTGCACCTGGTAGAGGTCGATCCAGTCGGTGTCGAGGCGACGCAGGCTCTCCTCGACCTCCCGGACGATCCAGCGCCGCGAGTTGCCGCCCCGGTTGGGCCCCTCCCCCATCGGGAAGTGCACCTTGGTGGCCAGGACGACGTCGTCCCGCCGGCCCTTCAGCGCCTTGCCGACGATCACCTCGGACTCGCCCGCCGAGTACATGTCGGCGGTGTCCACGAAGTTGACGCCCTGGTCGAGGGCGGCGTGCACGATGCGTACGCAGTCGTCGTGGTCGGGGTTGCCCACCGCGCCGAACATCATCGTGCCGAGGCAGTGGACGCTCACCTCGATGCCGGTGCCGCCGAGGACGCGGTAGCGCATGGATGCTCCTTGTGGGGTGACGCCGCGCGGGCCGGGCGGCGGCCGGTCCCGCCACCGTAGGATTTCGAGTGCGCTCGAGGTCAACGCCGCCCCTCTGGGGGCGGGCAGACAGCCCGCTGACGGCCCGTCGTGATGGGGAGTGGGTAGCTGTCGGCTCCTCCGTGCAGCGATCTATGCTTGCCTATTGTGACCAGCTCCGACCGGATCGGTGAGTTGCCATGCGGGTGAGCCGCTCGGTGGGAGTTGTCCCCGCGAGGGGAACTGGTCGAGGATCTGCTGGCGGTCGTGCGCCCCGCCTCGTGCAGGCCGGACGGGCTGCGACGCTACGAGAAGGAACTCAGTCGGGCGGATCTAGCCGTGGAGGCAGGCGGTGAAGGTCACTCGGATTGCTTACTCGATAGCCGTGAACGAGCGTAAGTACGCGGCGTTGGTGGAGCAGGCGCGCCGGTTGGGTCGGGTTCGTAGTGAGGTGTGGCAGCGGTACGGCTCAGTCGCGGGTGTCGGTTCTGGCTTGAGGGATCGGCAGGTACGGGACCAGTGGCTTGCTAAAGGCACCCACACACGGTTCGGTGTGCTGGCGAACGCGTGGAAGGAGACCGTCCGCGACGCCATGGCCGACATCGCGGCGAACATGGAGGCGGCCAAAGTGCAGGTCCGGAGGGCCATCGACCGGCGCACCAAGGATGCGGCTGAGCGCAAGCGGATGTTCACCGCGCTGAAGGCCGACCAGTGGGCCACTGACCCGTTCCTGGCCCGGCAGATGCGCAAGCGCTGGAAGCGCGGCCACAACCGCATCCGCATTCCGCTGTCGACGACGGTGGCGCCGACGGGGACACTGCGGCTGATCCTCCGCGGCGGCCGGGTCGAGGTGCACTATCAGGTCGACGCGTCGCGGCTGCGATCCTCGCGGCGACCCGGCGGCGACCGGACCATCGGCGTCGACAAGGGCTACACCGAAGCCCTCACCGACTCCGACGGTGATCACCACGGCCCCCGCCTCGGCGAACTGCTGGCAACAGAGTCGGATCGGCTGAAGGAACGCAACCGGCGCCGGGCGAAGCTGCGTTCAATCGCGAACACCGCCGCACGTCGCGGTGATCACGCGAAAGCGCACCGAATCAGGTCCAACAACCTTGGCAGCGTTGAGCGGGAGCGGAAGACGGCCCGGCACCGCTCGCAGGTGCGTACTGAGATCTTCACCGCCGTGCACGAGGTCGTGGACAAGGCCGCCACCGTGGTCGCTGAAGACCTCACCAAACGGTTCGCTGGACGCAAGACGCTCGGTAGGAATGTGAATCGGCGTCTAGCCGCGTGGACCAAGGGGGTCACCGCGGAGGCGCTCAGAAACGTGTCGGAGCGTAGAGGTTCTGCGTTCGTTCCCGTCAATGCCGCCTACACCTCACAAACCTGTCACCGCTGCGGCCGGTTCGGCCGGCGTAGCGGGGATCGGTTTCACTGCACTTGGTGCGGGGTGGTGTGGCAGGCTGATGTGAACGCTGCGATCAACATCCTGCAGCGAGCAGGCGATCCCGACATCGCCCTGCACACCCCACACCATGTGGTGAAGCAGATCCTGCAGGATAGGACCGATCGCCATCGGACCAGACTGCCGGTCCAGGACTCCAGCCCGGCACCAGCCGAGCGGAGAGCGAACCATCCGAACCGCTCAGCAATGAGCAACGAGTAGGAAGCAGAAGATCGACCCGATGGCTGTGGACGTCACCACCACCGACGAATGGCAGGCGCTGCGCAAGCACGCTGAGGCGATGCGCGGCACGCACCTGCGGGAGCTGTTCGCCGCCGACGGACAGCGGGGCGAGCGACTCACCGGCGAGGTCGCCGACCTGCACGTGGACTACAGCAAGAACCTGGTGACCGACGAGACGATCGCCCTGCTCACCGTGCTGGCCGAGAAGGTCCGGCTGAGCGACCGGATCGCCGCCATGTTCGCCGGGAAGCACATCAACTCCACCGAGGACCGGGCCGTCCTGCACACCGCACTGCGCCTGCCCCGCGACGCGTCGCTGGTGGTGGACGGGCAGGACGTCGTCGCCGACGTGCACCGGGTGCTGGACCGGATGTCGGCCTTCGCCGAGCGGGTGCGCTCCGGCACGTGGCGCGGCCACACCGGCGAGCGCATCACCACCGTGGTCAACATCGGCATCGGCGGCTCCGACCTGGGGCCGGTGATGGCGTACGAGGCGCTCAAGGCGTACCGGGACGCGGGGATCAGCTGCCGGTTCGTGTCCAACATCGACCCGACCGACATCCACGACAAGACGACCGACCTGGATCCGGCGTCCACGCTGTTCATCGTGGTTTCCAAGACGTTCTCCACTCAGGAGACCCTCGCCAACGCCAACCAGGCCCGGCGCTGGCTGCTGGCCGGGCTGGACGCCGACGATTCGGCGGTCGCCCGGCACTTCGTCGCGGTGAGCACCAACGAGCAGCGGGTCCGCGACTTCGGCATCGACCCGGAGAACATGTTCGGCTTCTGGGACTGGGTGGGCGGCCGGTACTCGCTGCCCTCGGCGGTCGGGCTGTCGGTGATGCTGGCGATCGGGCCGGAGCGGTTCCGGGAGATGCTGGCCGGCTACCACGCCGTCGACGAGCACTTCCGCAGCACGCCGGTGGAGCGGAACGTGCCGGCGCTGCTGGGCCTGCTGAACGTCTGGTACACCGACTTCCTCGACGCGGAGACCCACGCGGTGCTGCCGTACGCGCAGTATCTGCACCGGTTCCCGGCGTACCTGCAGCAGCTCACCATGGAGAGCAACGGCAAGTCGGTGACCCGCGACGGCCGGCCGGTGACGTACCCGACCGGGGAGATCTTCTGGGGCGAGCCCGGCACCAACGGGCAGCACGCCTTCTACCAGCTCATCCACCAGGGAACGCGGCTGATCCCGGCCGACTTCATCGGGTTCAGCCAGCCCAACCACGACCTCGGCGACATGCACGACCTGTTCATGTCGAATTTCTTCGCGCAGACCGCCGCGCTGGCGTTCGGCCGGACGAAGGAGCAGGTCGAGGCGGAGGGCACGCCGGCCGAGGTGGTCCCGCACCGGGTGATGCCGGGCAACCACCCGACCACGTCGATCCTCGCCCCGAAGCTCACCCCCTCGACGCTGGGCCAGCTGATCGCCCTCTACGAGCACATCGTCTTCACCGAGGCCGCGGTTTGGGACCTCAACGCGTTCGACCAGTGGGGTGTGGAGCTGGGCAAGGTGATGGCCAACCAGCTCGCGCCGAAGCTCACCGGCAGCTCGGCGGAGCTGGGCGACGTGGACTCCTCCATCGCCGCGCTGATCCGCCGCTACCGCGCCGAGCGCGGCCGGGACTGACGCGTACGTCGGCGGCGGCCCCGGATCGGGTGGCCGCCGGCGGGTCAGTCGCGCAGCAGGTCGGCGTGGGCGGCGCGGAGCCGGGCGAGCGCCGGGTCGCCGGCCGGGGCGCGGCGGTCGAGTTCGGCCCAGACCTCGGCGAGGGCGTCGACGAGCGCACGCCGCTCGGCGGCGTGCCGCCGGGTGCTCTGCCGGTGCTGCTCCTCCAGGCGGCGGGACCAGCCGGCGCTGATCGCGGCGATCCGCTCGGAGTCGGCGCGGGTCTGCGTCGTCGTGCGGGCGGCGGGGGCGGGCACGATCGCGGCGATCGGTCGGGGATCGCCGTCGCGGGTGACGATGGTGACGGTGTCGGTCAGCTCGGCGAGGGCGACGAGCTGGGTGAGCCGGGTGCGGACCTCGCGCAGCGGCAGGGCGCGCGGCTCGGGGGACCGGTCGGCCAGTGCGGGGGCAGCCATGGACACATGTTCACGTCCAGGTACGACAAAACTCCGCCGGCAGCGACGCGTCAGGGCTTCCATTCCGGGGCCAGCACCGACCAGACCTCCATGTCGGCGCGGCCGGTCGGCGTCGGCGCAGCCTCGCGGAGGACACCGTCGCGGCTCATGCCCAACCGCCGCGCGACGGCGATGCTGCGGTCGTTGCCGGCCTTGGTCACCCACTCCACGCGATGGATGCCGCGCTCCCGGATCGCCCAGTCGATGATCACGCGGGCGGCACGGGTGACCAGCCCTCGGCCCTCGGCCGCCTGCTCCAGCCAGCAGCCGGCCTCGCCGACGCCGGTGGTGGTGTTGAGCGAGACGAACAGCACCCCACCGACCAGGGTGCCGCGCTGCCAGATGCCCCAGATACCGCCGTCGTCGCGGGCCCACCGGTCGGCGTAGTTCTGCAGCACCTTGCGGGCGGACTCGGCGTCGGTGGCCACGAAGGACGCACCGACCCAGGGGGAGATGTGCTCCCGGCACCGGTCCAGGTTGGCGAGGAACTCGTCGGCGTGCCACGGGTTGAGCGGCCGCAGCTCGGCGTCGTCGGTCAGGGGAAGTGCGAACACGGGGAGAAACGGTAGCAGGGCGGGGCGTGGATGTCGGTCCGTCGCCCTACGGTGTGCGCCGTGAACGCCGTCCAGACGTACCGATACCTCCAGCCGTCCGCGCTGCGCCCCGCCGGTCTCGACCTGCAGACCTGCGGTGGCCCGGCGGCGAACCCGCGGTTCTTCTCCGGGTTCCTCACCACCCCCGCGGCAGCCGCCGCCGGGCTGCTCGCCGTGGCCGAGGTGGCCCGGACCCGCTATCACCAACCGGTCAGCCCGGCGAGCCTGGACCCGGTGGTGACGGGCAGCCGGGACCGGTTGCGCTTCGAGTCGTTCTCCGGCTGCTGCGGGGTGTACGCCCGGATGGACGTGCTGCCGGCGGGCGTCGACGGCGAGATCGTCGGGCACGGCACCACCAACGTCGACGTCAACCCGCCGCTGCGGGAGGCGCTGGCCCGGGTCGGCGGGCTCGAACCGCTGCACCTGACCGTCGGCCCAGATGACCTGACGGTCGCCACGATGGACGGTGCGGTGGTGGAGAAGAAGGTCCCGCTGCCGGGCCGCTGGCTGCGCGGCTTCGCCGAGGTGCAGGTACTCACCGCGGGATTCGAGCCGCGGGCCGAGATCCCGGCCGCGGAGGCGGCGGCGTTCCTGCGCCGGCTCCCCGGTGGCACCGACCGGTCGGTGCTCTGGGCGGTGCCCGCCGGGCATACCCTCCGGCTGACCTCGCGGCCCGCGCCCGGTGCCGTCTGCCTGGCCGGCGCGGGCCGGCTGGCGGCGCTGCGCGGCCTGCTCCGGCATGCGCGTGCCCTGCGGGTGTACGGGCCACCGGTGCGGGCCGGCTCCCCCGCCGTGCCGAGCACGTGGGAACTCGACACCGGGGCGCTGCGGCTGTCGCTGACCCTCTCCCCGGAGCCGTACCGGGGGTTCTCCGGTGAGGGCGCCGCCCTGCTGGCGCTCGCCGGCGACGAGGTGGTCGACGACGCGGAGCTGGTCGCCGCGCTGCTCTCCTGGGACCCGACTATCGACGTCGCCGCGCTCGCCGACGCGGCCGGCCTGCCCGACGACCGGGTACGCGCCGCCCTCGCCCAGCTCGGCACCGCCGGGCGGGTCGGCTACGACGTGGCCGACGGCGGGTACTTCCACCGGGTCATGCCGTACGACGCGGGGCGGGCCGAGCGGGACAACCCCCGCCTGGTCGGCGCCCGGGTGTTGGTCGAGCACGGCGCGGTCGCCGGGCAGGGCGAGCACGCCACGGTGCGCAGCGGCGACGAGGTCTACCGGGTGCGGCGGCTGCCCGACGGCGCGTACACCTGCTCCTGCCGGTGGTGGGGGCGGCACCGTGGGCAGCGCGGGCCCTGCAAGCATGCCCTGGCGGTGTCGATGGTGGCGGCGCCGGCGGAGGTGCGGGCGTGACGGACTTCTTCGAGTCCCTGGTCCGCGGGGACGTGCCCGCCGTCCGGTCGGTGCTGCACGCGTTGGACGAGCCGGCCCGCCGGGCGCTCGGCGAGGAGGTAGTCGCCCACGTCCGGCGGCGGCGGGACAACTGGTGGTGGGGGAAGGAGGCGACCGCCCTGGCGGTGGCGGTCGTCGGCACGCTCAGCACCGCGACGAAGGCCGCCGCACTGCTCGGTCGGCGGTCGGTCATGCTGCGGGACGCCGACCCGGAGCAAGTGGTCGCCATGGCCCGCCAGCGGGGCGTGACCTGGCTGCCCGAGCTGGCGTACAAGCTGGCCGACCGGCTGCGCCGCAGCGAGCCGTGGGAAGGCTGGCACTTCGCGGCGGGGCTGCTGCTGGCAGAGAAGGTGGCGCCGCCGACCGGGGACGCGTTCGTCGCCGGCTGGGCGTACGCGATGTGGTGGCAGCGGCCCCACGACCGGCCACAGCAGCTACCGCTGGTCGACCGGCTGCGCGCCGATCCGTTCCTGGACGTGCTGCTGCCCCGGTTGTTCGAGGTGGACGGCGTCGGCGCCGACCTGACGTTCGGCGGTGACCGGCAGGCGGCGCCCCGGGCCCTGGCCGCGCTGGCGGCGGAGGGGCGGATCGACCGGGCGGTCCTGCTGGACGGGGTTCTCGGTCGGCTGCTGCGCGGGGACCGGCCGGTCGCGCTGCGCCCGTTCCTGGCCCTGCACGACCTGCTGGCACCGACCCCGGAGGAGGTGGCGGCGCGGTCCAGCGGGTACCTGCGGCTGCTCGCCGACGCGCCCGGGCCGGTCGCCATGGCGGCGCAGCGGGCACTGCGGGACTCTGGTGACTCGGTGGAGCTGGAGTCCCTGTTGGAGGCCGCCCGCACGATGCTGACCCGGCCGGACAAGACGCTGGTACGGGCGCAGCTGTCCTGGCTGGACCGGCTCGCCGGGCAGTGGCCGGGCCGGGCGGCGGAGATCGGGGCCGTCCTCGCGGTGGCTGCCGAGCATCCCGCAGCGGACCTGCGGGACCGGGCGGTGGCGCTGGCGGAGCGGCACGGCCACCGGCCGGCCCCCGCCGTCGCGGTGCGGGTGGCCGGTGACGAGCTCCCGCCCCCGGCACCGGTGGCGGCCACCCCGCCCCCGATCACCGAGGTGGACGAGCTGGTGGAGGAGGTGTCGGCGCTGCTCGGCGGGCGCTGGCCGGCGCTGGCGGTCGAGCGGGTCGCCGACGGGCTGGTCCGGCTGGGCACCACCGACCGGGACCGGTTGGCAGCCGCCCTGCTGCCGGTGCTGCGGCACCACCGGGTGGGCGCCGACGACCACATCTGGGCGGTGTTCAACCTGTCGGTCCAGCTGCACGGGGTCCTGCTGGCCGCCGCTGCACAGGCCGAGGCGGCCACCCGCCGCGATCAGTGGGCCGGCATCCTCACCGAGTCCCGCCCCCGCACGCCGCGCCCGTTCCGGGGTGGTCCGGCCGGCCCGCCGGCCCGCCGGCCCGCGCCGACTCAGCTGTACTGTGCCCGGCTCGCCGAGGTCGGCCAGCGGCTCGACGGACGGGACGACCCCGGCCTGCTCGCCGCGCCCACCTCGGTCACCGGCGCCGTCGACCCGGCCGCGCTGTACGACCGATTGGCCGTCCTGGGCGACCGCCCGGTCTGGCGGTGGGATCTCACCCAGGCGCTGCTGCGGCTGCCGGCCAAGGTGGACGAGGGGCTGGCGGCAAAGGCGGCGGCGCTCGGCACGCCGGCCGGCGCCGAGCTGGCCGGCTGGCTGCGCGGGGACACCCTCCCGGCACCGGTCCACCAGGTGGTGACGGTCGGCCGGCGGGAGCGGGTGGGCAGCTACGACTTCCGGTACGACCGGTTGCCCGGCCGGCGGACCGTGGTCGCCACCACCCCACCCGACGGTGTAGCGGATCCGCTCGGGCTGCTCACCGTGCCCGAGCACCTGGTCGGGCGGGGGCACGGCGGCTGGGGGGACCTGTGGCCCGCCCTGCTGCCCGGGCATCGGGACCTGGTCGCCGCACACCTCATACCCGAGGTCGCCAGGGCGGCGCAGGAGGACGTCCGGGAGGGCGCTACGGTCCTGCCGGCGCTGGCCGAGTGCACCGGCACGGGCGGCCCGGCGCTCGACCTGGCGCTGGCGTACGGGCTGTGCGCCCGGCACGAGGTGGACCGGGTCGCCGCGCTCGACGCCCTGCTGATGCTGGCGACGGCCGGGGACCTGGATGCGCCGGCCGTGGGCGGGCGGCTGGGCGCGCTGGCGGCGGACGGCCAGGTGACCCTCGCCCGGGCGGCGACCCCGCTGCGCGACGCGGTCGCCGCGGGCGCCCGGCTGAGCACCTGGCGGCTGCTCGCCGCGGCGCTGCCGCCGCTGCTGGCCACGCCGACGCCGCCGCGGGGCACCCCAGACCTGCTCACCCTCGCCGCGGAGACCGCCACTGCGACCGGGGTACGCATCGAGGTGCCCGGCCTGGCCGACGTGGTGGCGCGGGGCGGCGGCACCCGGCTGGTGACCGAGGCCCGCCGGCTCACCACCGCGCTGGCCTGACGGACCTGGGACTGGCCGACCCCCGCCGTGCGGGCCGGGGTCGGCCGGATCGGTCAGGGATTCATCTCGTACGCGCCGGCGAGGGCGACGACCCGGTCCCAGACCCGGGCGGTGCGGTCGGCGTCGCGGACCGGGCGGCGGACGTGCGCCAGGGCCCAGGCGGCCTGCTCGTCGCTGGTGGCCGCCTTGCCGTGCAACTCGGTGGCGTAGCCGGAGAAGTCCCGGACCAGCAGGTTGAAGATCTCGTCGAGCAGGTCCGCGTCGAGGCCGGTCAGCTCGGCCTGTTCGAGGATGAGCTGGCCGTAGACGAGCAGGGCGAAGAGCTGGCCGAGGGTGAGCAGGAAGTCCAGGTCGCGCTGCTGGGCCTCGTCGGGGGCGTGCGCGGCGAGCAGGGCGGCCAGCCCGTCGGCCTGCTCCCGGAACCGGGCCACGTTCGGCACGTGGGCGTATGCGTCGTACGGGATGCGCCAGTCGTGGAAGCGGATCGCGCCGAGGCCGCGGGCCGGGCCCTGCCGGAAGAGGAACTCGTCGTCGGCCGGGTCCCGGCGGGTCGCCACGGGCAGGTGCTCGGCCGGGCGGAACAGGTAGTTCGGCAGGAACTTGAGGATCAGCGCCAGGTTGACGTGCACCGTCCCCTCCAGCTTCGGCAGGCCGCGGATGTCCTTGGCGGCCTTGTCGAAGTAGGTGTCGGCCTCGAAACCCTTGGCGGCGATGACGTCCCAGAGCAGGTCGATGACCTTCTCGCCCTCGGTGGTGACCTTCATCTTGGTCATCGGGTTGAACAGCAGGTATCGCCGGTCGTCCGGGCCGGCCGAGCGGAAGTAGTCGACCGCCCGGTCGCTGAACAGCTTCATCGCGACGAGGCGGGCGTACGCGTCGGTCAGCTCGCGCCGCACGTGCGGGAAGTCGGTGACCCGCCGGCCGTACAGGATCCGGCGGTGGGCGTGGGTGACCGCCTCGTACATGGCGTGCTCGCAGATGCCGATGGAGGCGGTGCAGAGGTTGAACTTGCCGACGTTGACGGTGTTCAGCGCGGCGTCGAAGGCGGCCTGGCCGGTGTGCAGCACGTCCTCGGCGCGGACCGGGTAGTCCGCCAACCGGAACTCGCTGACGTACATCTGCGCGTTGACCACGTTGCGGACCAGCCGGTAGGCGGGGTGCCGGCTGTCGGCGGCGAAGAAGACGTACCCCTCGGGGCCCTCGACGTCGGCGCGGCGGCCGAAGACGGAGACCAGCCCGGCGACGTTGCCGTTACCGATGTAGTACTTGCCGCCGGTGGCCCGGAAGCCGCCCTCGCCGTCGGGGGTGAGCAGCATGTCGGTGGAGTAGATGTCGGCGCCGTGCGGCCGCTCCGAGAGGCCGAAGGCCGTCACGTGCCCCTCGTCGAGCAGCGCGGCGGCGCGGGCCCGGGCGGCGGCGTTGCCGCTCTGCCAGACCGGGCCGAGGCCGAGCACGGTCACCTGCCAGGTGTACCAGTAGCCGAGGCCGTAGAAGCCGAGGATCTCACTGAGCGCGGCGTTGCGCGCGGTGTCCCAGCGCTTGTCCGGGTCGCCGCCGGCGTCGGCCGCCGGGGTGAGGAAGGTGGCGAAGAGACCCTCCTTGGCGGCGAAGTCGAGGAAGTCGGCGTACCACTCGTGGTGGTTGTAGCTGTCGACCAGGGCCCGCTTGCCGCGCTGCTCGAACCAGTCGACGGTGGCACGCAGCAGCCGCCGCGAGGTGTCGTCGAGGTGGGCGGGGTCGTAGGTGTGCGGGTGGAACAGCAGCGGATCGGTCACGAGTCGGCCTTCCTGAGCGGGGCGGGGTCGAGGTCGCGGAGGGTGGTGAGGACGTCGTCGAGCCAGGCCAGCACCATCCGCTCGTACGCGATGCCGCCGCGCAGCACGACGTGCTGGAGCGCACCGCGGGCGTCCAGGGCGGCGGGGTCGGGGAAGTCGCGGCGTTCGCCGGCCCGGTAGCCGGCGAGGGTGGCCTCGTGGTCGGCGCGGTAGCGCTCGACCTCGGCGACCAGGGCGGCGCGACCGGTCGGGTCGTCGAACGCGGCGCCGCGGATCTTGACGGCCAGTTCGTGCCGGACCGCCTCCGGCTGCACCGGGGCGCGCAGCCAGGTGACCAGGGCGGACCGCCCGCCGGGGGTGACCGACCAGATCTTCTTGTCGGGCAGCCCTTCCTGGCCGACCTCCTCGGCGGTGATCCACCGGTCGGCCTCCATCCGCTTGAGCACCCGGTAGATCTGCTGGTGGGTGGCGGTCCAGAAGCGGCCGATGGACCGGTCGAAGCGTCGGGCCAGCTCGTAGCCGGAGGCGGGCTGCTCCAGCAGCGAGACCAGGATGGCGTGCTCCAGCGACATGCCGGACATCCTGCTGTGCAACTCGTTGCATAGCAAGGCCCGGGAACGGGCGGGCTCAGATGATGAAGTGCGTCCAGTAGGTCAGCCACACCACGAACAGGGCGCCCTGGAGCACCGCCAGGCCGGCGGTCAGCCAGGTGTCGAGGGTGGTTCGGCGGGCCCAGCGGGCCAGGACCAGAGCGACCGGGAAGGCGGCAAGCAGATAGCGGAGCAGGCTCCGGTACACCGGCGGCCCGATCGACAGCGGCACCAGCACCACGATCAGGCTGTAGACCAGGTAGGGCAGCTCGGCCCGGCGGAGGCCGACGAGGACGATCACCAGCACCGCCACGGCCAACCCGACCCGTAACACGTCAACGGGCGGGCCGGTCAGCCCGTGGACGATCACCGCCAGCGGGTTCTGCACGCTGACGCCCCAGCCCTGCTCCTGGGCGTGCTTGTACGCGAACCAGTCGCCGCTCTGCCACCGGCCGAACGCCATGAAGGTCAGCCACCCGGCCGGTACGAGCACCAATGGCCAGCCGACCCGCAGGTACCGCGCGAGCGACCGGAGCCCGAGACGGTAGCCGTGCTGGCGCAGCAGCACCAGGGCGAGCGGGACGACCACCAGGAAGCCGATCGAGCGGCTCAGCGCCAGGAAGAAGCCGACGAGCCCGACCAGCGGCCAGCGGCCCTGCTCGGCATACCAGAAGGCGGCCAGGGCGAGGCAGAGGAAGAGCGACTCGGTCAGCGCCGCCTGGAACAGGAAGGCGGTCGGCAGGAGCAGGAGGTACCGGGTGAACCGGCGCCCCGCCGCCCCCGCGCCGCCGTCGCCGAGCAGGCGGCCGCCGAGCTGATGGGCGTAGTAGAGCTGGAACACCAGGGCGACGTTGCTGACCAGCAGCAGCGCCCACGCGGTGTGCCCGCCGAGCAGTACGGCGAACGGCCGGGCCAGGAACGGGTAGAGCAGCGGGAAGGCGAAGTCCCGCCAGGGCTCGTCCAGGGGCAGTCGCGCCAGCCGGTCGTAGAGGAACGAGTCCCAGGCGAACCAGAGGGAGATCCACCGGTGCGGCGAGATGGCGCGCTGCTGGACGCGCATCAGCGTCTCGTCAGCCGGGGGCGCGCCCGGAACGCCGTCCCAGGCGGCCAACGCCATCACGCCGACCAGGCTCAGCACGACCTTCGACCCGACGAAGACCGCGAGCACGAAGCCCCACGGGGCGGGCACCCGGTCGGCGAGCCCGGACGCCGCGCGACCCAGCGGTCGCATCCGGTCGCGCACGCCGGAGCGGCGCACAACGGTGGCGGCGCCGGTCCACCGCCCGTCCCCCATGAGTGGATTGTTCCCCGGGGCCGAGGCGGAGACGGCCGGATGCCCGCGACATTCGCCCGCACGGCGCAGGTGAGACGGGGCGTGGGGCGGGTATGCGCGCTGCCGCATCGACAGGCGGCGGGGGGCTCGGGGCACCATGAGCGATGACAACGGCACCGTGATCATCGGCGCGGGGCCGGCCGGGCTGACCGCCGCGTACGAGCTGCTCCGACACGGGGAGGCGGTCCGCGTCTTCGAGGCCGACGAGGTGGTGGGCGGAATCAGCCGCACGGTCGAGCGGGACGGCTGGCGTTTCGACATCGGCGGGCACCGGTTCTTCACCAAGGTCTCCCGGGTCGAGGCCTTCTGGCACGAGCTCCTGCCCGACGAGGACTTCCTGCTCCGGCCCCGGATGAGCCGGATCTACTACCGTGGCGCGCTCTACGACTACCCGCTGAACGCCCGCAACGCCCTGCGCAACCTGGGGATCGTCGAGGCGCTGCGCTGCGTCGGTTCGTACGGGTGGGCGCGGCTGCGGCCGCCGAGGAACCAGTCGCACTTCGAGGGCTGGGTGTCGGCCCGGTTCGGCTGGCGGCTCTACTCGATCTTCTTCAAGACGTACACGGAGAAGGTCTGGGGGATGCCGGCCGACCGGTTGCAGGCGGACTGGGCCGCGCAGCGGATCAGGAACCTCTCGCTCGCCAAGGCGGTGCGCAACGCCCTGCTGCCCCGGCCCGACCGCACGGACGTGACCAGCCTGATCGAGGAGTTCCAATACCCGAAGTTCGGCCCCGGGATGATGTGGGAGCGCTGCGCGGAGGAGGTGGAAAAGCGGGGCGGCTCGGTGCGTACCGGCACCCCGGTGATCGCGGTGCACCGGGACCCGGCGGCCCGACGGGCGACCGGTGTCACGGTGGCCGACCTGGGCGGGGAACGGGTCGAGCCGGCCGACCACGTGATCTCCTCGATGCCGATCTCCGCGCTGGTGCGGGCGCTGCGTCCGGCTGCCCCGCCCGCGGTGATCGCCGCCGCCGACGATCTGCGCTACCGGGACTTCCTGACGGTCGCGCTGGTCGTCCCGGCCGAGTTCTCGTTCCCCGACAACTGGATCTACGTGCACGATCCGACTGTGCGGGTGGGGCGGATCCAGAACTTCGGCTCCTGGTCGCCGTACCTGGTCAAGGACGGGCGCACCTGTCTCGGCCTGGAGTACTTCGTCTTCGAGGACGACGAGATGTGGCGTACGCCGGACGAGCGACTCGTCACGCTCGCCACCGCGGAGCTGGAGCGGCTCGGCCTGGTCCGGCCCGGGTGCGTGGAGGCCGGCCACGTGGTACGGATGCCGAAGGCGTACCCGGTCTACGACGAGCGGTACCAGCGGAACGTGGACGTGATCCGCGCCTGGCTGGCCCGCGAGGTGCCGAACGTGCATCCGGTCGGGCGCAACGGCATGCACCGGTACAACAACCAGGACCACTCGATGTTGACGGCCATGTTGACCGCGGAGAACATCGCCCACGGCGCCCGACACGACGTCTGGACCGTCAACGTGGAGCAGGAGTACCACGAGCAGCGGTCGTCCGGTGACGGCCGGCACGGCACCGGCCGGGACGCGCCGATCCTGCCGGCCCGCCCGAGCGGGCGGGTCGGGTACCGCCGGATCGGGCCGGTCCGAGCTGCCCGAACCACTCCGGTGCGCCGCCCCTGAGCCGACGCGGGTATGGACGCGACGTGAGGGTGGTCATAACGGCTGGACGGGCCCGGCGGGGCTGCTGCTAGCCTTCTCGGCAGGTCATGAGCGCCAGCGCCAAGCCCCGGCTCGCTGGCCGGCAACCCTCCTCCGCGGTGGGGTGCCCCGGGTGAAGACCAGGCACCGGCAGCCGCCGGTGCAAGCGTGGCCTGGTACCCAGGTCATCACCGACCAGGGAGCACCATGTCTGCACACTTCCGCACCCCGCCCGTCGACGTCGTCGCATACCCGGCCGGTTTCGCGCTGGTCAAGCGCCGCCACGTCGACCTGATGCGGGTGTGCAGCGACGCCTGTCGCCGCGCCGGCGCGCGCTGAGCGCCACTCCCCCTTTTTTCTCGATCCACCTCCGCGGCTCCGCCCCTTCTCGGCGAGCCGTCGTCGGCGCGCGCCCGCGCCGACGGTCCAGTCTGGAGAAAACACGTGCGCATCCGTTCCGCCCTGACCCGCGTCGCCGTGCTCGGCGCCGCCGCCCTGCTCGCCGCCACCGGCCTCACCGCCTGCGGCGACGACGGCTCCACCAGCGAGGCCGCCAACCCGTACGGCCTGCTGCAGCCCGGTGTGCTGCGGGCCGGCACGCTCACCGACGCCCCGCCGAACGTGTACCTGAAGGACGGTAAGTTCACCGGCTTCGACAACGACCTGCTCACCGCGGTCGCCGCCAAGGCGGGCCTGAAGGTCGAGTTCGTGGGCACCGACTTCTCGGCCCTGCTGTCGCAGGTCAACAACCACAAGTTCGATGTGGGCAGCTCCTCCATCACCATCACCGAGGCGCGGAAGAAGACCGTCGACTTCGGCAACGGCTACGACTTCGGCTACTTCGGACTCGACGTGCCGACCGGCTCGTCGATCACGAGCTTCGACCAGCTCGCCGGCAAGCGGGTGGTGGTCGTGCAGGGCACGGTGCAGGACGACTTCGCCACGAAGCAGAACCTGAACCCGGTGCGGGTGCCGGACTACAACGGCGCGGTCAACCAGCTCAAGGCCGGCACCGCCGACGCCTGGATCGCCCCGGCCGAGATCGGCGACAAGTCCGCCGCCGACAGCAACGGCAAGATCAAGGTGGCCGCCAAGCAGCTCAGCCCGGCCCCGACCGCGTACGCCGTGGCCAAGGGCAACGACAAGCTGCGCGAGGCGCTGGACAAGGGCCTCGACGAGGTGATCGCCGACGGCACCTGGAGCAAGCTCCAGGCGCAGTACTACCCCGGCCGGCCCGTGCCGGCCGACTTCAAGCCGGGCAGCGGCACGGTCGCGGTGCCGTCGCCGTCGGCGGCTTCCTGACCTACGACGACGAACGAGCGGGGCGGTAGGAGGGACGTCTGATGGATCCATTGAGTACTCTGTGGGAGACCTTCTTCGACTGGGACTCCATGCGCGAGGCGCTGCCCGAGATGCTCACCGTCGGGCTGCCGAACACGCTGATCCTGGCGGTCTCCGCCGCCCTGCTCGGCTCGGTGCTGGGCATGCTGCTGGCCGTCGCGGGCATCTCGCGTACCCGGTGGTTGCGGTGGCCGGCGCGGGTCTACACCGACGTGTTCCGCGGCCTGCCGGCGGCGGCGACCATCCTGCTCATCGGCGTCGGCCTGGCGCCGCTGGGCATGGAGGTCTGGGGCCCCAACCCCTACCCGCTGGGCGTGCTGGCGCTGTCACTGATCGCCGCCGCCTACATCGGCGAGATCTTCCGTTCCGGGATCCAGAGTGTGGAGGCCGCCCAGCTGGAGGGGGCCCGGGCGCTCGGCTTCTCCTGGGGGGAGGCGATGCGCCTCGTCATCGTCCCGCAGGGCGTACGCCGGGTGCTGCCCGCCTGGGTGAACCAGCTCATCGCCCTGATCAAGGACTCCAGCCTGGTCTACTTCCTCGGCCTGGTCGCCAGCCAGCGCGAGCTGTTCCGGATCGGCCAGGACTACGCGGCCACCACCGGCAACGAGTCCGCGCTGCTGCTGGCCGGCCTGTGCTACCTGGCGCTGACCGTGCCGCTGACCCACGCGGTCAACTGGATCGACCGGCGGCTGCGCCAGGGCCGCACAGTCGCCGTCGCACCGGACGACGCCGACGACGCCGGTCTGGCCGTGGCCGGTGAGACCGCCCTGCCCACCACCGGACGGAAGGATCCGCGATGAGCACCGCGACCGCCACCGCCACCTCGGTCAGCCTCGCCGTCCGCGACGTGCACCTGGCCTTCGGGGCGCACCAGGTGCTGCGCGGCGCCGACCTCGACGTCGCC
Source organism: Micromonospora sp. NPDC005806 (assembly GCF_042871425.1). NCBI lineage: Bacteria > Bacillati > Actinomycetota > Actinomycetes > Micromonosporales > Micromonosporaceae > Micromonospora > Micromonospora sp. NPDC005806. The sequence goes on along the minus strand of NZ_JBIAIL010000003.1, from coordinate 182,359 downwards.
CGGGGCGCCACCGCCTGCGTGATCGGCCCGTCCGGCTCCGGCAAGTCGACCCTGCTGCGCACCATCAACCGGCTGATCGAACCGGACCGGGGCGACGTGCTGCTGGACGGCAGCAGTGTGCTGCGCGACGACCCGGACGCGCTGCGCCAGCGGATCGGCATGGTCTTCCAGCAGTTCAACCTCTTCCCGCACATGACCGTGCAGCGCAACATCACCCTCGCCCTGCGCAAGCTCAAGAAGCTGCCCGAGGACGAGGCGGTGCAGATCGCCCGGGCCCAGCTGGACCTGGTCGGGCTGGCCGGCAAGGCCGACGCCCGGCCGGCGCACCTCTCCGGCGGCCAGCAGCAGCGGGTGGCGATCGCCCGCGCGCTGGCCCTGCGGCCGCAGGTGATGCTCTTCGACGAGGCCACCTCGGCGCTCGACCCGGAGCTGGTCAAGGGCGTGCTCAGGGTGATGGCCGACCTGTCGGCCGCCGGCATGACCATGGTGGTGGTCACCCACGAGATGGGTTTCGCCCGCCAGGTGGCCGACACGGTGGCCTTCATGGACGCCGGCGTGGTCCTGGAGGCCGGCGAGCCGGCCGCCGTGTTCGAGGCGCCGGAGCATCCGCGGCTGCGCCGCTTCCTGTCCCAGGTGCTCTGACCTCCGCGACCGCCCGGCCCCGCTCCCTCGTCCTCCGGTAGCGGGGCCGGGTGGCGCGGTCCGAGCCCGCCCAGAGCCAGAAGATCATCAGGGCCAGCCCGACGGCCCCGGCCACGCTCACCGCCCAGCCGGGGAGCTGGTCCTCGGACGACGGCGGGGGCGCGCAGCCGGCGGGCGGCGTGTAGTCGACCGTCGTCCGCGAATGCAGCGCCGGCGGGCGGCCATCGGGAAAGGCCGCCCGCTCGATACCGCAGATGACCGGCAGGTCGTCGGCCTGGTCCACCCGCAGCAGTACGGAGACCGCCCGGCCGGTCTCGTCCCGCCGCACGTCGAGCACCTCCGCCGGAACGAGCACGCCGGCCGGTGGAGGTGGTGGCTTCGGGTCGGAGAAGATCCCGATGACCACCATCATCGCGCACGGCAGTAGGCAGGCGAGGGGGACGTTGGGATAGGTCGGCATCCTCCCGTTCGACATGCGGCCGACCGTAGCCTGGCTGATCAAAGTCGGTCGGGCAGTCGGCCGCCCGCGTCAGGCGGAGTCGCAGCGGTCGGAGAGGGCGTACCGGGTGAGCACCACGTCGCCGAGCTGGCGTACCTCGACGACCCGGGCGCGCCGGCCCGGGTGCCACGGGAAGCTGCCGTCCCCGACGAAGCGGGGCGCCCGGCCGTCCCCCACGAAGAACGGCGCGACCACCAGGTGCAGCTCGTCGGCGACGCCCGCGGTGAGGAACTGGCAGTGCAGGCTGCCGCCGCCCTCCACCATCAGCCGGCGTACGCCCCGGTCGGCCAGGTCGGTGAGCATCGCCGCCGGGGTCACCGGGTCGCCCCCGTCGACCACGGTGGCCACCTCGCCCACCTGCTCCCGGGTCTTCTCCACGGCGCCGCTCGGGCAGTAGACCAGCTTCGTCCCGTCCCCGAAGGTGAAGAAGCGGGCGGCCGGGTCGAGGTCGCCGCTGCCGGTGACGGTGACCTTCACCGGCGACGGCGGCACGCCGCGGGACACCCGGTCGGCGCGGCGCTGCTCGGAGCGCACCAGCAGCCGCGGGTCGTCCCGCCGCACCGTGGCGGCGCCGACCAGGATCGCGTCGCAGCCGGCCCGGACCTCGTCGACCCGGTCGAGGTCGGAGTCGTTGCTGAGCAGCAGCCGCTCGGTCGAGGCGTCGTCGATGTAGCCGTCGATCGACATCGCGCAGCTGAGCAGCACGTATGGCCGGGCGGTCATGGCACGAACGGCAGGTCGAGGGCGTGGTCGGCGCGGGTCACCTTGGCCGCGAGGTAGCCGGCGTTCGCCGGGGACAGGTGTACGCCGGTGAGCACCCGGTCGACCACCGTCACGCCCAGCCGGTCGAGCTGGGCCGCCTTGTCCGGGTTGTTGCTGAGCAGGGCCACCCGGGTCACGCCCAGCGCGGTGAGCATCTGCGCGGCGACCGTGTAGTCGCGCTCGTCGGCACCCCGCCCCAGCGCCTCGTTCGCCTCGTAGGTGTCCAGGCCCCCGTCCTGCAGGGCGTACGCGTCGAGCTTGGCGTACAGGCCGATGCCCCGGCCCTCCTGGCGCAGGTAGAGCAGGTATCCCCCGGCCTCGGCGATCCGTTCGACCGCCTCCCGCAGCTGCGGCCCGCAGTCGCAGCGCTGGCTGCCGAAGACGTCCCCGGTGAGGCATTCGCTGTGCGGGCGGACCAGCGGTGGGGGCAGATCCGCCTCCTGCCGGTCCCCGCCGGCCGCCCGGTCACCGAGCCCGAGCGCGAGGTGCTCCCGGCCGTCCGCCAGCCCATGGAAGGAGGAGACCCGGGCGGTCGTGACGTACCCGTCGGGGAACCGCAGCGGGACCGTGACCTGGGTGCGGACCGTCGCCGTGGGCAGCGTTTCGTCCATCGTTTACCTCCGTCCGGGCTGCCGGACGGACCCGGCAACGCACACCTCGCACCTTCACCGTAGGCGGCATCACCGACAGTCGCCGGACTCCCGGGCAGGGCGCCGGCGGGCCAGCAGCACCGCCGCGCCCGGCAGGCTGGCGACCAGGACCAACGCCCCGTACACCGTGCCGGCGGCGACGCCCTGGGCGGCGGTGAGGCCGGCGGCGCCGAACGCCCAGGCGGCCACCCCCTCGCGGGGCCCGAAGCCGCCCACGTTCATCGGCAGCCCCATGGCGAGCAGCGCCAGCAGAGTCAACGGCAGCAGCCGGGACAGCGGCGCGTCCGCTCCCGCGGTGCGCGCCGCGACCACGAAGGTGGCCAGGTGGCCGGCGACCGCCACCGCCGAGGCCATCACCACGCCCAGCCAGGTACGGCGGGCCAGTAGGCCGGCACGGACGTCCGCGACGGCGGTCCGGGCCGCCCGCGCCCATCGGGAGGCGCCGGAGCGGGGCACCGCCCGGGCCAGCAGCACCAGCCCGAGCGCGGCGACGGCCAGCACGGCGACCAGCGCTGGCAGGTACGGCCGGACCGGGGAGGGCAGCGCCGCCAGCAGGGCCACCGCGATGACGAGCTGGACCACCTGACCGGCGGTCCGCTCCCAGACCACGGCTCGGACGCCCCGGGTCACGTCGCCGGCGTCCCGGCCGTGCCGGACCGCCCGGTGCACGTCGCCGAGCACCCCGCCGGGCAGGGTGGAGTTGAGGAAGACCGCCCGGTAGCAGTGGGCAACCGCGGTGGCCAGCGGCAGCCGTACGCCCAGCCCACCGGCGACCAGGGACCAGCGCCAGGCGCAGCAGACGGTGGTGAGCGCGCCGATGCCGAGCGCGGCGGCGAGCGCCGGCGCGTCGATCAGCCGCAGCCCGGCCAGGAACGGGCCGGTACCCACCGACCAGACCAGGAGGGCGAGGACGCCGAGCCCGCCGAGCGTGCGTACCCAGGCCCAGGGCGACCGCGCCGGCGCGCTCGCGGTCGACGCGGCGAGCGCGGCGGGCGCGGCCGGCCCGGCGGGCGTCGGCGTGCTGGCGACGATGGTGCCGGGTGACAAGCGGTCCTCCCTCGGTCCACCCGATGTCACGTCCCACGACGCCGGTCGGTTCACCCGGCCAGCAGGTCGGCGTGGTGCAGCACCACCCGCAGTCGCCCGGCCGCCGCGTCCGCCAGCCGCCGCTCCCGGTACGCGTCGGCGACCCCGGCCAGCTCCGGCCGCTCCTCGACGGCCGCCTCGAGCCAGCCGGCCAGCCAGTCGGCGGTCAGCGCGAACTGCTCGGGACCGAGCCGCCACGGGGTGGACCGGACCCGCACGTCGACTCCCCGGCGGCGGAACGCCGCCCGGGTGGCGTCCACGGCGTCCGGGCCGAGCAGGGTGCGGCCGTCGACGGTGCGGCGCTGGTGGGCGTTGAACGCGGCGGCGAACTCGGCGTCGAGCGGGTCTGCTGGGGTGAACTCCACCCGGCCGACCACGGAGATCGCGAAGAGGGTGGGGTGGCCGGCGCAGGCGGCCACCACCCGCTCGACCTCGTCGGCGGTGAGCATGTCCAGCAGCGCCGACGCGGTGACGAGGTGCGCGTCGGCCAGATCGGCGTCAGCCAACCGGGTGATGTCGGAGTCGCGGGTCTCCACGGCGACCGGGCTGCCGTCGGCGGCGACCAGCGGCTCGGCGGCGGCGAGCGCCCGCAGGTCGGCGTCCCGCTCGTGCAGCACCCAGCGCTGCGGTCCGGGCAGCCGGGGCGCCAGCCAGCGGGCCATCGACCCGGTGCCGCTGCCCAGGTCGTGCACCACGACCGGCCGGTCGACGGCGAGCCGACGCCGGACCATGTCGACCAGGTCGGCTGACCGGGCCGCCGCGTCGACGGGCTCCCGCAACCGCAGCCAGTCGGCGAATTGAGGGGGTAGTTGGGTGGTCATGCCGCGGTCGCCTCCTTCAGGGCAGCCGCCAGCCGGTCCGCGGTGACCGTCCAGCCGGTGAGGGTGTCCCGCCGCCGCCGGGCGGCGCGGCGCAGCCGGGTCCGCAGCTCCGGCCCGGTGAGCCAGGTACGCAGCGCGCCGGCCAGGGCCGCCGGGTCCCCGGGCGGCACGAGCAGGCCGGGTCGGGCTCCGTCCGGGGCGTGCCCGAGCGACTCGGGCAGCCCACCGGTGTCGCTGCCCAGCACCGGCAGGCCCCGCGCCAGGGCCTCGGTCACCACCATCCCGTAGGTCTCCCGCCGGGAGGGCAGCACCAGCAGGTCGGCGGCGGCGTACGCAGCGTCCAGCGCCGCCCCGGTGCACGGGCCGGGCAGGCGTACCCGGTCGGTCAGGCCGGCGTCGGCGAGCTGCCGGCGGAGCCGGTCGACGAAGCCCGGGTCACGGGTGAGCGCGCCGACGCAGTCGCAGGTCCATGGCAGGTCGGCGACCTCGGCCAGGGCGGCGGCGAGCACGTCGTGGCCCTTGAGCGGGGTGACCGCCGCAACGCAGAGCAGCCGGGTGCCGTCGGGCGAGCCGGCCGCGAGCGGCGCCGGGTCCGCGCCGGGCGCGGCGACCGACACCCGGTCGGGGGTGAGCGGGTAGCGGTCGAGCAGCCGGCGTCGGGTCCACTCGCTGGTGGTGACCACGGCGGTGGCCGTGACCAGGGCGCGGGCCTCGACCTCGTCGTCCAGCGGCAGGTGCACGAGCACGACCAGCCGCAGCCGGCGGGCGTGCGGGGTCAGCACCTCCGGCACGGTGGACGCGACCAGGCCGTCGAGCAGCACGAGGGCGTGGTCGGGCAGCGCGGCGAGCACCTCGGCCAGCGCGGCCCGCTCCCCCGCCCCCGGGTGCGGCCAGCCGCCGGGCACCGGATGCTCCCGCACCGTCCAGCCGAGCGCGGCCAGGCCCCGGCAGGCCCGGCGGTCGTACCCGTTGCCACCGCTGGGGCTGGCCGGGTCGTCGATGTCACCCGGCAGCACCACGTGGACGACGGCCATCCGCTACAGGGACCGCTCGTAGCTGGCCCAGGCGACGTGCGACTCGTGCAGGGTGACGGTGATCCCGGCGAGGCCGCGCGCCCCCGCGCCGAGCCGCCCGGCGTGCACCGCCTCGGCGAGCCGGTCGGCGACCGTGCGGGCCAGCACCTCGGTGGTGGTGTTCACCCCGGCGAAGGCCGGCTCGTCGTCCAGGTTGCGGTAGGTCAGCTCGCCGAGCAGGGCCTTGAGCTGCTCGGTGGCCAGGCCGATGTCGACCACGATCCCGTCGGCGTCCAACTCCTGGCGGCGGAAGGTGGCGTCGACGACGAAGGTGGCGCCGTGCAGCCGCTGGGCGGGGCCGAACACCTCACCGCGGAAACTGTGGGCGACCATCATGTGGTCCCGGACGGTCACGCTGAACACGGATCACTCCTCGCCGTAGCTGATGAGGTGGCAGAGCGCGGGCAGCCGGCCCGAGGCGAGCCGGTCGAGCACGTCGGGCAGGTCGGCGAAGCGGGACGGGCCGGTGAGCAGCGCGTCGAACGCCGGGTCGGCGAGCAGCTCCAGGGCGAGCGCCAGCCGGTCGGCGTAGCTGCGGTCGGCCCGCCGGGGCGACACCGTGCCGACCTGGCTGCTGCGGATGCCGAGCCGCCGGGAGTGGAAGGCACCGCCGAGGGCGAGCGTGACCGGACGGTCGCCGTACCAGCTCAGCTCCAGCACCGTCCCCTCCGGGCGGAGCAGGTCCAGCCCGCGTTGCAGGCCGTCGGCGGTGGCGCTGGCGTGCACCACCAGATCCCGCTCGCCGGCCGCGTCGGCGGGGAGGGCGAAGTCGACGCCGAGCGCGGCGGCCACCGCGGCCCGCGCCGGGTCCGCGTCGACCAGCTCGACGCGTACGCCGGGGAAGCGGGCCAGCAGGGCGGCGACGCAGCAGCCCACCATGCCGGCACCGATCACGGTCACCCGGTCGCCGACCAGCGGCGCGGCGTCCCAGAGCGCGTTCACCGCGGTCTCCACGGTGCCGGCCAGCACCGCCCGGGCCGCCGGCACGCCGTCGGGCACGACCAGCACGGCGTCGGCCGGGACCACGTACGCGGTCTGGTGCGGGTGCAGGCAGAAGACGGTACGCCCGCGCAGCGCCTCGGGTCCCTGCTCGACCGTGCCGACGCTGAGGTAGCCGTACTTCACCGGGGCCGGGAAGTCGCCCTCCTGGAACGGAGCCCGCATCGTGGCGTACTGGTCGGCCGGGACCCGGCCGGTGAAGACCAGGGTCTCGGTGCCCCGGCTGACGCCGGAGAAGAGGGTCCGGACCAGCACCTCGTCGGGGCCAGGCACGGGCAGGTCGACCGGGCGGAGTTCGCCCTCGCCGGGGGCGCGGAGCCAGAAGGCGCGGGCGTCGCGGGTCACGAATTCACCTCTCTTCCGCATCGGGCCGAACCGAACGGGCACTTTCCCCGTAGTGGGGGGCAGGGTTGTCGATCATAGACACGGAGGCAGGGTGTCCACGGTTCGAACTGGCCCAATGCTCGGGCTGGCCGTCCAGTTCCTCCTGCTGGCCGCGCTCGACGGCACGGTGGGGCTCGGCGTGACGGGCTGGCTCGCCGGCCTGGCGTACGCCGGGGTGCTCTGCGCTCTGCTGTGGCGCGGCCTGCGGGCCGCCGGCACGGAGCGGCTCGGCCCGGCCGACCGGGTGACCCTGGCCCGGGCGCTGCTGGTCGGCGGGGTGCTGGCCCTGGTCGTGGCCGCCGGCGCCGGCCCGGCCCCGGTGGCGCTGCTGGTCCCACTCACCGCGGTGGCGCTGGCGTTGGACGCGGTCGACGGCCGGGTGGCCCGGCGCACCGGCACCACGAGCGCCCTGGGCGCCCGCTTCGACATGGAGGTCGACGCGTTCCTGATCCTGGTGCTCAGCGTCCATCTCGCGCCGTCCGTCGGCGGCTGGGTGCTGGCCATCGGCGGGATGCGGTACGCCTTCGTCGCGGCGAGCTGGGTGCTGCCCTGGATGCGGCACACGCTGCCACCCCGGTACTGGCGCAAGGTCGTCGCGGCGGCGCAGGGCGTGGTGCTGGCGGTCGCGGCGAGCCAGGTGCTGCCTCCGATGGCCACCACCGCGCTGGTCGTGGGCGCGCTGGCCCTGCTGGTCGAGTCGTTCGGGCACGACGTGGCCTGGCTGTGGCGGCACCGTCCGGCCGCGACCGCACCGGCCGCGCGCCCGGTGGCCGCCCCGTCCGTCGGCGCCGCCGCGCCCGCCGGCGCCGCCACCACCCGGCCGGCCGGCGTGCACGCCCGGCTGGCCGGGGACGCCGCACGAGCCGCGGCGCAGCCCACCCGGATCGTCCTCGAACCCACCGTCCGGGCCGCCCGCCCGGCCGGCCCGGTGGCCCGGCCGGTGCCGCTGGCCGCCCGGATCGCCGCCCGCCAACCCGTCTGACGCCGCGCCGCCCGACCTCCTCCCCTCGCAGCCGAAGGACCTGTCTTGTCGCCTTTCGCTCGCCTCCGCCGGCCGGCCGGGGACCTCCCGACCGGCGAACCCACCACCCCCGCCCCGGACGCACCGCCGGAGGCGACGCCGACACCGGACGGGACCGCACCGCCCGACGCGGGGCCGCCGTCGCTGGCCCGCCGGATCGCCGCCGCCACCCTCACCGGGCTCGCCGCGCTGCTGGTGGTGGCGGCGCTGACGGTGCCGGACCAGCTGAGCCGGGTCGGGCCGGCCGCCGTGCTGCGCGTCCCGGTGGAGGCGCTGGTCGCGGTGGCCCTGCTGCTCGTCCTCCCGCCCCGGGTACGCCGGCCCGTCGCCGCGCTGACGGGCCTGCTCCTCGGCCTGCTCACCGTGCTGAAGCTGCTGGACATGGGCTTCTTCGTGGCCCGGGACCGGCCGTTCGACGTGCTACTCGACTGGGGGCTGTTCGACGACGGCTTCGGCTATCTCACCGACTCCATGGGCCGGGCGGCCGCGGTCGCCATGGCGGTCGGGGCCGGGCTGCTCGTCGTCGGCCTGCTCGTCCTGGTCACGCTGGCGGTACTGCGGCTGACCCGGCTGCTCGCCCAACACCGGGCCGCGTGGGCGCGGGTCGTCGCGGCCCTGGCGGTGCTCTGGCTGGGCTGCGCCGTCTTCGGGGTACGGCTCACCGCCGGCGTTCCGGTCGCCGACCGGGAGGCGACCGCCCTGGTCGCGGCGCACGCCGGCCAGATCCGGCACGGACTGCGGGACCGGGTGGCGTTCGCCGGGGAGGCCGCCACCGACGCGTACCGGGACGTCCCGGGCGACCGGCTGCTGACCGGGCTGCGCGGCAAGGACGTGCTGGTCGCGTTCGTGGAGAGCTACGGCCGGGACGCCGTGGAGGACCCGGCGCTCGCGCCGGGCGTGAACGCGGTGCTCGACGACGGCTACCGCCAACTGCGCGCGGGCGGGTACGACGCCCGCAGCGGCTTCCTCACCTCGCCCACGTTCGGCGGTGGGAGCTGGCTGGCCCACGCCACCCTGCTCTCCGGCCTGTGGATCGACAACGACCAGCGCCACCGCGACCTGCTGGCCGGAGACCGACTCACCCTCAACGGCGCGTTCCACCGGGCCGGCTGGCAGACCGTCGGCGTGCTGCCGGCCGCCACCCAGCCCTGGCCGGAGGGGAGGTTCTTCGGCTACGACCGCTACTACGACGCCGAGAAGCTCGCCTACCGCGGTCCCAAGTTCAGCTACGCGCCGATGCCCGACCAGTACACCCTGGCCACCTTCCAGCGCCTGGAACGGGCCCGGCCGCACGCCCCGCTGATGGCGGAGATCCCGCTGGTCTCCAGCCACTCCCCCTGGTCGGCGATCCCGAAGCCGGTGCCGTGGGACGCGGTCGGCGACGGGTCGATCTTCGACGAGGCGTCCGTCCGCACCGGCGGCAGCCGGGACGTGGTCCAGCGCGACACCGCCCAGATCCGGGCCGACTACGCGCACTCCATCCAGTACACGCTCGGCACCCTCGTCTCGTACGTGCTGACGTACGGCGGGGACGACCTGGTGCTGGTCTTCCTCGGCGACCACCAGGCGGCCGCGACGGTCACCGGCGAGGGCGCCAGCCGGGACGTGCCGATCACCGTGGTGGCGAAGGATCCGAAGGTGCTGGACCGGATCGCCGGCTGGGGCTGGCAGGACGGGCTGCGACCCGGGCCGCAGGCCCCGGTGTGGCGGATGGACACCTTCCGGGACCGCTTCCTCACCGCCTTCGGCCCCACCCCCGGCCACTGACCCCATCCTGCTCGCGCCGATCTTGCGGTGCGGTGCCAGCGAAAAGGGCATATCCCCGCGAACCGGCAACCAGAGCCGCGAGATCCGCGAGGAGAGGGATGGTCAGGCCGCTTCGCGGTGCCGGTCGCGGGCGGGCGTGTCGCGGGTCGGCCGGGTGGTTGGCGTGCCGCCCCGGGCGAGGTGCATCGCCCGGCGGGCGTCGACCAGCGTGTCGCAGGGCGCGGCCTGGCCGCCGCAGAGCAGGCTGGGACAGCGGCCCGACTCGTCCGGCTGGTGCGCGGTGGCGACGTCGTACGCCGCCCGCCACAGCAGCGGGTCGGTCACGTCGTCCGGCAGCACGGCATCCTGGCTGGACCGGTTGTGTGTCGTGTCGGGCACCCGAACCCCTCTCCTCGTCGCTCCCGGTTCACTGACCGGGCAGAACCCCAGCTCAAACCTCCCTCAGGCGAGGGTGCAGCGTCCACGAGGCGTCCGTCACGCCGGGTAGGCCCGGGTCTCCGCCGCCTTCACCGCGGCCCAGACCGGCTGGCCGGGCCGCAGCCGCAGGTGGGCGGCCGCGGCGGGGGTGACGTCGGCGGCCACGGCGACCGGGCCGTCGAGCTGGACGCGCAGGTTGTCGCCGTGCCGCTGCACCCCGGTCACGGTGGCCGGCCAGACGTTGCGCGGGCTGCCGTCGGGGCGGGTCGGGTGCAGCGCGACGGCGGCGGGCGGGAAGGCGACGAAGGCGTCCCCGTGCACGGTGTCCGCCGCGGTGAGGGTGAGTCCACCGACGGTGACCTGGTGCCCGGCGGCGCGGCCGCGGTGCAGGTTGAGGCCGACCAGCCGGGCCACGTAGTCGGTGCGGGGCCGGGCGGTGACGGTGGCCGCGTCGCCCTCCTGGACCACCCGCCCGTGCTCGACGATGACCAGCCGGTCGGCGAGCACCAGGGCGTCGAGCGGGTCGTGGGTGACCAGCAGGGCGGCGCCGGCGTGGTCGCCGAGGTGCCGCTGGAGTTCGGCGCGGGTGTCCAGCCGGGTCCGCGCGTCGAGGGCGGCGAGCGGCTCGTCGAGCAGCAGCAGGGTCGGCTCGACGGCGAGGGCCCGGGCCAGGGCGACCCGCTGGGCCTGGCCGCCGGAGAGCTGCCGCGGCTTGTGCCGGGCCTGCCCGCCCAGGCCCACCCGGTCGAGCCAGGCCTGGGCCCGGGCCCGCGCGGCCCGCCGGTCGGCGCCGTGCCGGCGCGGCCCGAAGGCGACGTTGTCCAGCGCGCTGAGGTGCGGGAAGAGCAGATAGTCCTGGAAGACCACGCCCACCGGCCGCCGCTCGGGCGGAATCCAGACCCGCTGGTCGGGGCGGTCCAGGTCGACGCCGCCCAGGCTGAGGTGGCCGGCCGTGAGCGGGTGCAGCCCGGCGAGCGTCCGCAGGGCGGTGGTCTTGCCGGCGCCGTTCGGGCCCAGCAGCGCGACCACCTGCCCGGCGGCGATCCGCAGCCGGACGTCGAGGTGGAAGGCGTCCCGGTCGGCGACCAGGTGCGCGTCGAGCAGGGGTGCGGCGGTCACGGCGTACCGACCCAGCGGTCGCGCAGCCCGGCGAGGATGCCGACCGAGACGGTGAGCAGGATGAGGCTGAGCACGATCGCGGCCTGAAGGTCGGTCTCCAGGGCCAGGTAGACGGCGAGCGGCATGGTCTGCGTGCGGCCGGGATAGTTGCCGGCGAAGGTGATGGTCGCGCCGAACTCGCCGAGCGCGCGGGCCCAGCAGAGCACCGCGCCGGCCGCCACGCCCGGGGCGACCAGCGGTAGCGTGACGTGGGTGAAGCTGGTCCAGCGTCCGGCCCCTAGGGTGGCCGCGGCCTCCTCGTACCGGCGGTCGGCCCCACGCAGCGCACCCTCGACGGCGATGACCAGGAACGGCATGGCGACGAACGCCTCGGCGAGCACCACCCCGGCGGTGGTGAACGGCAGGCTCACCCCGAAGGTGCTGTCCAGCCAGGACCCGAGCAGGCCGCGCCGGCCGAAGACCAGCAGCAGCGCCACCCCGCCGACCACCGGGGGCAGCACCAGCGGCACGGTGACCAGGGCCCGGACCAGCCGCCGGCCGGGGAACTCGACCCGGGCGAGCAGCCACGCCAGGGGTACGCCGAGGGCGACGCAGAGCACGGTGGCCAGGGTGGCCGTCTCCAGCGAGAGCCGCAGCGCGGTGAGCACGCCCGGCTCGGCCAGCCGCCGGGGCAGGCTGGTCCACGGCGCCCGGACCAGGAGCCCGAGCAGCGGCAGGACGAGGACCAGCAGCCCGAGGCCGGCGGGGAGCAGCAGGGCGAGCGGCACCCGCTGCCGGGGGCGCGCGATCACTGGGTCGGCGGCGCCTGGAAGCCCGCGGCGGTGAGCACCGCGCGGCCGGCGTCGGAGCGCACGTAGTCGACAAAGGCCCGGGCGCCGTCCGGGTTGCCGGCGTGCTTCAGCACGACGATCGGGTAGTCGTTGACCGCGCGGGCCGACTCGGGGAACTCGACGCCGTCCAGGTCGGCGGCGGCCGACCGGGCGTCGGTGCGGTAGACCAGCGCGGCGTCGACCTCGCCGAGCTTCACCTTGGCCAGCGCGCCCTTGACGTCCTGCTCCAGGGTGGCCGGGGTGAGCTGGACGCCGGCCGCGCCGAGGGCGGTGCGCGCCGCCGCGCCGCACGGCACCTGCTCGGCGCAGAGCGCCACCTTCACCCCCGGCCGGGCCAGGTCGGCCAGGCCGGTGACCTTGCCCGGGTTGCCCTTGGGCACGGCGATGACGAGCTGGTTGCGCACCAGGGTGACCGGGTTGCCGGCGGCGTCGCCGGCGTCGGTGACCGTCTTCATGGTGGCCGGTGAGGCGGCGGCGAAGACGTCGGCCGGGGCGCCCTGGGTGACCTGGGTGGCGAGCGCGGAGCTGCCGGCGAAGTTGAACGTGACGCTCGTGCCGGGATGCGTGGCCTCGAAGTCCTTGCCAAGCTTCGTGAAGGACTCGGTGAGCGAGGCGGCGGCGAAGACGGTCACCCGCCCGCCGCCGTCCGTCGCGGCCGGCTCGTCGCCGCCGCAGCCGGTCAGGCCCAGGGTCAGTGCGGCCACCCCGGCGAGGGCGGCGCGGATCCACCGTACGGTCACGGGCTGGTCCTTCCCTTCGGGGCGGGGGCGCGTTCCACCACGACGGTGGTCGACTTGATCACGGCGACGGCCACCGAGCCGACCTGGAGGTCGAGGTCGTCGACCGCCTCGCGGCTCATCAGCGACACGATCCGGAACGGTCCGGCCTGGATGTCGACCTGGGCCATCACGGTGTCCTTGACGACGGCGGTGACGATGCCGCGCAGCCGGTTGCGGGCGGACGACAGCTCCGGGTGGCCGGGGGCGCGGACGAACGCGGCCAGGTCGGTCCCGTCGATGACCCGGTGGCCGTGCTCGTCGCGACCGGCCGGAAGCCGCCCGGCGTCGATCCAGCGACGCACCGTGTCCGCGCTGACCCCGAGCAGCTCGGCGGCCTCGCCGATCCGGAACACCGTCACCCGGTCACCCTAGCGGGCCGCAGTTGCGATGCGGAAGACAGTTTCACGCTGGTAGTCGCGAGCCCGACAGCCCGAGACGTGTCGCAGTTGCGGTCTGCGGCCGAAGGCCCGACGACCGGCTTGCTCGACGAGGCGCTCTTCCACGCCAGACCACACCGACCGCAACCTGCCCGACCACGCCAGCGGCGACCTGGGGGCGCACGCCCCGAGCCGCTGAGCCACCGTCACCCCTGCTCCGGGGTGAGACGGACCCGGCGGAGCAGCTGCGCGTTGAGCGCCACCACGATGGTGGAGGCGGACATCAGCACCGCGGCGATCGCCGGGCTCAGCGCGACGCCGGCCCAGGCCAGCACCCCGGCGGCGAGCGGGATCGCCACCACGTTGTAGCCGGCAGCCCAGGCCAGGTTCTGCCGCATCTTCCGGTACGACGCCCGGGACAGCCGGATGACGCCGGTGACGCCGCGCGGGTCGTCGCTGGCCAACACCACCCCGGCGGACTCGATGGCCACGTCGGTGCCGGCCCCGATCGCGATGCCCACATCGGCGCGGGCCAGGGCCGGGGCGTCGTTCACCCCGTCGCCGACCATCGCCACGGTCAGCCCCCGGGACTGCAGATCAGTCACCGCCTTGTCCTTGTCGGCGGGGAGCACCTCGGCGAAGACCTCGTCGAGGCCCGGGCGGAAGCCCAGGTCGGCGGCGACCGCCTCGGCCACCGGCCGGGCGTCCCCCGTGATCATCACGATCTTCTTCACGCCCTGCTCGCGCAGCTGGGCGATCGCCTCGCGGGCCTCCGGCCGGACCTCGTCCTCGAGAGCGAACGCGGCGACCACCTGCGCGTCGCCGCCCTCCGGCGACCGGACGAGGTGCAGCACCGCGGCGCCCCGCCGGGCCCAGCCCTCCGTCGCCCGGGTCAGCTCGTCGGGGACGTCGGCGCCCAGTTCGCGCAGCAGGGCCGGGCCGCCGACCGCCCAGTCCGTCCCGTCGACCACCGCGCGTACGCCCCGGCCCGGCAGCGACCGGAAGTCCCGCGCCTCGGCCCGCAGGCCACGGTCCCGGGCGGCGGCGACCAGAGCCCGGGCGAGCGGGTGCTCGCTGTCGGCCTCGACCGCGCCGGCGACGCGCAGCGCGTCGTCCTCGTCCAGGCCGCCGGCCGCGGCCACGCCGGCGAGGGTGTGCTTTCCCTTGGTCAGGGTGCCGGTCTTGTCGAGCAGGACCGCGTCGATGGTGCGCATCCGCTCCAGGGCGAGGCGGTCCTTCACCAGGATGCCGGCGCGCGCCGAGAGCGCGGTGGAGAGCGCCACCACCAGCGGGATGGCCAGCCCGAGGGCGTGCGGGCAGGCGATCACCAGGACCGTCACGGTACGGATCACGGCCTGGCCGGTGTTGCCGAGGACGAGCCAGGCGACGAAGGTGGCCAGCCCGGCGACGGTCGCGATGTAGAACAGCAGGGCGGCGAACCGGTCGGCGAGCACCTGGGCGCGCCCGCCCGAAGCCTGCGCCTGGGCGACGAGCCGGCCGATGCCGGCCAGCGCGGTGTCCTCGCCGACGGCGTCGACGCGTACCCGCAGGGCGGAGTCGGTGGCCACGGTGCCGGCAACCACCCGGTCCCCGACGGAGCGCGGCACCGGCCGGGACTCCCCCGTGATCATCGACTCGTCCAGCTCGGCGGCGCCCTCCTCGATCCGCCCGTCGGCGGGCACCCGGCCGCCGGAGCGGACCAGCACCAGGTCGCCGACGCGCAGGTCACCGATCGACGCCCGGTGCGGCTGTCCCGCCTCGTCGAGGCGTTCGGCGTCGTCGGGGAGCAGGGCGGCCAGGGCGGCGAGCGCCCCCTGCGCCTGCCCGATCGCCTTCATCTCCTGCCAGTGCCCGAGCAGCATGATGGTGACCAGCGCGGCCAACTCCCACCAGAAGTCCAGGTCGAACAGGCCCAGGCTGGTCGCGACGGAGGCGGCGTACGCGACGGTGATCGCCATCGAGATCAGCAGCATCATGCCGGGCGCCCGGTCCCGCAGCTCACGGACGCCGCCGACCAGGAACGGCCAACCGCCGTACCAGAACACGACCGAGCCCAGGACGGGGCCGACCAACTTGATGCCCGGGAAGTCGAGCGAGTAGCCGAACCAGTCCATCACCATGTGGCTGGTCGCCACGATCGGCACGGTCAGCGCCAGGCTGAGCCAGAACTTCCGCCGGAACTGTTCCGGGTCGTGCCCGGCGTGCTTGTCGTGTCCCCCGCCGGGTCCGGGGTGCCCGCCGTGATGCCCGGCCGCGTGTTGGTGCTCCATCGAACTCCACCTCCACGATCACCCTATACCCGTAGGGGGTATGGGCACCAGACCTGCCGGCGCAAACCGGCTTCCCCCACGCGTACCACGCCGCGCGGCGGTCGTCCGGACATCGGCCGGTCCCCGGGGTTAGCCTCGGGACACGGCCGGCGACGGGGAGCGGGATGAGCGAGCAGACGACCCAGACGGTGATACCGGCGGCGTTCTTCGGCCACGGCAACCCGATGAACGCCCTGGAGGTCAACCGCTACACCGCCGCCTGGCGGCAGTTCGGGCAGGCGGTGCCGCGCCCCCGGGCGATCCTGGTGGTCTCCGCGCACTGGTACATCGGCGCCACCGCCGTCACCGCCATGCCCCGGCCGCCCACCATCCACGACTTCTACGGCTTCCCGCAGCAACTGTTCGACGTGCAGTACCCCGCGCCCGGCCTGCCCGAGCTGGCCGAGGAGATCAGCGACGTGGTGCACCCCACCTGGGTCGGCGCCGACCTGGACTCCTGGGGCATCGACCACGGCACCTGGTCGGTGCTGACCCACGCCTTCCCCGACGCGGACATCCCGGTGGTGCAGCTGAGCATCAACGCGTTCAAGCCGCTGGACTACCACCTCGACCTCGGCGCCCGGCTCGCGCCGCTGCGCGAGCGCGGCGTCCTCGTGGTGACCAGCGGCAACGTGGTGCACAACCTGGGTGGCGTGGACCCGCGCCTGACCGACGAGGGCTTCGACTGGGCCAGGCGGTTCGACGACGCGGCCCGGGAGATCATCGTGGACACCCCGACCGAGGCGGCCCGGCTCGACGCACACCGCGACTACGACCTGGCCGTACCGACCCCGGACCACTTCATCCCGCTGCTCTACCTGGCCGGGCTGGCCGCCAGCGACGGCGGCCGGCCCGAGGTGCTGGTCGACGGGTACGCGTACGGGTCCCTGTCGATGACCGCGTACACCCTCGGGCTGAGCTGCCCCGGCGCGGAGCCCGCGACCGGGGCGCCCTCGCTGCCCACCGACGTGCCGCCGGACTCGGCCAACATCTGACCGCGCACGGCGGGTGCGGCTGATCAGCGGCGCGACCCGGCTTCATCGCGCGCCGACACTCGGCCCGCCCACCGGTCCCTTCGCCTGCCACGGCCAGCGGCCATCGAGTTCCACCTCCAGCGAGAAGCTGAGGAAGGTCCGGACCAGCACGATCAGGGCCAGCACGCCGACGCTGGCGAAGGTGGGCGAGACCGCGACGGTACGGATGATGTCGCCGCCGACCAGGAACTCCAGCCCCAGCAGGATGGCCCGGCCGACGCCCTGCCGGTACGCCCGGTAGTGGTCGACCACCTGCCGGGTCCGCCACCAGCTCAGCAGGAAGACGACCGTGGCAACGGTGACGCCGAGCCCGATCACCAGCACCCCGGCCAGGTCCAGAAGCTCCCCGACCCGCTGGATGATCTCCTTCGTCGGCACCCGACACCCCCGTACCCGACTCCCGCCCCGGCCGACCGCCCTAGGGCGGGGCCGGCAGAACCCACCATCGCGCATAGTCCGCCGCCCTCGGGCCCGTTTCGCCCGTTTCAGGCAGGGCGGGCGGAGGCGCCGAACGCCTGCGGCGGTGCGCCACCGCGGCCTAGGGTGGGTACGACCGGGCCGCCCGCGACCGGGCGGCGGTCATCACCGGCGACGGCGACTGACGAGGAGCCCGACGTGACGGAGCCCGAAGAGGGTGAGGAGAAGAGCCGGAAGACCGACGACGTCCTCTTCTCCACCGACGGGGACCCCCATCACAGGATGGCGCAGGCCCCGCAGCCCGACGAACACCTGCCCGTGCAGTTCCAGCACGACGGCGAGACGGAGACCGTCGGCGACGAGTAAATCCCTACCGCGCGGGGGCGGGTGGGGTGAACGCGGACAACTCGCGTTCGTGCAGGCGGCTGAGCAGGGCCAGTGAGGTGATCGCGCCGATCAGCGCCAGGAACATGTCCCACTGGGTGTCCCAGACGTCGCCCTGGGTGGCGAGGAAGTCGTCGGCGGCCGACCCGCCGGCCACGGCGGCCCACCACTCGATCATTTCGAAGAAGGCGCTGAACGCCAGGCAGGCGCAGACCACCAGCGGGGCGAGCCAGCGGCTGCCGCCCAAGGGCGAGCGGCGGACCAGGATCTCGCGGACCAGGATGGCCGGCACGAAGCCCTGCGCGAAGTGGCCGAGCCGGTCGTACGGGTTGCGGGACAGGTCGAGCAGGTCCCGCACCCAGTCCCCCAGCGGCGTACGCGCGTAGCTGTAGTGACCGCCGACGATGAGAATCAGCGCGTGGCCGGCGAGCAGGCAGCAGAGCAGCGTGGTCAGCGGGAACCGGCGCCAGGTGAGCAGCACCACCGGGACACCGACGATCACCCACACCGTCTCCAGCAGCCAGGTGAGCCGGTCGTACGGCCGGATGCCGGAGACGACCAGCGCGACGAGCACCAGGCCCAGGAGCGCCTGCGGGAGGATGCTGCGTACTCGGGGCACCGGTGACCGCCTGTTCCTGGTGGGACGGACCGGCCCGCCGCCGGCCGGACGCCGACGATAGCAGCGCCGGCGGCGGGTCAGCCGATTCCTACAAGACGCAGCGCACCGCGTACCAGCCGGGCTCGGCGGCCCCGCGGGGTTCCGTGGCACCCGTCACCGGCCCAGCCAGCCTGGCTGGCAGGATGGGCCGGGGTCGGGGTCGGGGTAGGCGGTGGTCAGTCCTCGGCGCGCCAGCGGTAGAACGGCTTCGCCACCGAGTCCTGCGGGCCGCGCGTGTGCTCCGGGCGGTACGGGGCGACGTACGGGGCGAGTTCCTCCATGAGCTTGCCGAAGGCCGGCTTCCGGTGGTTGTGCCGGAGGGCCTCGGCGACCGACGTGTCCTGTTCCACCAGGTGCACGAAGACGTCGTCGATCGAGTACAGCCACCGCCCGGTGACGCCCAGGTCGGTCGGCAGCGAGCCGGCGTCGGACTCGGCGAAGATCCGCGCCACGTCCGGCTCGGCGCCGGGCTTGATCCGCTGGATGATGACGGTCAGCGTGGTGTTCGTGGGTTCCGCGCCGCCCTCCGGGGCCCACCGGTAGAACTCCTTCGCCACCGAGTCGGACGGGTTCTTCCAGTACCTCGGGTACGGCGTCACGTACGGGGCGATGGCTTCGGCGATCTTCTGGAACGCGGGCAGCCCGCGGGTCTGGCCCGACACCTTGGGGTCCTGCTCGCGTTCGATGACGTGGATGTAGAGGTCGTCGTGGGACAACAGGATCCGCCCGATGACCCCGAGGTCCTGGGGTCGGGTGGTCCGGTCGTAGTAGCCGAAGACGTCGCCGACGATGTTGTCGCTGCCGGGAACCATGTGGCAGACGATCACGTTCCGGAAGACCATGGCTGTGCTCCTTGAGTGGGATCTGATTGGCGGGTGAGGAAGGGCCCTGGAGCTGTCAAGCGGCGAAGGTGACCGGAAGCTCCAGCAGGCCCCGGAACGGTGACGCCGCCGGCAGCCGGCGCACCTCGGCGACCGGCACCGCGAGCCGCAGACCCGGCAGCCGGCGCAGTAGCGCCCCGAGGCCGATCTGTGCCTCCATCCGGGCCAGGGAGACCCCGAGGCAGTAGTGGACGCCGTGCCCGAAGCCGAGGTGCGGGCCGCGTACGCGGCGGAGGTCCAGCCGGTCCGGATCGGCGAAGTGCGCCGGGTCGTGGTTGGCTGAGTTGATCACCACGCCGACGATCGAGCCCTGCGGGATGCACACCCCCTGGTACTCGACCTCCTCGGTGGCGATCCTGGGGCTGGCCACCGGCAACGGACCGTCGAACCGGAGCAGTTCCTCGATCGCGGACGGCAGCAGCTGCGGCGAGGTGCGCAGCAGTTCGAGCTGCTCGGGGTGGGACAGCAGGGCCAGCGTGGCGTTTCCGAGGAAGTCCGCGGTCGTCTGGTGCCCGGCGAACAGCAGCAGGAACGTGGTGGTGACCAGTTCCGCTTCGGACAGCGCCCCGTCCTGGTCGCAGGACCCGATCAGCGCGCCGATGATGTCGTCGGCGGGGTGGTCGCGCTTGGCCTGCACCAGGTCGGCGAGGTAGTCGTGCAGCTTGAGCTGGGCCTCCTGCACGGCCGCCCGCTCCTCCTGTGGAGGGCGGCGGGAAGACCCCGAGGTCCTGATCACCTGGGTCCAGTCGAGCACCCGCCCGTGGTCGGCCTCCGGGATGCCGAGCAGCTCGCAGATCACCGTCATCGGCAGCGGGATCGCGAAGTCGTGCATCAGCTCGGCCTGGCCCTGCGGGACGATCTTGTCGAGCAGACCGTCCACGATCTGCGCCACGCGCGGTCGAAGCGCCTCGATCCGGCGCGGCGCGAACGCCTGCGACACGATCCGGCGCAGCCGGGTGTGTTCCGGCGGGTCCGAGTTGAGCATGTTCTTGTTCAGCCCCTCGGAGTTCGGCCCGAACAGCCGCAGGTAGTGCTGGCCGGGGCCGTAGAGGTCCTTGGACAGCCGGGGGTCGGTCAGCGCCGCCTTGGCGTCGTCGTACCCCGTGATCAGGTACTGGTCGAAGCGGGGCGAGCTGACCGGGCACACCGGCCGGTCCGTGCGCAGCCGGGCGAAGGACGGATAGGGGTCGGCGGCGAACTCGTCGGTGTAGAACTCGCCCGCGGGTACGGCGTCCTCGGTCATCTCGACTCCTCGGCTTCGCTGCCCACGCTGTGCAGCACCTGGTAGGTGTGACGGTGCGCGGATTCGCGCAGCTCACGGATGATGCGCAGCAGCCGGTCGCGGTGTTCGCTGCGGCCGAAGGCGTCCAACCGTTCGCGGTCCGCCCAGTCGCTGATGATCAGGTAGCTGCGCGGGTCGTCGGCGTCGCGGACCAGGTCCTGATGCAGACAGCCGTCCAGCGTGCGGATCTCCGTGGCCGCCGAGAGCCACTCGGCCTCGAACCGTTCCTCGCAGCCCTCCCGGGTCCGCATCGCGAGCACGGTGCGTACCCGGCTCATCGCGTGCCCCCGAACACCAGGTGCAGGTGCTTGCGCAGGCCGTCGCCGTCGATCGGCTGGCTGCGGAAACCCACGTGCCCGTCCGGGCGGACCAGGTACAGCGCGGTTCCGGCGACGCCGTAGGTGGCGCGGAACCCGTTGTCGGCGTCCACCACGACGGGCGGCGCGGGCAGCCGCGGCGTCGGGGCGTCCGGGCTGAGCAGCAGGTACACGTCGATCTCCCCGGACGCCTGCCCGTGCAGGTCGGCGCAGAGCTCCGCCACCGCGGTCAGCGCCGCGTCGTCCGCCGAGGCGTCGGCGTAGACCAGCAGGGTGTGCCGGCCGCCGCGGGTCAGGTCGCGCAGCCGCAGCGCGTGGCCGACGCCGCGCCGGCGCAGGCCGCCCACATCGGGGGTACGGTCGCCGGGCCCGGGGCCGTTCCGCAACGCGTCGGGGTCGGACACCGACTCGCCGACGAGCGGGCTGTTCGCGTAGCTGAGCAGCATGGACATCTCCTGGAGGAACTGGCGCTCGAGGTCCGCGCGGTCCAGCTCGTCGGTGAAGGCCATCCGTACCGCGCGCCCGACGATCTCCTCGCCCTCGGGCCGCCGTTCGGTCTCGTAGCTGTCCAGCAGCCCGGGCGCCGCGATCCCGCGCACCGCCAGGGCCAGCTTCCAGGCCAGGTTCCACGCGTCCTGGATCCCGGTGTTCATGCCCTGGCCGCCGGCGGGCGGGTGCAGGTGCGCGGCGTCGCCGACCACGAACACCCGGCCGTCGCGGTACCGGTCCACGATCCCGTGGCTGATCCGGAACACCGACGACCAGCGCAGGTTCGACGCCCGGGTGCCGGGCGGGGCGAGGCGGTCGAGGGCGGCCTGGACGTCGGCCAGGGCGGGTTCGGCGAGTTCCTCGCTGAACCCGGGCGGGGCGTCCTGCCCGCCGGTCTGGGCGAAGAACCGGGGCGGGGCCAGCGTCGCGATCCGGTACCGGCGCTCACCGCGCAGCGGTACGCAGACCAGCATGCCGTCCATCCGGCCGTCGGTCTCGTGCAGGAACCGGAGCAGGTGGCCGTCCGGCATGTCCCAGTCGACGTCCACGTCGCCGAGCATGAACAGCTGCGGGAAGCGGCCCAGCCCGCCGGTGAACGTCAACCCGAGCAGCTCGCGGACCCGGCTGTGCGCGCCGTCGCAGCCGACCAGATACTTCGCGCGTACCGTCTCGGTGCCGCCGTCGGCGGTCGCGACGGTGGCCGTCACGCCGTCGTCATCCTGGGTGAACCCGACCAGCTCGGTGCCGCGCCGCGGGTGTACGCCGAGCGTGGCGAGCCGTTCGGCGAGGAGGCGTTCGGTCTCGTACTGCGGCAGACCGAGGTGCGCGTACGGCAGGCCCGGCAGCTCCCAGCTCATCCGGTGCGTCTCCTGGCCGTTGACGAACACCATGTTCCCGGTCAGCCAGATGCCGGCGTCCATCGCCTCCCGGACGATGCCCTGCTCCTCCCAGAGCTCCATCGTGCGGCAGTGCACGCCGATCGCCTTGTCGGCCTGTCCGGCCGGGGTGGCCAGCTTGTCGATCACCCGGCAGTCGATGCCCCGCCGGGCCAGCTCGACGGCGGCGGTCAGCCCGGTGGGCCCCGCTCCGACGACGAGTACGTCCGTTGTCCTGTGCACGTCGACCTCCCTGCCCGTACGTGGTTTTCGGCTGTCTCGTGGATCGGCCACGGCGTGGAAGAGGCGGCGGCGGATGTCGAGGAGGAAGGGCGCGATCGGCCCGGCCTCCTGCTCCGCGTGCGCCGGATCGCCGATCCAGCGGTGGAACTCCGCCGCGCTGCGCCATTCGGCGAAGATGTGGTGGATGTCGGAACCCGGCTCGCGCAGCAGGTTCTCGCGCAGGTAACCGGGCACCGTCGCCATCCGGTCGAGGACCTCGACGTACCCGCGGTCGAACTCCGCGCGGCGCCCGGCCGGCACGGTGAGCTCGACGTCCACGAAGATCCGCGGGTCGCCGTCCGCCCGGTCGCGCATCAGCTGGTAGCCGTCCGCCGGGAACGATTCGCAGAGCGGGCGGACGGCGTCGGCGAAGCGGGCGGCGGCCGGCCCCGCGACGTAGTCGCGCCACGCGGCCTCGTCGGTCCACTCGGTGACCAGGACGAAGGTACGCGGATCAGCGGCGTCCAGGAGCAGGTCCTGCCCGAGGCTGCCGGCGGCGCCGCGAGCCTGCTCGGCGACCACCCGCCAGGCGGCTTCCACCGCGGGTTCACACCCCGGGCGCGCGCGGATCCGGAGCATCGTCCTGATCATGAAGTCTCCTCGGACGGCCTGGGCGGGACGACGGATGCCGTCGCCCTGCGACCCTGCCGAAGGTCGCGTCACCCGCCCGTCACGGGATACCCCGGCGAAGTCTGTGACGGTTGACGCCGTGGGGACGGGTTCCGCGCCTCACCTGGTGGCGGGCGTGGACCCGAGGACCACCATCCGCGCCCCACTCCGGCGGCCGCCGAACGGGCGGACGTTCCTCGTCCTGGGCAGGAACCACCGTCCCCGCCAGGTCGGCGCGGGGAGAACCGTCGATGCAGGGAATGGTTCGGGAAACCGAATTCAGTCTTCCTTGCGGAAAAGCCCTCGACCGCCGTACTTCTTGTGCACGGCCTGCTTGCTGACGCCGAGTGCAGCGGCGATCTCCGCCCAGGTCACGCCCTGGGCCCGCGCCCGACGGACCAGGACCGCCTGGATCCGCTCGAATTCCTTCGCCGCCTCCGCGGTCGCGGCGAGCGCGACCCGGGGGTCGTCGTCGTCGGTGGCGTGCACGAGGCTCACCAGCCGAGTCACTTCCATGCCGCCAGATTATGAGCACCGGCCGCAGGGCGTCAACCTAAGATGACAAGCTGCGTCCAGTTTGTCCGGTCGGATCATCGCACCCCTGGACCGCGGGCCACTATCACCAGCATCAGGTAGTTGCAAAGTAGTGGCAACAAGGTCTCGACGGGCAGCCGGCGAGGTAACTATCGTCAGCCGCATGACTCCTTACGCACTGGACGCGCGGGCATGGCAGGAGAGCTGGGACCGGCAGCAGGAGGCGTACCTGCCGGACCGGGAACACCGCTTCGCCGCGCTGCTCGACGCCGCCGAAGCGGCCACCGACGCCCGACCGCTTCAACTGCTGGATCTCGCCGGTGGCACCGGATCGATCAGCCTGCGCGCCCTGGCCCGCCACCCCGACGCGCAGGTCACCGTGCTCGACCTCGACCCGGTCCTGCTCACCATCGCCGAGGCGTCCCTGTCCGGACGCGCCACCGTCGTCACCGCCGACCTCAACCGCGCCGACTGGCCGGAGGCGCTGCCCCACCGCGCGTACGACGCGGTGCTCACCGCCACCGCCCTGCACTGGCTCGACGGCCCACGGCTGGCCGAGCTCTACCGCGAGATCCGCGACGTCCTGCGGCCGGGTGGAGTCCTCGTCAACGCCGACCACATGCCGGACGACGCGCTGCCCACCCTCACCACCCGGCTGTCCGACCGGGCCCGGCAGCGGCGGGCCGCCCGCCACCAGGCCGGTGCCGCCCTGTCCTGGGAGGGCTGGTGGGCGCAGGCCGCCGCCGACCCCGTCCTGGCGCCGCTGGTGGATAAGCGGCAGCAGATCTACCCGACCGGCCACAGCCCCGAGTGGACCCCGCCCGCCGGCTGGCACCTCGACGCCCTGCGCGCCGCCGGTTTCACCGAGGCCGGCGTGCTGTGGCGCAACGGCAGCGACGCCGCCGTGGCCGCCCTGCGCTGACCGGTCCGCCCGGGCCGCGCGTCAGCCGACGGCGGCCGCGGCGGCCCGGCCGGCGGTCCGCCCCGAGAAGAGGCAGCCGCCGAGGAAGGTCCCCTCCAGCGCGTTGTAGCCGTGCATGCCGCCACCACCGAAGCCGGCGACCTCGCCGGCGGCGTACACCCCGCCGAGCGGCTCGCCGTCGGGACGCAGCACCCGGCCGGACAGGTCGGTGTGCAGCCCGCCGAGGGTCTTGCGGGTGAGCACGTGCAACTGGACGGCGATCAGCGGCCCGGCCGCCGGGTCGAGCAGCCGGTGCGGGGTGGCGACCCGGATGAGCCGATCCCCCCGGTACGCCCGGGCGCCGCGGACGGCGTGCAGTTGGGCGTCCTTGCCGAACGGGTGGGCGCTGTCCCGGTCCCGGGCCTCGACGACCCGACGCAGCTCGACGGCGTCGAGCTGCGGCCCGCCGGTCTCGGCGGCCAGCCTGTTCATCCCGTCGACCAGCTCCGGCAGGCCGTCGGCGACGACGAAGTCCGCGCCGTGCCGCTTGAACGCCTCCACCGGGCCCGGCGCGCCGGGGCGTACCCGTCGCAGCACCTGCCGGATGCTGCGGTTGGTCAGGTCGGGGTTCTGCTCGGAGCCCGACAACGCGAACTCCTTCTCCAGGATCTTCTGGGTGAGCAGGAACCAGCTGTAGTCGTACCCGGTGGTTCGCAGGTGGCGCAGCGTGGCCAGGGTGTCGAAGCCGGGGAAGAGCGGCGCCGGCAGCCGCTGCCCGGTGGCGTCGAGCCAGAGGGAGGAGGGGCCGGGCAGGATCCGGATGCCGTGCCCGGGCCAGATCGGGTCCCAGTTGCGCAGCCCCTCGGTGTAGTGCCACATCCGGTCGGGGTTGACGATCCGCCCGCCGGCGGCCTCAGTGATGGCGAGCATCCGCCCGTCGACGTACGCGGGCACCCCGGTCACCATTCGGGTCGGCGGGGTGCCCAGGCGCGCCGGCCAGGCCCGCCGGACCAGGTCGTGGTCGCCGCCGATCCCGCCGGAGGTGATGATCACGGCCTGCGCGTCGTACGCGAAGTCGCCGACCACGGTGCGGGAGGTGGGGCGACCGCGGGGGGCGTCGTCGGGCTCCAGGATCGCGCCGCGCACGCCGGTGACCACGCCACCGCTGGTGACCAGCTCGTCGACGCGGTGCCGGAACAGCAGCCGGATCCGGCCCTCGTCGGCGGCGGCCCGCACCCGCCGGGCGAACGGCTCGACCACGCCCGGGCCGGTGCCCCAGGTGACATGGAAGCGGGGCACCGAGTTGCCGTGCCCGTGCGCCGCTCCCCCGCCCCGTTCGGCCCAGCTGACCACCGGGAAGATCCGGTGACCCAGCCCGCGCAGCCAGGCCCGCTTCTCCCCGGCCGCGAAGTGCACGTACGCCTCGGCCCACCGGCGCGGCCAGTGGTCCTCCGGGCGGTCGAAGGCGGCGCTACCGGTCCAGTCCTGCCAGGCCAGCTCGACCGAGTCCCGGATGCCCATCCGCCGCTGCTCGGGCGAGTCGACCAGGAAGAGCCCGCCGAACGACCACCACGCCTGGCCGCCGAGGTTCTGCTCGGGTTCCTGGTCCAGCAGCAGCACCCGGCGGCCGGCGTCGGCCGCCTCGGCGGCGGCGACCAGGCCCGCCAACCCGGCCCCGACCACGATCACATCGGTTTCCACGTCCTCGACCGTACGTACCGGGATGCCGGAATCATCGGTCGGGGTGGGCATGATCAACGACGGCCCCGGGACCCCGTTCCGCGGTCAGCCGAGCTTCCTGGTCAGCGTCTCGAACGCCAGGTCGGGCCGCCGCGGCACCCCGAACCGCTCGTCGCCGTACGGGAACGGAGTCAGCTCGCCCGTGCGGGTGTAGCCACGGCGTTCATACCAGGCGATCAGGTCGTCCCGCTGCGTGATCACCGTCATCCGCATCTCGCCGGCGCCCCATTCCTCCCGGGCGAACCGCTCGGCCTCCGCCAGCAGCGCCCGGCCGAGGCCGCCACCCTGCCGGCCTGGCGACACCGCGAACATGCCGAAGTAGACGTGGTCGTCGCGGCGCTCCAGGTGGCAGCAGGCGACGATGCCCGTCCCGTCCTCGGCGACCAGCACCGTGCCGTCCGGTTGCCGCACCGCGGCGCCCACCATGTCCGCGTCGGCGCGCTGGCCGCCGAGCAGGTCCGCCTCGTGGGTCCAGCCGGCCCGGCTGCGCTCCCCCCGGTACGCCGACTCGACCAGGTCGACGAGGGCGTCCACGTCGCCGGAACGGGCGGTCCGGACGGTGCAGGATCCAGGGCTGGTCATCGGCGGGTCTCCCGGGTCAGGACGGTCGTCGGATCAGCGTACGCATCCCGACCGGCCGGGGAGCCGCGGTCGTCAGCGGTCCCGCATGATCCGACCCGGGGTGCAGCCCAGCGTCACCTCGATTCCCCGTCGCAGGCAAGGCCCGTCCAGGGCTGGTTGAGGTGTACGGTGGGCAGCTCGCCCCAGGCGTACCGCGCGCCGGTCCGGTCCCGCCGGGCCGACGGCAGCCCGCGAGAGCCCGCCGGCTTCGCCCGATAATCTGCCAGATATGATCAACTCGTACGTGAGCCTTGACGATGCCGGGGTTGCGGTAGCGGCGGCCCGAGCCGGCGCGGACGTGGTGCGCAACATGTACGGCCAGCGGCTCACCCGCATCGACAAGGGCGCCGGAGACTTCGCCACCGCCGCCGATGTGGCGGCTGAGCAGACGATCCTCGGCGTCATCCGGGCTGCTCGACCTGATGACGCCGTGCTCGGTGAGGAAGGTGGGCAGCGGGGCGCGGCCGACGCCGTGCGCCAGTGGTTGGTGGATCCCCTCTGCGGCACGCTGAACTACGCCGTCGGCAACATGCTGGTGGCCGTCAACGTGGCGCTGCGCGATGGGGCGGCGGCGGTGGCCGACCCGTTCAGCGGCGAGGTGTTCTTCACCGACGGTGCGACCGCCTGGGTGCGGCATGACGGTGTCGATGAGCGGCTGAGGCCCACGCCCGCCACCCAGCTGGTGGACGTCAACCTGGATCCGCCGTTTCCGAGCGCGCCCGGATTCCGGGCCGTCGACCTGCTGGCCCACCCCGGGTTCGTCGAACGGTTCCGGCCGCGGGTCGTGTCCACGACCCTGGCGTTGGCCTGGGTCGCGGCCGGCAAGCGCGCCGCGTACGTCACCGACGGCGGTGACCTGTCCGGAAGCGTGCATTTCGCCGCCGGCATCGCCGTGTGCCGGGCTGCCGGCTGCGTCGTCACCGGGATCGACGGCGCCCCGATCGGGCAGGCCGGCCGCGGGCTGGTGGTGGCCGGCGACGCCGAGACCCACGGGCTGCTGATGTCGATGATCCGCAGCCGAAGCTAGTGCGGTGAGCCACGCCTCGGTCGAGCCGGCCAGGTGGCGCAACGGTCGGTGCACCGTACGGCCCACCCGGGTCCCTCAACTGATCTCGACCGTCCGCAGCGCCACCGCGAGGTGCGTCCGGGGTCCGGTCGTCCGGGCCGGATACCGTACGCACGGCGCGGGTCGTCCCGGGCCGGGGCGTCGAAGGGTGGGAGGATCGAATGCGCCTGCACGTGGGGTGCGCGATGTGGGCACACCGATCCTGGCAGGGACGCTTCCTGGCGCACCCGTTGCCGGCCCACGAGCGGCTGCGCGCCTACGCCGGCTGGTGCACCGCGGTCGAGGGGAACACCACCTTCTACGCGACCCCGAGTCGGGAGACGGTGGCCTCGTGGGCGCGGCAGACCGACCCTGATTTCCGCTTCGTGCTCAAGCTGCCGAAGGTCGTCACGCACGAACGCCGGCTCAGCAACGCCGAGGAGGAGCTGCGGGTCTTCCTGGACGCGATCGAACCGCTCGGCCGCCGAGCCCACGCCCTCTGGATCCAGTTGCCGGGCTCGTTCGGTCCGGCCGACGTACCCGCGCTCGCCCGCTTCCTGCGCGGGCTGCCCGCCGCCCACCGGTACGCCGTGGAGGTCCGCCACCCCGCGTTCTTCGACGATCCCCGGGCGGTGCGGACGTTGGAGGAGACGCTCGTCATGGTCGGCGCGGAGTGGATCCCGTTCGACACCACCGCGTTCTTCCGCACCCCGCCGACCAGCGACGCGGAACGGGAGGCGTGGACCAGGAAGCCGCGTACCCCGCTGCGCACGCACGCGCTGACCGACCGGCCGATCGTCCGGTACCTCGGCCGCGACGACTCCGCGCGGACGGTCGAGGGCTGGCAACCGTGGGTCGACGTGGTGACCGGCTGGCTGCGCGAGGGCCGCTCGCCGACCGTGTTCGTGCACACCCCGGACAACGCCGACGCGCCCGACCTCGCCCGCAGGTTCCACGACGAGGTGCGGGCGGTGCTGCCCCGGGTCGAGCCGCTGCCCGAGCCGACGCCGGTCGGACCGTTGGCGCTGTTCTGACACCGCGGACCCGGCGGCGGCCAGGAGAGCTGGTCGCGCTTCCGTTCGGTCCGCGTGCGGACTACGGTCGCTTCCACATCGCCCAGGTTCACCGTGTTGGCATTCGCGTCTGTCGCGGCACCGCGACAGCGGAAGGGGTCGCCGTCATGACGATCAGCCACCTCAGCGTCGGTGACTCCGGCGCCGGTCCGGTCAGCGCCGGGCAGTGACCGTCGATCCGGCACCCCTGGTCGACCCCCGCACCTACGTCGACGGCGTCCCGTACGACCTGCTCGCCGCGCTGCGCGCGGCCGGCCCGGTGGTGTGGGTCGAGGAGCCGCCGCTGCTCGGGCTACCCGGCGGTCCGGGCTTCTGGCTGGTGCTCCGGCACGCCGACGTGACGGACACGCTCAAGCAACCACGGCTCTTCTCGTCCTGGCTCGGTGCCACCCAGATCCGCGACCCGGCCACCCCGGAGGACCTGGGCTACGTGCGGCGGATGATGCTCAACATGGACCCGCCGGAACACGGGCGGCTGCGCCGGCCGATGGCTCGCTCGTTCACCCCGCGCGCGGTCGCCGCGCTGGAGGCGTCGATCCGCGCGAACGCGGCAGCCCTCGTCGAGCGCGCGCTGGGCGACGCGGACGAGGGAACCTGCGACTTCGCCCGCGACCTCGCCGCCGACCTGCCGCTGCTCACGCTCGCGGACGTGCTCGGGGTACCGGAGCCCGACCGCTGGCTGCTGTACGACTGGTCGAACCGGGTGATCGGCTTCCAGGACCCGGACTACGCCGGGTCGGCCGCATTCGACGCGCAGGCGGGGACCACCGCGGCCCGCGAAGCGCTGCGGCACCGACCGGTACCGGACGCCGACGGCAGGATGCCGGATCCGCGCACCCGAGCCGGCATGGCCGACCTCTACGCGTACGCGCACCTGCTGGCCGAGTCGAAGCGCCGCAGCCCGGGACCGGACGTCATGTCCATCCTGCTGGCCCGGCAGGGCGACGACCGGCTCTCGGTGGAAGAGTTCGAGAACATGTTCTGGCTGTTCGCCGTGGCGGGCAACGAGACGATCCGCAACGGCCTGCCGGGCGCGATGATCGCCCTGCTGGAGCACCCGGCGGAGATGGCACGGCTGCGCCGGAACCCGACGCTGTTCGACACCGCCGCCGACGAACTGCTGCGCTGGTGGACGCCGGTGATGCTGTTCCGGCGCACGGCCACCACGGACACCGCCGTAGCCGGGGTGCCCGTGCGGGCCGGGGACAAGGTGGTGGTCTCGTTCGCCTCGGCCAACCGCGACGAGCGCGTCTTCGCCGACCCCGACCGGCTCGACCTCGCCCGCCACCCGAACCCGCACGTCGTCTTCGGCCACGGGCCGCATTTCTGCCTCGGCGCGCACCTGGCCCGGTGCCAGCTCCGTGCGCTGTTCGAGGCGTTGCTGGCGCGCACCGCCAGCATCGCGTACGAGGGCCCACCCGCATACCTGCGCTCGAACTTCCAGCGCGGCGTGAAGCGCCTGCCGATCCACTGGCGGCGCCGCTGATCAGGCTCCGGCCGATGGTCGCGCCGTCGCGGGCCATCACAGTGTGACCGTTTGACGGTCAGCCGGTCACCGTGCGGCTCCAGGCCGAGCATCGTCCGCAGCAGTAGCAGCGGGGCTCCGGTGGAGTTGTCCGCGATCACCATGTCTGGGCGTTTCCGTGGGCAGCCGGGTCAGGGCTGACCGACACCCGCCGCTGCCGTTCGCACCCGCCCCAACCAGGAGCGGGGCAGCCAAAAAGTTTTGTTCGGTTCCTACAAAGGTGCCGCGAAGGGTTCGGTGGTTACGACATGGCGCTGCCAGCCGGCAGGCGGAAAGGTGATCACTGCCGGAGGCCCGGGGTCTCGCGGCGCGTACATCGTGTGTCTACCGGAGGGGTCGGTCGGGTGTTCAGCCGTGTCGCCATCGTCAACCGTGGTGAGGCCGCGATGCGGCTCATCCACGCGGTCCGAGAGCTGGCCGCGGAGACCGGGTCCCGGATCGAGACCGTCGCCCTGTACACCGACGTCGACCGCACCGCCACGTTCGTGCGTGAGGCGGACATCGCCTACGACCTCGGTCCCGCGTCCGCACGCCCGTACCTCGACCTGGCGGTGCTCGAGCGCGCGCTGGTGGAGACCGGCGCCGACGCCGCGTGGGTCGGTTGGGGCTTCGTCGCAGAGGACCCGGCGTTCGCGGAGTTGTGCGAGAAGGTCGGCGTGACCTTCGTCGGGCCGAGCGCGGAGGCCATGCGCAAGCTCGGCGACAAGATCGGCGCGAAGCTGATCGCCGAGGAGGTCGGCGTGCCGGTCGCGCCGTGGAGTCGCGGCGCGGTCGAGACCCTGGACGCGGCCCTGTCGGCAGCGACCGAGATCGGCTACCCGCTGATGCTGAAGGCGACCGCGGGCGGCGGCGGGCGCGGCATCCGCGTGATCACGAAGGATGCCGAGCTCGTCGACGCGTACGAGCGCACCAGCCAGGAGGCG
Source organism: Micromonospora sp. NPDC005806 (assembly GCF_042871425.1). Taxonomy (NCBI): domain Bacteria; kingdom Bacillati; phylum Actinomycetota; class Actinomycetes; order Micromonosporales; family Micromonosporaceae; genus Micromonospora; species Micromonospora sp. NPDC005806. The sequence goes on along the minus strand of NZ_JBIAIL010000003.1, from coordinate 151,234 downwards.
GCACGGGCGTTCGGCAGCGGCATCGTGTTCCTGGAGCGCCTGGTCACCGGTGCCCGGCACGTCGAGGTCCAGGTGATCGCCGACGGCCAGGGCACCGCGTGGGCGCTCGGTGTCCGCGACTGTTCGGTGCAGCGGCGCAACCAGAAGGTCATCGAGGAGTCGGCGTCGCCGGTGCTCAGCCCGGCGCAGGCCGCCGAGCTCAAGGCGTCGGCCGAGCGGCTTGCCGTAGCGGTCGGTTACCGGGGCGCGGCGACCGTCGAGTTCCTCTACCACCCGGGCGACCGGCTGTTCGCGTTCCTCGAGGTCAACACCCGCCTGCAGGTCGAGCACCCGATCACCGAGTTGACCACCGGGTTCGACCTGGTCAAGGCGCAGCTGCACGTGGCTTCGGGTGGGCGGCTCGAAGGCGAGCCGCCGGTGGAGCGCGGGCACGCCATCGAGGCCCGGCTGAACGCCGAGGACCCCGACCGCGACTTCGCGCCCTCGCCGGGCCGTATCGCGCGGCTGGACCTGCCCGCTGGGCCGGGCATCCGGGTGGACACCGGCGTCAGCGAGGGTGACACCATCCCCGCCGACTTCGACTCGATGATCGCGAAGATCATCGCCTACGGTCGCGACCGCGACGAGGCGCTCGGCAAGCTGCGCCGGGCGATGGCGAACACCACGGTGATCATCGAGGGCGGCGCGACGAACAAGAGCTTCGTGCTCGACCTGCTCGACCAGCCCGAAGTGATCGACGCCAGCGCGGACACCGGCTGGATCGACCGCGTCCGCGGCGAGGGCAGGCTCGTCGGGCACCGGCACTCCGCCGTCGCGCTGGCGGCCGCCGCCATCGAGGCATACGAGGACGAGGAACGCGTCGAGCGGCAGCGGCTGCTGTCGACGGCGTTCGGCGGACGCCCGCAGGTGCAGCACAAGAGCGGCCGACCGCTGGACCTCAAGCTGCGTGGCGTCGGGTACCGCATGCGCGTGGCGCGGGTCGGCGCGCACCGGTTCCGCGTCGGCATCGAGGCGGGCGGCGCCGTCCGCACCGCCGACGTCGAACTCGACCGCTTCGACCGGCACACCGGGCAGATCCTCGTCAACGGCGCCCGATACCGCCTGCTCACCGGGACGCACGGGCCGATCCACCTGGTCGAGGTGGACGGCGTGACGCACCGGGTCAGCCGTGACGAGGGCGGCGTCGTCCGCTCGCCCATGCCCGCCCTGGTCGTCGCCACGCCGCTGGAGGTCGGCGCCGAGGTCGAGGCGGGCGCGCCGGTGCTGGTGCTGGAAGCCATGAAGATGGAGACGGTGCTGCGGGCGCCGTTCAAGGCGCGGCTGAAGGAATGCGCCGTCGCCGTGGGCACCCAGGTGGAGGCCGGCGCGCCGCTGCTGCGGCTGGAGCCACTCGCCGACGAGGCCGACGAGGCCGACGAGCCCGCGGACCGCCCGGCCGGCGGGTCGGTCGAGCTGGACCTGCCCGCCGCGCCCGAGGAGATTCCGGCGCGGAAGCGCACCCGGCGCGGTCAGGAGGACCTGCGCGGCCTGCTGCTCGGCTTCGACGTGGACCCGCACGACGACCGTCGGGTGCTCGACGACTACCTCGCCGCGCGGCGGGCGGCCACCGAGGACGGCTACCGACCGCTGGCCGAGGAGCTCGAACTCGTCAACGTGTTCGCCGACCTCGCCGAGCTGAGCCGCAACCGGCCCACGGGCGAGGACGGCGGCGGCGACGCCCACGTGCACAGCGCCCGCGAGTACTTCCACACCTACCTGCAGAGCCTCGACGTCGAGCGGGCCGGACTGCCGAGTTCGTTCCAGGCCAAGCTCGCCAAGGCGCTCGGGCACTACGGTGTCAGCGACCTGGAGCGCTGCCCCGAGCTCGACGCCGCCGTGTTCCGGATCTTCCTCGCCCAGCAACGCGCGTCCGCCGACGTCACGGTCGTCGCGGCGCTGCTGCGCGCGTGGCTGCGGGAGGCCCCGCCGGACGAGACGCTGCGCGAGCCCGCCGGTCTCGCGCTGGAGCGGTTGGTGGCTGCGACGCAGGTCCGCTTCCCCGTGGTCGCCGACCTCGCCCGCGGCGTGGTGTTCGCCTGGTTCGCCCAGCCGCTGCTGCGCCGCAACCGCGCCCGCGTCTACGCCGAGGTCCGCAACCACCTGCGCCACCTGGACACGCAGCCGGACGCGCCGGACCGCGCCGAGCGCGTCGCCGAGATGGTACGCAGCACCGAGCCACTGGTGCGGCTGCTCGGCCAGCGGCTCGTGCGTGACCACCTCGACAACGCGGTCATGCTCGAAGTGCTGACCCGCCGGTACTACGGCAACAAGGCGCTCACCAGCGTCCGCACCCACGAGACCGCGGGCTGCACGTTCGTGGTGGCCGAGCGCGCGGACTCGAGCGTGGTCTCCGCCGCGGTGCGCTTCGACGCGCTGGGCGGCGCGCTGCGCGGGCTCGCCGAACTGGCCGGCGGCGAGGACGCCGTCGACGCCGACATCTACCTCGCCTGGGAGAATCAGCCGGAGGACTTCGACGCGACGGCGGCCGCGCTGTTCGAGGTCATCAACGCGCACCCGCTGCCGCATCAGGTCCGCCGAGTCACCACCACCGTCGCGGGCCGTGCCGGAGCGGTGATGCACCACCACCTCACGTTCCGCCCGTCTGGTGCCGGGATGACCGAGGAGCGGCTGATCCGCGGCCTGCACCCGTACATCGCGCAGCGGATGCAGCTGGAGCGGCTGCGCGAGTTCGACCTGACCCGGCTGCCGTCGTCGGACGAGGAGGTCTACCTCTTCCAGTGCGTGGCGCGGGAGAACCCGTCCGACGAGCGCCTCGTCGCGTTCGCGCAGGTGCGCGACCTGACCGAGCTGCGCGAGCACGACGGCCGGCTGGTCGCGCTGCCGACGACCGAGGACACCGTCGCCGCCTGCCTCGACTCGATCCGCCGCGCGCAGTCCCGGCGACCGTCGAAGACCCGCTTCAACACCAACCGGATCGTGATCTACGTCTGGCCGCCGAGCGAGCTCACCCGGGAGGAGATGGAGATGATCGCCGGGCGCGTGCGCCCGACGACCGCGGGCGCCGGGCTGGAGGAGATCCTCTTCATCGCGCGGCAGCGCGACCGCGAGACCGGCGAGCTGGCCAAGATCGCCGTACGGATCTCCTTCGACGCCACCGGCGGCGCCGAGCTGACCGTCGGCGAGCCGCCGGTCGAGCCGGTCGAGCCGCTCGACGACTACCGGCTGAAGGTGCTGCGGGCCAGCAGCCGCAACACGGTGTACCCGTACGAGCTGACCGGCCTGCTCGGCGACTTCGTCGAGCACGACCTCGACGGCGACCACGCCCTGGTGCCGGTCGACCGGCCCAAGGGGCGCAACACCGCGGCGATCGTCGCCGGCGTCGTCACCACGCCGACCCCGCGGCACCCGCAGGGCGTCACCCGGGTCGTGCTGCTCGGTGACCCCACGAAGGCGCTCGGCGCCCTGTCGGAGCCGGAGTGCCGCCGGGTGATCGCCGCACTGGACCTGGCCGAGCGGATGCGGGTGCCGCTGGAGTGGTACGCGCTGTCCGCCGGCGCCCGGATCTCCATGAAGTCGGGCACGGAGAACATGGACTGGGTGGCCGCGGCACTCAAGCGGATCGTCGAGTTCACTCAGGACGGCGGCGAGATCAACATCGTCGTCGCGGGCATCAACGTCGGCGCGCAGCCGTACTGGAACGCCGAGGCGACGATGCTCATGCACACCAAGGGCGTCCTGGTGATGACGCCGGACTCGGCGATGGTGCTCACCGGCAAGCAGTCGCTCGACTTCTCCGGTGGCGTGTCGGCCGAGGACAACTTCGGCATCGGCGGCTACGACCGGGTGATGGGCCCGAACGGGCAGGCGCAGTACTGGGCGCCGAACCTTCCCGCCGCACGGGACGTGCTGATGTCGCACTACGACCACACGTACGTCGCACCCGGCGAGGACGCGCCGCGGCGGGCGACCACCACCGACCCCGTCGACCGCGACATCTCCGCCTTCCCGCATGCCGTGGCCGGCAGCGACTTCACCACCGTCGGCGAGATCTTCTCCGCCGAGGCCAACCCGGACCGCAAGAAGCCGTTCGACATCCGGACCGTGATGCGGGCGCTCTCCGACCAGGACCACCCGGTGCTGGAACGCTGGGCGGGCATGGCCGACGCGGAAACCGCGGTGGTGCAGGACGTGCATCTCGGCGGCATCCCGGTGTGCCTGCTCGGCATCGAGTCACGGGCGGTGCCGCGGCGTGGCTTCCCGCCCACCGACGGCCCGGACACCTACACCGCGGGCACGCTGTTCCCGCGGTCGTCGAAGAAGGCCGCGCGGGCGATCAACGCGGCCAGCGGCAACCGGCCGCTGGTGGTGCTGGCGAACCTGTCGGGCTTCGACGGCTCGCCCGAGTCGATGCGCAAGCTGCAACTGGAGTACGGCGCCGAGATCGGCCGCGCGATCGTGAACTTCCGCGGGCCCATCGTGTTCTGCGTGATCTCGCGGTATCACGGCGGCGCGTTCGTGGTGTTCTCGAAGGCGCTGAACCCCAACATGACCGTGCTGGCGCTGGAAGGCTCGTTCGCCTCGGTGCTCGGCGGCGCTCCCGCCGCTGCCGTGGTGTTCTCCGGCGACGTCGACGCCCGCACCGCGGCCGACCCGCGGGTGCGGGACCTGGAGGCCCGCGCCGCGGCCGCCTCCGGCGCCGACCGCGCCGCGTTGACCGCAGAACTCGACGAGCTCCGCTCGTCGGTCCGCGCGGAGAAGCTCGGCGAGGTGGCTACGGAGTTCGACCGCGTGCACAACATCCAGCGCGCTGTCGAGGTCGGCTCCGTGGACGCCGTCATCCGGGCAGCCGAACTCCGTCCGCGCATCATCGCGGCCATCGGTGTCTGATCTGCGTTAGCCGGCCCGAGGGGCGACCATCACGCCAGGCGCGGGGTGGTCGCCCAACGCGCTGCCGCGTGCGAACGGGAACCGGGCGTGGCGATCAGGCCAACCCGATCTGCTTCATGAAGGTGGTCAGGTCGTAGAAGAGGTTCTCCTCGACGATCCTGCCGTCGACCCAGCGAGCGACCGTGCAGAAGTCGACCTCGAAGGACCTGCCGGTCGGCGGCATCTCCTTGCCGTCCGGGCCCATCATCGGACCGGTCATGGTGCCGGTCCACCGGGCGACCGAGCAGGTCCACTCGCCCGAGGCGAAGAGCACCTTGTACGGCCGGTTGTCCAGGTGCTGGTCGGGGAACGCCATGAAGACCTGGCGGGACTCGGCCTCGTGGTCGTGCTGGCCGTGTGTCTCCGGCTTGCCCGGCCACCGCACCACCACGTTCTCGTGGTGGCGGCTGTTGAACGTCGCAAGGTCCTGGGCGTTCCAGGCGTCGTCGAGCGTCTGCATGAGTTCCATGTTTCGCTGCTCCGTGGTTACCGCCTGTTTGATGCCCATCGTGCCCGGCCTCCCGACTCTGCACCAGTCGCCGATTACCGTCGGTTACTACCAGCTACCCGGCCGATGCTAGGCGCTCGCGCGGGTCCGTCGGCGGGGTTTGCCAGCTTTGGCAGTCGGCCGAGAGGCCGCCATGGCCTACCGGGAAGCGGCTACGCCGCTGCTCGTCATCGCCGGCAAGGACTACGGCAGCGGATCGTCGAGGGACTGGGCGGCGAAGGGACCGGCCCTGCTCGGTGTTCGGGCGGTTCTCGCCGAATCCTTCGAACGGATCCACCGAGCCAATCTCGTGGGCATGGGCATCCTGCCACTGCAGTTCCTACCGGGCGACAGTGCTGACTCCCTCGGCCTCACCGGGGAGGAGATCTACACCATCTCCGGGTTGGCCACCACCACCGACGGACGAACACCCACCACGGTCACCGTCACCGCCGACGACACGGCCTTCGACGTGACCGTGCGCCTGGACACGGCACGGGAGGTCGCGTACTACCGGCACGGCGGCATCATGCCGTACGTCCTGCGCGCCATCTGCCGGCAGGACTCTTGACCCGCACGTCGAGCCGTCCCAACAGGAGTGTCGGTCGACGGTACGATGCACCGGGAGTAGCGACGGCGGCCGGCAGCGTGACGGGCGGGCACCGATCGGGACTCCAGACGTCGGTGGTGCCGGACAACGGGGGAAACCATGTTCGAGCGGCTGGGCAGATTCGTCGTCGGCAGGGCGTGGTGGGTGATCGGCGGCTGGGTGCTCGCGGCGGTCGCCATCGTGCTCACCACACCGTCGCTGGGCGACATCACCTCCGCCGATCAGGAGAGCTTCCTGCCCCACTCCTACGAGTCCGTGCAAGCCACCGAACTCGGGAAGAAGGCGTTCCCGCAGCAGGCCACCGCCACGGCGACCATCGTGGTCAAGCGGGCCGACGGGCAGTCGCTCACATCGGCGGACGAGGCGAGGGTGGGCCAGCTCGCCCAGGCGCTCAAGGCCAGGAACATCTCGCACACCTCCGGCTACCTGACCGGTCCGCCGGCCGTGGCGCCGGACAAGTCGGTGCAGGTGGTCAACGTCGGGCTCACCGCGGTCGCCCCGGATGACCCGGCGCTGCTCGACGCCGTACGCGATCTGCGGGCGGCCATCGGTCCGGAGCTGGCGGGCAGCGGGCTGACCGCGGGCGTGGCCGGCGACGTGGCGAGCTTCGTCGACAACGAGGACACCTTCAACAAGGCCTTCGCGGTGGTCGGCTTCGCCACCATCATCCTGATCATCGGGCTGATCCTGCTCATCTTCCGCAGCCCCATCGCCGCGCTGCTGCCCGTGGTGGTCATCGGCGTGGTCATGGCCGTCACGAGCGGGCTCGTCGCCGCGGCGGGTAAGGCGTTCGATCTCAATGTGAGTCAGGATCTGCAGACGGTGCTGCTGATCGTGCTGTTCGGCATCGGCACCGACTACATCCTGTTCCTGCTCTTCCGCTACCGCGAGCGGCTGCGCGCCGGTGACGACAAGCGCACCGCGATGATGGTCTCGGTCGAGCGGGTCGGCGAGGTCATCACCTCGGCCGCGGGAGCGGTCATCGTCGCGTTCCTCGTGCTGCTCCTCGCTTCCCTGGGCTTCTTCGGCTCGCTCGGCCCGGCGCTCGCGATCGCCGTCGGCGTCATGCTGGTCACCTCCCTCACGCTCATCCCGGCGGTCGTCTCGTTGCTCGGCCGGTACGTCTTCTGGCCGTCCAAGGCGTGGCAGCGCGCCCCCAAGGGCACCATGTCGCACCGTCTCGGCACCGCCATCGGGCGCCGGCCGGCGCTCGTCGCGGCGGCCTCCGGCGCCCTGCTGGTCGCGCTCGCCGCCGGGGTGCTCGGCTACAAGGCCGACTACGACTTCAGCGCCGGCTTCCCGCAGGACACCGAGTCGGCGAAGGCCGCCAAGGACCTGCAGCGCGGGTTCGCCGCCGGTGCCCTCGCCCCCACCGAGGTCTACCTGACCACCGCCAACGGGTCGCCGCTGACCGAGCAACAGGTCAGCGACTTCGCGGCCGCCGCGTCGGGCGCCCCGGGGGTGGGCCGGGCGCAGCCCCCGGAACGCAGCAGCGACCCGAGCGTCGCCCGGGTCAACCTGCTGCTCAACGAAAACCCGGTCTCGAACGAGGCGATCACGCTCGTCCGCGACGACCTGCGCGACGCCCTGCACGCCGCGGCCCCGCCCGGCACCCGGGCGCTGGTCGGCGGACCGACCGCGATCTTCGCGGACATCAACTCGGCGAACAACCGCGACCTGTCGGTGATCCTGCCGGTCGCGGCCGGGCTGATCGCGCTCATCCTCGCGCTGCTGCTGCGCAGCCTGGTCGCCCCGATCTACCTCGTGATAGCCGTGCTGCTCAACTTCGCCGCCACGCTGGGCGCCACGGTCTATCTCTTCCAAGGGCTACAGGACAAGCCCGGAATCACCTTTCAGCTGCCGATCATCCTCTACCTCTTCGTGGTGGCGATCGGGACCGACTACAACATCCTGATGATCGCCCGACTACGCGAGGAAGCCCGGGAGGGCAACGAGCCGCACCAGGCCGCCGCCATCGGCGTGGAACACGCCGGCCCGACGGTCGCGGCGGCCGGGCTGATCCTGGCCGGGACGTTCGGGGTGCTGATGCTCGCGCCGATCTCGTTCCTGCAGCAGATGGGCTTCGCGGTGGCGATCGGCATCGTGCTGTCGGCCTTCGTCATGTCGATGTTCTTCGTCCCCGCCCTGACCGCCCTGATCGGGCACAAGGCGTGGTGGCCCGGCCACGGCGACGAGCGGCCGGCCAGCGGACCGCACGCCCCACCGGAACCGGCGGCCGTGACGACGGCGTAGTGGGCGGCGCGGTCACCGCATACCTCGCCACGGACGGCGGCGGTCGTTCGTCGCTTGGGGACGGTGGTCAGCGGCGCGCAGGAAAACCGCCAATCTTGTTCACGCCTTGACACCCATCTCCCGGAAGGTGGCGGCATCACAGACGCCGGTGGCCTTGATGCCGCGCATGTGCTGGTACCAACGAACGCCGGCTTCCGTCTGTGGACCGTAGAATCCATCGGCCACTCCGCACTGCTTGGCGCCGATGAACCGCTGCACGAACAGGACATCGTAGCCGTGCATCGGCGGCCGGGTAAGTCGCAGCGACCGCGAGCCGGGCTTGCCCGGCTGCACCGGCAGCGGTGCGCCCGCAGGGGCGCGCGGGGCAGGTTTCGCGGGCTTCACGGCAGAGGTCGCGGCTACCCCCCAGACGCTGCGGTTGTTCTCATGTGTGCTGCCATGGCGTCCGGAGATGTGTACATGGCCGGTGTGCGGATCCGTCCCGGTGTATCTGCGTGGCTGAAAGTCGCGGACGCGGCTCCAGATCGTGCGATTGAAGATCACGTATTCGGTACTCGGGTGGCGGATGGCCCGTCGGACCAGCGCGTTCGGCTCGATTCCATTCACGTCGACGTCGATGGCGTGCACGACTCCTCGCACGTCGGGGTTGTGGTCGGACTTCCGACGCTGATGGCGGACGTCGCCGATCCATCCGTCGCGGCGCTTCTGGTGATTCGGCCACCGTCGGTAGATCTCCTGGCGCAGCGTGGCGAGGTTCGCGGCGAGCACGGCCATCACGCACCCCCTTGCTTCTCGTCGCCAAGGTCATACTCGACACGGTCGCCCGCAAGCTCCTCGGCGTCCTCGTCCTCCTCCTGGTGGGTGACGTCGTCGTCGCCGACCACGCCGTCCTCAGCCAGATCCTCAGCGACTACTACCTGTCCGGGAGCTGCCTGCTGCGCCTCGTCCATCGGGGCACCAGCCGGCACGAGAGGCTCGGCCCCGGCAGTCTCGGTCTGGGCGGTCCCGGCCTTGCCGGTTTCGATGCCAACCTCGGCGCCGCCGGTCTTGGCACTGTCCGGTCCGTTCGGTAGGGGGCCGTCACTGCGCACCGGCGGCGGTGGGCGAGTCGCCTGCTCCGTGGACGTTTGCGCAGTGCGTGCCCCGAAATAGAACCCGGCGATCGTGGCGAGGATGCTGAGCAGAGCCGTCACGAGGGTCTTACGCAGGTCGCTGGAGTCGGCCGCCGTCGACACCAATGTGGAGATCATCGCCACGCCGACGAACGTCGAAATAATGAGACCCAGCAGGGTCTGGGTCAGACCAAGAGTGCCCCGGGCGGGCGCGTTCATGGCGGAAACGATCTGGCGGATCTCCTCGACGGTCAGGGTGCCGGCCCCGTCGATCATTGTTCTCAGCAATTTACCCTGGTGATCTTTTCGCCATTTGTTGGCCTGCCATGTGTCGTACATCAGTGGAATGATCCAGAGGAGAGCGACGGCGCCGGTCACCAGCCCGATGAACCAGAGCGCCTGGGTCCCCCCGACGTCCACCAGCGGAACCTCGGGCATCGCAGGTGACGGAGTCGGCGCCGGCGCGATCTCCGAGCTGGCGCCCGCCGATGGCGTGGGAGTGATCGGCGCGGCGGACGCGGCATTGGGCAGGGCCAGGGCGCCGACAATCCCCACGATCGGTCCCAACACAACAGTCGAAACGCTTCCCCGTCGCCACAAGGTTGCTCGTCCCATGGCGCACCTCCGCCCTCCCAGGCATGGGGCACGGCGTCTTCACACCGGATGTTTGATGACGCCTCCGCAATCAGTATCGAAAGCCTGGCGGCCGGGACTGGCCAAAATGTCGTAGCTCCGACAGTGGCCAATCAGAACAAGCGTCCCGCTCGCGGCGATCATAATTGTCGGCGTCCTGCTGACCAGTCGTGCCGACACGATCTTGCCCGAGCATTCCGGATCTACGAACCTGTCGGGCGGGGCATCCACAACTGCCGTTGCACGACTAGCATGCCCAACATGGCGCTGCGTCGGCCCTTCGGGCTCGCCGTCGATCCCGCAGAGGAGCTGCCGCTCTACCTCCAACTGGCACGCGGTATCGCAGATGCGATCCGGGCGGGCCGCTTGCGGGCGGGCGACGCATTGCCAGGCAGCAGGACGATGGCCAGCTCGCTCGGGGTCAACCGCAACACCGTGCTTTCGGCCTATCAGGAGCTGGCCGCTGAGGGCTGGGTGGTCGGACGCAGGGCATCCGGTACGTTCGTCGCCGACGACCTGCCCAGCCTGCCTCGTCCGCGCCTAGCAAAGGCAGCGACCACGGCAACGGTCGGCTTTGCGACGGCACCGCCGATCGAGCACGATACGTTCCCCAGCCACCCGTCCGACGTGTACGTGCTGACCAGGGGCACGCCGGATCCCCGGCTGCTCCCGACGATCGAGCTCGCCCGCGCATATCGCCGGGTGTTGCAAAAAGACGGCCGCCGGCTCCTGGTCTATGGCGACCACCGCGGGCATCCCGGGTTGCGGCTAGAACTGGCGGAAATGCTCGCCAGCGCTCGAGGGTTGACGGTGACGGCAGACGACCTCCTGGTCACCCGCGGCAGCCAGAGCGCACTGGACCTGATTGCCCGAGCCCTGGTCACGCCCGGCGATGTCGTGGCGGTAGAGGCTCTTGGCCACCCGGTGGTCCGCGCTGCCTTTCGGCTAGCCGGCGCGCAGCTGAAGGCCATCCCGGTCGACAGGCATGGCGCGAGCGTAGATGTTCTCGAGCACCTGGCGGGGAATCACCAGATACGGGCATTCGTGGTCACGCCCCACCATCAGTTCCCGACGACGGCGGTGATGCCTGCCGCCCGCCGGATGCAACTGCTGCACGTCGCGGCCCGGCACCGGATAGCGATCATCGAGGACGACTATGACCACGAGTTCCACTACGAAGGACGGCCCGTCCTGCCGCTGGCCAGCGCCGACGACGCGGGCGTGGTCATCTACGTGGGTACCCTGTCGAAGGTTCTCGCACCGGGCCTGCGGCTGGGCTACGTGGCAGCGCCGCGACCGTTTGTTGACCGGATTGCCAGCATTCGCGCGGTGACCGACATACAAGGCGATCTCGTCATGGAGGCCGCGGTCGCCGAACTGTTCGCCACCGGCGAACTGACCCGCCATGTCGGCAGGATGAGGCGGATCTATCGGAGTCGGCGAGATGCTCTGGTCGCGGCCTTGCGCTGGGAGCTTGGCGACACCGTGCAGGTTGAGGCGCCGGCCGGTGGAACGGCTGTCTGGGCCCGAATCGGCAGCGAAGGCCAACCGATCGACATAGCCGGCTGGGCGCGACGCGGGGAACAGCACCAGGTCATATTCCGAGGCGGACGTGCGTACGCGTTCGATGATGTCCAGGTCAACCACCTGCGGCTGGGATTCACCCTGCACACCGAGGAGGAACTTGCCATGGCCGTACGCCGGATGGCGGCCGCGCTGCCGGCCCGGTGATCGACTACTGGCCTGGTCTACGTAGCCCGAACTGGATCTGGTGGGCGGGCCAGGTCTGTCGGAAGGTGTGCGCACAGCCATCTAGGAGGCACCTGTGCGCAGACAAGTTCGGCTAGTGCTCGCCACGGTTTCCGTACTCGCCCTCACGATGATCGGCGTGGCGCCGGCCCAGGCCACCGAGACCGTCTCCCCCGGTCAGGGCCATTCGTTGGTTTTCAACCACCAGGCTCACCCCTACGGACAGAGCATGGCGACGTGGACCGAGCAATGGTGGCAGTGGACCATGGGCGTACCGTTCGCTCACAATCCAAGCCTTGATCAGACGGGCGCCGACTGTGCCGTCGCCCAGCCGGGAGGTCCCGTCTGGTATCTGGGCAGCACCTTCAACGCGGCGAGCGCAACGCGCTCGTGCTCGGTGCCGGAGGACGCGGCCATTCTGGTCAACCTGTCCGGCACTCTGAACGACTATCCATGTCCGTTCCCCGGGTTCGAACCGGCACCGGGGCAGACCCTCGAGGACTTCCTGGCCGCCGGAGCCAGGCGCGCCGCTGACGGCATCGACGGACTGACACTGACGATTGACGGTGTCCAGGTAACGGGGCTCTTCGAATACCGCACAGCGACCCAACTGTTCACCTTCGCCGGCGATCCAACCATGCACGCGATCGATCCTTGTATCACCGGAACCGCACAGCCGGCCGTCGCCGACGGCTACCTTGTCATCGTGAAGCCCCTGCCCAGGGGCCTGCACAGCCTTGTCACGACAGCACACGACATCGCGGGCAACGCACTGACGCTCAGCTACACGATCACCGTCACTTGACGGGCCTCTGGTTGGGGCGGCCTGGTCGGTCCGCCCCACCACACTGGCTGCCTGGACCGGTGAACAGGTTGGGCACGAACCGGTCCACGGTCAGGTCGCGGCGCCCGGCATGGCCGGTGGCGATGGCGTCCCTCCCTCCCCCACCACCCGACGGAGCGCAACCTAGCCCGGCAGGAGCTTCCCGGGGTTCATCAACCCCTGCGGGTCGATCAGCTGCTTGAGCCCCCGCATCAGCTCCAGCTCGTGGCTGTCCTTGTAGTCCGCGATGATCCCGCGCTTCGACTGCCCCAGCCCGTGCTCCGCGCTGATGCTGCCGTCGAACGCGCTGGTCGAGTCGTAGATGACGCGCGCGAGGTCACCTGCTCGGGCCCGGAACTCGTCGTCGTCGCTGCCGTCGGGTTTGCTGAGGTTGTAATGCAGGTTGCCGTCGCCGACGTGGCCGTACGCCACGATCCGGATGCCCGGAACAACCTGCCCGAGTGCCCGGTCGGTGCGTTCCAGGAATGCCGGAATGCGACTGACCGGGACGCTGACGTCGTGCTTGAGGCTGGGGCCCTCGTGGTTCTGCGCCTCGGAGATTCCTTCGCGCAGCGCCCAGAGGGCGGCGGCCTGCGCCGGGCTGGAGGCGACGACAGCGTCCACCACCACGCCCCGCTCGAACGCCTCCCCCAGCGACGACTCGAGTACGCCGTCGAGGCCGGCGGCGGGCAGCGTGTCGCCCAGCTCGACGAGGGCGTACCAGGGATGACGGTCACCGAACGGGTCGCGGGCGCCGGTCGAGTGTCGCAGCACGAATTCGACGCTCTGCCGCGACATGATCTCGAAGCCGGTCAGCCGGTCGCCGGCCAGTTCCCGGAGGACTCCGATCAGGTCGACCGCCGCCTGCGGGCCGGGCAGGGCCACCCACGCCGCCGCTCGGCTCTGGACGCCGGGAAACAGCTTCAGGACGGCAGCGGTGATCACGCCGAGGGTGCCCTCCGCGCCGATGAACAGCTGCTTCAGGTCGTAGCCCGTGTTGTCCTTCCGCAGTCCCCGCAGCCCGTGCCAGATCCGCCCGTTCGGGAGCACGACCTCCAGCCCGAGGGTCAGGTCGCGCATCGTGCCGTAGCGGAGCACGCCTGTCCCGCCGGCGTTGGTCGCGAGGTTGCCGCCGATCGTGCAGCTTCCCTCCGCGCCCAGGGACAGCGGGAAGAGCCAGCCGGCAGCCGCCGCGGCCGCTTGCACCGATTGCAGGACCGCCCCGGCCTCCACCGTGATCGTCTGGTTGCCGAGGTCGAGGTCGCGGATGCGTCGCATCCGCGTCAGCGAGAGCACCACCTGGCGTCCGGAGTGGTCCGGGACAGCGCCGCCGCACAAGCCGGTGTTGCCGCCCTGTGGCACCATCGCGACGCCCGCCTCGGCGCAGAGCGCGACGACCGCGGCCACCTCCTCGGTGCCACCCGGCCGCACGACAGCCGCGGGTGTCCCCGAATACGCGTTGCGCCAGTCGCTGGCGTACCCGGCCATCTCGCCCGGGTCGTCGATCACCCCGGCGGGCCCGACCACCTGCCGCAACCGGCCCATGAGGTCCGCGGTCACGACGCCCCTCCCGTTCCGCGGCCCGTCGTGTTCACCTCGTTCGGTGTACTGCCCCGACATGATCACGTCGTCACGCTAGAAGCCCGTGACGATGCCTGTCCAAGTCCAGCCCGGCATGGCGGGATACCGCCGCGGCATGGCAGTCAGCCGAGGACCACGGCGATCCCGGCGAGCAGGGGAACGGACAGCACCGTGGTGAGCAGCACGGTGTCCCGCGCCAGCAACGTGCCGCGGTCGTAGGACGAGGCATAGACGAAGACGTTCTGCGCCGTCGGCAGGGCCGAGGTGACCGTGACTGCCAGCAACGCCACCCCCGACAGGCCGGCGACCCACCGGCCGAGCGCGTAGGCCAGCGCCGGCTGGGCGATGGTCTTGACCGCCACGGCCAGCCAGACCTGGGCGGCTCCGTCGCCGGACGCGGGGCGGGGTGCGCCGTGCAGGCTCATCCCGTACGCGAGCAGCGCTGCGGGAACCGCGAGCGCGGCGGTGAGTTCGACCGGCGCCCGCACGAGCGACGGCAGGTCGACGCCGGTGGCCGCCACCAGCACACCCAGGCCGCAGCCGACCACGACCGGTGTGCGCAGCGGCTGGGTGAGCGGCCGCCAGCGGGGTGCGGCGTCGCCCGCCGGGTGCGAGCCGGCCAGCACGGCCAGCCCGACCGGCGCCAGGACCAGCAGCTGGAACAGCAGCACCGGGGCCACGAACGACGCGTCGCCGAGGACGTAGACGGAGATGGGTATGCCCAGGTTGCCGGCGTTGACGTAGGACGAGGCGAGCCCACCGACGGCCAGCCGGGCCGGCGACAGCCGCCACCGCCACCGGCCCAGGCACACGTACAGCAGGGCGCTGAGCACGGCGCTGCCGGCGGTCGCCACGAGGGCGGCCGACAGCAGCGCGGTCGGATCGGCGTCCGCGAGCGTGAGCAGCAGCAGGGCGGGCGTCGCCACGAAGTACGACAACCGTGACAGCACCCCACCGGCTTCGGCCCCCAGCGCGCCGGTCCGGCCGATGACCCAGCCCACGGCGATCACCGCGATCAGGGCGGCGAACCCGCCGATGATCGCGCTCACCCGGCCGCGCCGCTCACCTGACCGGGTCGGGCACGCCGGCCGCCGGCGGGAACAGAACTGCCCCCTTGGTCATCGGGGCAGCTCCAGGACTCCGTCGACCCGCCGCGGGACGGCGTGGTAATCGTCGGTGAGTTCCAGCGGGAGCAGGTCGGCGGGCGCACCCTGCCAGGTGATCGGGCGCAGGAACCGCCGGATCGCGGTGCTGCCGACGGACGTGTGCTGGGAATTGGTCGACGGCCACGGCCCACCGTGGTGCTGCGCCCAGGAGACGGCCACGCCCGTCGGGTAGGCGTCGTAGATCAGCCGGCCGGCCCGTGGGCGCAGCTGCTCGGAGACCGCCAGCGGCAGTTCGGTCTCGCCCCGGCCGCGCAGCACGGTCGCGGTCAGCGACGAGGGCATCGCCGCCAGCGCGGCGAACAGTTCGGCCGCACCGTCGTAGCGGGCCACGACCGACACCGGCCCGAAGCACTCCTCGGTGACCTGCCGAGGCAGCTGGCCCGTCGACGTCGCCAGGAGCAGCGGCGCGGCCCGGAAGCCGTCTCCCGCCGGCTCGGCGCCCCGGGCCAGCACCTGGACGCCGGGCGCCTCGACGAGGCCGCCGGCGATGTGGTCGTACGCGGTGGCGATGCCCTCGTTGAGCAGCACCGGGGCGTCCGCGCCCCGAACCGCCTCGGCCATGGCGGCGACCACCGCGTCGCCGTCGGAGCCGACCGGCACGAACACCAGGCCGGGCTTGGTGCAGAACTGGCCGGCGCCGAGGGTGAACGAGCCGACGAGCTCGGCGCCGATCGCCGGCCCGCGCTCGGCGGCGGCCCGCGGCGTCACGACGACCGGGTTGAGGCTGCTGAGCTCCCCGAAGAACGGCACGGGGTCGGGGCGCTGCTCGATGATCCGCATCAGCGCGCGCCCGCCGGTCACCGAGCCGGTGAAGCCGACGGCCCGGATCGCCGGGTGGGCGACGAGGTCCGCGCCGGCCTGGACACCGTGGACCAGGCCCAGGGTGCCGTCCGGGGCACCGGCCTTGTGCGCGGCCGACACGAGGATGTCGAACACCAGCTGCGACGTCGCGGGGTGGGACCCGTGTGCCTTGACGACCACCGGGCAGCCGGCCGCGAGCGCCGAGGCGGTGTCGCCGCCGGGTACGGAGAAGGCCAGCGGGAAGTTGCTCGCGCCGAACACCGCGACCGGGCCGATCGGGACGAGCATCCGGCGCAGGTCGGGACGGGGACCCATCGGGGTCTCGCCCGGGTGGTCGATCGCCGCCTCGAGATAGCTGCCCTCCTCCAGCACCTCGGCGAACAGCCGCAGCTGGTAGCAGGTGCGGGTGAGTTCCCCGTTCAGCCGGACCGGCCCGAGCGCCGTCTCCCGGTCGGCGACGGCGACGATGTCGGCCCGCCGGTCCTCCACGGCGTCCGCGAGGCCACGCAGCAGCGCGGCCCGCCCGGCGCGGCCGAGCGCCTCCAGGCCGGGGGCCGCGGCGAGGGCGGCGGCGCAGCGGCGGTCCACCTCGGCGGTGGTGGTCTCCTGCGCCACCTCCTCGACCGGCCGGCCGGTACGGGGGTCGGTGCTGACGACTGTGGCCATGAGGGGTTCCTCCAATGGTGCGGTGGCTGGTTCAGCGCGAGGCGCCCAGGTGGGCCTGGTCCACGGTCCAGGCGCGGGCCTGCTCGCTCAGCGTGATGCCCAGCCCGGGACGGTCCGAGAGGTACATCCGCCCGCCGCGCGTTTCCAGGCGCTCGTTGAACAGCGGGTACAGCCAGTCGAAGTGCTCGACCCACGGCTCGTGCGGGTAGGCGGCCGCCAGGTGCACGTGGATCTCCATCGCGAAGTGGGGAGCCAGCTGCAGGTTGCTGTGGTCGGCCAGCGTGGCGAGCTTGAGGAACTGGGTGATGCCGCCGATGCGGGGGGCGTCGGGCTGGAGGATGTCCACCGCGCCGGCACGGATCAGCTCGTAGTGCTCCGCGACGCTGGTCAGCATCTCCCCGGTGGCCACCGCGGTGTCCAGCGACCGGGCGAGCTGGGCGTGGCCCTCGGCGTCGTACGCGTCCAGCGGCTCCTCGATCCACACCAGGCCGAACTCCTCCAGCGCCCGGCCGACGCGCATCGCGGTGGGCCGGTCCCACTGCTGGTTGGCGTCCACCATGAACGGCACCGCGTCGCCGATGTGTTCGCGGACCGCGCGGACCCGGCGCAGGTCCTCCGCCCAGTCCGGCTGACCGACCTTGATCTTGATGCCGCCGACACCCGATTCGAGGGTGCGGGTGGCGTTGTCCAGCACCTGGTCGATGGACTCGTGCAGGAAGCCGCCGGAGGTGTTGTAGCAGCGCACCGAGTCGCGGTATGCACCCAGCAGCTTGGCCAGGGGCAGCTCGGCGCGCTTGGCCTTGAGGTCCCACAGCGCCACGTCGATCGCGGCGAGCGCCTGGGTCGACGCGCCGCTGCGCCCGACGGAGGCGCCGGACCAGACGAGCTTGGTCCACAGCCGGCCGATGTCGCTGGGGTCCTCGCCGATCAGGTCGGGGGCGACCTCCCGGGCGTGCGCGAACTGCGCCGGCCCGCCGGCCCGCTTCGAGTAGCTGAAGCCGATGCCCTCGAAGCCGGCCTCGGTGCGGATCTCGGCGAAGAGGAACGCCACCTCGGTCATCGGCCGTTGCCGGCCGGTGAGCACCTTCGCGTCGCTGATCCCGGTGGGCAGCGGCAGGGTGATTGACGAGAGGGTCACCGACTCGATCCGGTCGAGGACGGCGGGGGCGCTGGCGCTGGTCATTTCTCTCCTTGGTGCCGGGGTGGCGGTCAGCGGACCAGGCAGGGGCGCTTGGGGTCGAACGCCCAGCCGGGGACGAGGTACTGCATCGCCACGGCGTCGTCGCGGGCGCCGAGGCCGTGCTCCCGGTACAGCTCGTGCGCCGCCGCCAGGGCATCGCGGTCGAGCTCGACGCCCAGTCCGGGCGCGGTGGGGACGGCGATGCGCCCGTCCCGGATCCGCACCGGCGTGCGGGTGAGGGCCTGCCCGTCCTGCCAGATCCAGTGCGTGTCCAGGGCGGTGATCTGCCCGGGGGCGGCCGCGCCCACGTGGGTGAACATCGCCAGCGAGATGTCGAAGTGATTGTTCGAGTGCGAACCCCAGGTGAGGCCGAAGTCGTGGCACAGCTGGGCGACCCGCACCGAGCCACGCATGGTCCAGAAGTGCGGGTCGGCGAGCGGGATGTCGACGGCGTCCGAGCGGACCGCGTGGGCCAGTTGGCGCCAGTCGGTCGCGATCATGTTGGTGGCCGTCGGTAGTCCGGTGGCCCGCCGGAACTCCGCCATCATCTCGCGGCCCGAGTAGCCGCCCTCGGCGCCGACCGGGTCCTCGGCGTAGCCGAGCACCCCGTGCAGGTCGCGGCAGAGCTCGACGGCCTCGGCGAGCAGCCAGCCCCCGTTGGGGTCGAGCGTGATACGGGCGTCGGGGAACCGCTCGGCGAGTGCACGGACGGCGGCGACCTCCTGCTCGCCGGCCAGCACGCCGCCCTTGAGCTTGAAGTCGGTGAACCCGTAGCGGGCCTGCGCCGCCTCGGCCAGCGCGACGATCGCCTCGGGGGTCAGCGCCGGTTCCCGGCGCAGCCGCTCCCAGTCGTCGACCGGGCCGGCCTCCGAGCGGTAGGGCAGGTCGGTGCGGTCACGGTCGCCGATGTAGAAGAGGTAGCCGAGCATCGGGACGCTGTCGCGCTGCTTCCCGTCGCCGAGGAGTTCGGCCACCGGCACGCCGAGGTGCTGACCCAGCAGGTCCAGCAGCGCCGACTCCAGCGCGGTCACCGCGTGGACCGTCGTCCGCAGGTCGAAGGTCTGCAGGCCGCGCCCAGCCGCGTCGCGGTCGGCGAAGGTGTCGGCCACCGTACGCAGCAGCCGGCCGAACTCGGCGACCGGCTGCCCGGTGAGCAGCTCGCCGGCGTCGCAGATGGTGCGCCGGATCGCCTCGCCGCCGGGCACCTCACCGACGCCCACCCGACCCTCGTTGTCGGTGACGATGGCGATGTTGCGGGTGAAGAAGGGGCCGTGCGCGCCGCTGAGGTTGAGCAGCATGCTGTCGTGCCCGGCGACGGGCACGGCCTCGACACGGGCCACGGTCGGGGTGCGGCCGGTCATCGCCGTCCTCTCGGTCTCGGTGGGCTCGGTCAGGAGATCTTCTCGATCAGGGCGGTCAGCTCGGCGAGCTCGGTCGCGCTGAGGTCGGACAGCGGGGGCCGGACCGGGCCGCCGTCCCGCCCGACCGCGGTCAGGCCGGCCTTGATGATGGAGACCGCGTACCCCCTGGCCCGGTCCCGGATGTCCAGGTACGGGATCACGAAGTCGGTG
This sequence comes from Micromonospora sp. NPDC005806, assembly GCF_042871425.1. Classification (NCBI taxonomy): domain Bacteria; kingdom Bacillati; phylum Actinomycetota; class Actinomycetes; order Micromonosporales; family Micromonosporaceae; genus Micromonospora; species Micromonospora sp. NPDC005806. Next base: position 131,676 of record NZ_JBIAIL010000003.1, on the reverse strand, counting down.
ATCATCTGGTAGACCGACGCCCGGTCCTGGGCGCGGACGGCCGCGTAGAACCGGAGCGCGAACTCGGGCAGGAAGTTGTACAGCGCCGAGGAGTAGGTGCTCACCCCGAGCTGCAGCAGCGGCAAGGCGAACGTCTCGGCGGTGGGCAGCCCGCCGATGTAGATCAGCCGATCGCCGACCCGGGCGTAGGTACGGGTCAGCTGCTCGATGTCGCCGACGCCGTCCTTGAGACCGATCAGGTTGGGGTTACGGTCGGCGAGTTCGGCCACGGTGACGTCGTTGAGCACGGCGTTGGCCCGGCTGTAGACGATGACGCCGAGGTCGACGGCGCGGCAGACGGCGCTGATGTGCTCGATGAGGCCCTTCTGACCGGCCTCGGTGAGGTAGGGCGGGAACAGCAGGACGCCGGAGGCGCCGGCGGCCTGCGCGGCCTGCGCCTGAGCGATGGAGACGGCGGTGCCGCCGGTGGCCGGCGCGAGCACCGGCACCTTGCCGGCGACCTCGTCGACGGCGACGCGAACCACGCGGTCCATCTCCGCCGAGGTCAGCGAGAAGCCCTCACCGGTGCCGCCGGCGGCGAAGAGGCCGGCGACGTCGAAGCTGGCCTGCCAGCTCAGGTGCTCCCGGTACCGGGCCTCGTCGAACTGCAGTTCGGCGTCGAAGTGGGTGACGGGGAAGGAGAGCAGGCCAGACTTCAGCCGGTCAGCGAGAACGTCCGGGGGCAGCAGCGTCACGGAGATCGTGTCCTTGGGTCCGAGGCCCGCACGTGGTTGGTCCAGGCGTGCGGGCGGGTGGTCGGTGCCACCGTAGGAACCACGAACGATGCATGTCCAAGAGCAGTTCCGCATCGAGCGATGCTCGGCCGGTATCATTCGCCGCTGTCCGGCCGCTCCAGCGCCGCGAGGGTGCGCCACAGCGCGGGATTCTTCGAGTTCCTCGCCCAGAGCAGATGCAGCTCGACCGGCTGCGGCACGGGCGTCTCCAGCCGGACGAACCCGACGCCCTCGATCGGCAGTCGGGCGGCCGACTCGGGAACGAACGCGACGCCCCGGCCGGCCGCCACCAACCAGAGCATGGTCAGCACCTGACTCACCGTGTGCACGGTGTTCTCGGCGGCGATCGGGACCACGCCCGCGACCAGGTCGTAGAAGTACTTGGCCTTGACCGGCGAGTGCATGATGACCGGCTCGGTCGCCAGGTCCGCGGCCACCGCGGGTCGGCCCAGCGCCAGTAGCCGGTGGCCCACCGGGGCGGCGACGAGCAGCGCCTCCCGATGCAGCAGCCGGGAGCCGAACGCCTGCTCGTCGAAGGGCGGGCGGGCCAGGCCCAGGTCGACCTCCTCGGTCAGCAGGCCGGCCACCTGCTCGCGGGTCACCAGCTCGGCCAGTTCGACGTCGACCTCGGGCAGCGCCCGGGCAAGTTCGTTCAGCAACGTGCCGAGCACTCCGTACGCGGAGGCAGCGGTGAAGCCGATCCGCACCACGCCGGCGGCGCCGGACGACACCCGGCGAGCCAGCTCCGGCGCGGAGTCGGCGAGCGTGAGCAGCCGGCGAGCCTCGCCGAGGAACACCTCGCCGGCGGCGGTGAGGGTGACCCGCCGGTTGTCGCGCTCCAGCAGTTGTGCGCCGATCGCGCGTTCCAGCTTCTGGATCTGTCGGCTCAAGGGGGGCTGGGTCATCTGCAGCCGCGCGGCGGCGCGGCCGAAGTGCAGCTCGTCGGCGACCGCCACGAAGCCACGAAGCTGCTCGAGGGTGAACGTCATGCCGGGAAGGTATCAATCAATGCTGGATTGGATTTGGACAGGCATGAGGGGAGCTTCCTACGCTGCGTCGTCAGGGTCAGTGACCCGACTCACAGCACTCTCGGCCGGAATTCAGCTTCCCCGTCCTCGGCCACAACATTGCCTTTTCCTTGAGGAGAAAGACATGACCCTCCACCACCGCATGCGCCGCTGGGCGACGGCGGGCGCCGGCATCGCTCTGGCGCTCTCGCTCGCCGCCTGCGGCGGCAACGTCGGCGGCGGATCCTCCGCCGACGGCAAGTTCCCCGGTAAGGCCCCGATCACCATCCTCGTCGGCCAGGACCCGGGCGGCAGCACGGACCTCATCGCCCGGGCACTCGCCGACAAGGTCTCCGACGACCTCGGTGTCCCGGTGACCGTCGAGAACAAGCCCGGCGCCAACGGCGCCCTGGCCGCGAAGGAACTGGCCGCCAAGAAGGCCGACGGGCACACCCTGATGGTCTACAACGGCAGCCTGGCGTACATCACGCCGCTGGCCGTCGCCGCCGGCCAGGCGCCCGACATGGCCGACTACGAGATCGTGACCGGCATCAGCCAGGACGACTACGTGCTGGTCACGGCGCCCAAGTCCGGCTTCAAGACCGTCGACGACCTGGCCAAGGCCGGGCGGCAGATCACCTTCGGCACCACGGGTGTCGGCACGGGCAGCCAGCTGTCGCAGGAGCTGCTGTTCCGCCAGGCGAACATCCCGGCCAAGGCCGTTCCGTTCGGCGGCGGCTCGCCCACCCTCACCGCGGTACTCGGCGGGCAGGTGGACGTCGGCTCGATCCAGCTGGGCGAGGCCATCGAGCAGATCCAGGCCGGCAAGCTCACCCCGATCGTGACGTTCGCCGAGAAGCGGCCGACGTACCTGCCCGACACCCCGACCGCGGTCGAGGCCGGCCACGACGTGCCGGTGCAGCAGTCGCGGGCGATCTTCGCCCCGAAGGGTACGCCGAAGGAGGTCCTCGACGCCCTCCACGCCTCGTTCCAGAAGGCCTTCCAGGCCGAGGCGTACAAGAAGTTCAACGCGGACAACCAGCTCACCCCCAACGAGGTCGACGGCGAGGAACTGCGCAAGCAGTGGACCGCGAACCTGGACAAGTACCGCGGCGTCGTGCAGAAGTACAACATCCAGCTCGGCGGCGCGAAGTGAGCTCCGTCCACGACGGGACACGAAACACGGGCAGCCCCGGCGGCGACACGGCCGCCGGGGCCACCCCCCTGGGCAATGCTCCCGCCGACGAGGCGCTCAGCCTCGACGAGGCGATCCACCAGGTCGAAGCGGCCGAGCACGAGGGGCGCCCGCCTGCTGCCGGGGCGCTGAGCAATGTGCTGACCGCCGTCGCGGTCGTCGCGCTCGGCGTCGCCGCGCTGGTCGGCTCCAGCGGGCTCGGGCTCGGCACCATCCGCAGCCCCGAGTCCGGCACCTGGCCGCTGCTGATCAGCGGCGCACTCGTCGTGCTGGGCCTCGGCCTGCTCGCCACGGCCCGGCGGACCACGGACGCCGAGCGGTTCTCCCCCGCCAGCTGGCTGGTTCTCGGTGGCCTGGCCACCATGGTCGTCTTCGTCGCGGTCATCCAGGTCATCGGCTTCGAGATCCCGGCCGCCCTGCTCGCCTTCGTCTGGCTGCGGTTCCTCGGCCGGGAGGGCTGGCGCACGTCGATCGTCACGAGCGTGGCTGTGGTGGTCGCCTTCTATCTCCTGTTCGTGGCGGCCCTCTCGGTCCCCATCCCGCACCTGTTCTAGGAGGGTCCGTGGATTTCGCCCCGGTGCTCGACGGCTTCGGTGTCGTACTGGAACCGACCAACCTGCTCTACTGCCTGATCGGCGTCGTCATCGGCATGCTGATCGGCGTCCTGCCCGGGCTCGGTCCCGCGGCGACCATCGCGATCCTGCTGCCGGTCACCTTCGGCATCGAGCCGGTGACCGCGGTGATCATGCTCGCCGGCATCTTCTACGGCGCCCAGTACGGCGGCACCATCACCTCAGTCCTGCTCCGGCTCCCCGGCGAGGCGTCCTCGGTCGTGACCGTCTTCGACGGCCATGCGCTGGCTCGCCAGGGCCGGGCCGGCACCGCCCTCGGCATCGCCGCCGTCGGGTCGTTCATCGGCGGCACCGTCTCGATCATCGCGCTGACGCTCGTCGCCCCGGTGGTGGCCGGCTTCGCCCTCGACTTCGGCCCGCCCGAGTACACGGCACTCGCCCTGCTCGGCATTCTCCTGGTCGCCACCGTCAGCAGCGGCGGGCGCCTCAAGGCGGTGACCGCGGCGTGTCTGGGCCTGCTGCTCGCCACGGTCGGCCGGGACGCCTTCACCGGCGCCGAGCGGTTCACCTTCGACAACCTGTCGCTGGCCGACGGCCTCGACTTCGTGCCCATCGCCATGGGACTCTTCGGCCTCGGCGAGATCCTCTACAACCTGGAGGAACGCCACCGCGCGGTGCAGGCGCCGATGGCCGTGGCGAACGTGTGGCCATCGCGGGCGGACCTGCGCGAGTCGGCCGGGGCCATCGGCCGCGGATCCGTACTGGGCTTCGTGCTGGGCATCCTGCCCGGCGGCGGTGCCACGCTCTCCTCACTGGCCGCGTACGCGCTGGAGAAGCGCCGCGCCAAGCACCCCGAGCGGTTCGGCAAGGGCGCGGTGGAAGGGGTGGCCGCGCCGGAGACGGCAAACAACGCGGCCGCCACGTCGTCATTCATCCCGCTGCTGACCCTCGGCATCCCGGCCAACGCGACCATGGCGGTCATCTTCGGCGCGCTGCTCATCCAGGGCGTGAGCCCCGGCCCGCAGCTGGTCAGCCAGGAGCCGGAGCTGTTCTGGGGTGTGGTCAACTCGATGTACATCGGCAACATCCTGTTGCTGATCATGAGTATCCCGCTGGTCGGTCTGTTCGTGAAGATCCTGCGGGTCCGGGCCACGATCCTCGCGCCCATCACGGTGCTGATCACGTTGGTCGGCGTCTACACCGTGAACAACGATGTCTTCGACATCGTGCTGGTGATCGTCTTCGGCGCCCTCGGCTACCTGATGAAGAAACTCGGCTTCGACCCCGGCCCGCTGGTGCTGGCCTTCGTCCTCGGCTCGCTGTTGGAGGACTCGCTGCGCCGCTCGCTGCTGATCTTCAACGGCGACGCCACCGGCTTCCTCACCCGGCCGATCTCCGGGACCCTGTTCGTGGTGTTCCTGCTCGTGGCCCTGCTTCCGCCGATCCGGGCCGCCCTCACCCGCCGGCGGGCCACGTCCCACCCCGCCACCGCATCTCATGACACCAAGGAGCTCGTGTGACCGTTCTCGTCGCCTACCTCCCCACGGCCGAGGGAGACGCGGCGTTCACCGCCGCCGTCGAGGAGGCCGGACGCCGCAACGAACGGCTGGTGGTCCTCAACACCCCACGTGAGGGCGCACCCGTCAGCACCGTCGTCGCCAGCGAGGCCGCGGTCGAGACCCTGGTCCAGCGCGCGACGACGGCCGGTGTGGAGGTCGAGATCCGCCAGGACGCGCACACCGGGGACGTCGCCGAGGAGGTGGTCCGGGTCGCCGACGAGGTGGACGCCTCGGTGATCGTCATCGGTCTGCGCCGCCGCTCACCGGTCGGCAAACTGTTCCTGGGCAGCGCCGCGCAGCGCATTCTGCTCGACGCCGACCGGCCCGTCCTCGCCGTCAAGCCGTGACGTCGGAGCCGGGCAGGCGGAGAGCCGCCTGCCCGGCTCCGGTCGTCGTACGCCCGTGGGAGCATGGCCCCATGGCGACATCGAAGCAGCCGGTGACCGTCCCGACCGGCGCCAGCGTCGACGACTTCCTGGCCGCGGTCCCCGACGAACGCCGGCGGGCCGATGCGCAGCGCCTCTGCACGATCCTGCGCGACGTGACCGGCGAGCCCGCGGTGATGTGGGGCCCGAGCATCGTCGGCTTCGGCAGCTACCGCTACACCTATCAGACCGGACGCACGGGCGACTGGCCGCTGGTGGGCTTCTCGCCGCGCAAGCAGCAGCTCGTCGTCTACCTGGCGGGCGGGTTCGAGGAACGACACGCGTCGGTGCTCACCCGGCTCGGTCCACACAAGACCGGTAAGGGATGCCTCTATCTGAAGCGGCTCGACGACGTCGACGAATCCGCCCTCCGCGAACTCATCGACCGCACGGTGCGGGTGCACAAGGGCGTCGACCGGGCCAGCCAACGCGGACAATGACGGGCGGAACCTACTCCGGACGCACTAGCGACTCAGGGCAATAGCCGGTCAGCTTGGCGCGCACTGCGACGGCACCAGCGTACCCGAGCGGGAGAGTTCTCGGGGCCGTCGAGGGCACGACGCGGGCTGCGGGCTGGCGTCATTGCGGCGCCGTCTGAGATCCGGCTCAGGGGCCTGCTGCCAGCGGTACCGCTGGACTGGATGGTTAGTGCCGCCTGGAACGATCAGGCGGTGACCTGTGACGTGTGTGGACACGAGATGCGGCGGGTGCCACCGGACCCGCAGGAGAAGGAGCGGTGGTTTTGTGGCTGGTGCCATGCATGGACCATGCTGGGGACCAGCCTGGGCGAGGTCTCACGGCCTCAGTACGCGCCCGTAAACCTACGCTGGGAACGCGCAGACTCGGGGAAGCTGCCCGCTGGTGTCCCCCATGCTTACGGATACTTCGGTAGGACCCTCTGCGGCATGCAGCAGGACGGCATGCTGCCTTCGCCCTACCCGTGGGTACCCGAATGGGAAGATGCCTGCCAAGCCTGCAAGAAGGCCGCGGAGGTGATCGACCAGAGCTGGCCGTTGGAGATGCGGGTCTTCGGGACACGGGTGCAGGGCACACCTCTCCCCGATTCGGACTGGCCGCCTTTCTGAGCGACGTCTCGTGACCCGGATGTCTGTCCGTTGAGGACGACGACCATCGAGGACGCCTGGGTGCCGGTGGGGACGGGCAAGCAGATATCCGTTTTGCGCCGGTGAGACCATGCGGGCGTGAACAAGATCCCCACGGTGTTCCGCCGCGACCCGGACGATCGCAAACGCGTCCTACCCGAGGCCAACCCGGCCTGCCGGTGGGTCCTCGACGGCGAGGGAACGCCGACGCGCAAGTACGACGGCACCTGCGTGATGCTCGACGAGAACGGCACCTGGTGGGCACGGCGCGAGGTGCGGCCGGGCCGGACGCGGCCGCCCGGCTACCGGCCGGTGATGACGGACGAGGTCACGGGCAAGACCGTAGGTTGGGAACCGATCGAGCAGTCGCCGTACGCGAGGTACCACGCCGAGGCCGTCGCCGACTCGCCCGAACGGCGCCGCCCCGGCACCTACGAGCTGATCGGCCCGAAGATCAACGGAAACCCCGAGGGCGTACGGGCCCACGAGCTCGTGCCGCACGACGACGCGGAGAAGCTGGACGTGCCGCGCGACTTGGACGGCCTGCGTAACTGGCTGCTGGCGCACCCTCAGTACGAGGGCATCGTCTGGCACCATCCGGACGGCCGGAGGGCGAAGTTGAAGCACCGTGATTTCGCCTTCGCCGGCGGCGCCTCGTCGAGGGTCCCCGGCCAGGGAACAGTGCGAGGAGAATGACGGGCGTGATCAAAGCCATCCACACTGAGGACGCCCCGTTCGCGCGTTTCCCTGACGGCACCGAGCCACCCTTGTCCCAGGCCATCAGGGTCGACGGCATGATCTTCACGTCCGGACAAGGCCCCCTGGACCCGGTTACGAACGCGATATCGGACGACTTCGCCACCCAGGTGCGGCAGGTGCTGCAGAACCTCGTCGCGGTCTTCGTCGCGGCGGGCAGCCGGAAGGACCTGATCGTCAAGTGCACCTGCTACCTCGGTGACAGGCGGGACTTCGCGACGTTCAACCGCGTGTACCAGGATTTCTTCGCGGACTGTCCGGTGCTACCGGCCCGGACAACGGTCGTCACACAACTCGTCCGCGAGGGCGTACGCGTCGAGATCGATGGCGTTGCCGCCGTCGACCCAACCAGGCAATAGGGAACTCACCCTTGCTCAGCTCATCTGCTCGATGATCTTCTCAAGCGTGCTCGCGAGATGTTTCGCCCCCAGGTACGACATCGACGCGGCCGTCGCCGACTATGCGGGGTGGCTGTGCGAGCACGACCGCTGACCACCCGCTGGAGCTACGGGCGGCTCGCGACGCTCAGCGGGTCGCGGCGGCTACCCGAAGCCCCAGGGCGATGAGCACCGTGCCGCCAACCGCTTCCAGTCGGCGGCGGATCACCGGTCGACGGAACCACGCGCCCGCTCGCCCGACCACGGCCGCCAGAGCGAGGTACAGGACGATCTCGACGGCTACCTGGAGCAGTGCGAGGAGAGCGGTGGTCGCGAACAACGGCCGGTCGGCCGGCACGAACTGAGGGTAGAACGCGATCATGAACACGGCGGCCTTCGGGTTGGCGAGCATCACCACCGCACCCTCGCCGAAGGCCTTCCACCAGCCCCGCTTCGGGTCGGACAGCACGTCCTCAGACGGCTCCCGGACCGACCCCAGCTTCCGGCTCTGCCACGCGGTCCGCCACGCCTTGACTCCCAGATAGATCAGGAATCCCGCCCCGATCACCCGCAGTACGATGAAGGCTGCTTCCGAAGCGGCAACCATGGCTGCCAGTCCTGCGGCGGCGAACAACGCCCAGAGGTAGAGACCGGCCTCCAGGCCCAGCACGGTCGGCACCGCTCCGGCGAATCCACGCAGCGCGGCCCGACGCATGATCAGCGCCATCGCAGGACCTGGAGATGCCGAGATCAGCACAACGGCAACGACGAAGGCAGGCAGCACAGCGACGAGATCCATTGGTGGATCATCCTGGCTGGCGCTGCCCCGCTCAAGGCTGGTGTCGGTTGCTCGGTGACCCCATCGGCCCCGCCGAAGGCGTCACCGAGCAGACTTGGCGGCTTGAGACGTCGTGACAAGGCTCCCGATCGATGCTCGCCCTCGCCTCAATCGGGAGCCCTGTCGCCGAGATCAGTGCCAATCGCTGATCTTGACGTCGTCCGGCGCCGGCCTGCCGCGCCCGGTCTCCACCAGCTCCTTGAGACTCATCAGGAACATCGCCCACTTGGTGCTGCAGTGGTGCATGAACTCGACCGGCTCGCGCCAACCCTCGTGCTTGAACTGGACGATCGTGTACTCGCCGCGCTGGTCGAGGCGCCAGTCGATCTCGGTTCCGATCCATTCCTCGGGGCCGCCGGTGACCCGCCACCGTACGCGGCCGGTGGGATCGAGCTCCAGGATCTCCATGTCGAAGCCACCGACGTCGCCGAACCGGAAAGCCAACTGCCCGCCGACCTCGCTCTTGCCCACGGTGTCGGTCGTCCACCAGCCGGCGATGCCCTCTGGAGTTGCCACTGCGCGGTAGACGTCGTCGAGCGGAGCGACGACGCCGACCCGGTGCAGGATGTCGACCATTTCATTCTCCTTCGTTGTTGTGGCGGTTGCGTTCGATCGCCTCGGCGATCCGCTTGATCCGGCGGAGTCGGGCGTCCCAGGTGCCGCCGACCGCTGACAACTGGGCGACAGCTCGGGCGAGCTGCGCCTCGTCGACCTGGTAGCGACGCTCGCGACCGGCCGGCGCGGCGTGAACCAGACCGACCCGGTCCAGGACGGCCAGGTGCTTCGAGACGGCCTGCCGGGTGACGGGCAGTCGCTCGCTCAGTGACGTGGCTGTGCCTGGTCCCCCGGCAAGAAGAAGGTCGATCATCGTGCGCCGGATGGGGTCGCCGATCGCCGACCACAGGTCGTCATCGACCGCCGCGCTCATGAGGTGGAGACCAGCCGCGCAACGTAGGTGCCCAGCGCGGGGATGTAGTGGTCCCAGGAACTCTCGTGGTCGTGGTATTGCGCCTCGAGGACAGCGATCTCCCATCCCATCTCGCGAAACCCGGTCTCGGTCATGCGGATCCGGGTCCCCTCACCGGTCGGCACCAGGTCGAAGGTGACGAGCAACGATTGCCCGCTGCGGTCAGGCTCCGAGAAGCACCACCGGAAGGAGAATCTCCTCGGGGGGTCGACCTCGACGACGGCGAGTGCGACGGTCGTCGTCTCGCCGGTCGCCGCGTCGCGCCACACGAGCTCGCCGGGTGCGCCCGCGACCGGCTCGAACCGTGCGTCGTCAGGCCACCATTCCCGCATGTGCTCGGGCTGACTGATCACCTCGAAGACCACCTCGGGCGAAGCATCGACGTGGATGTCGCGCTCGATGGATCCGTGCTCCATGCCCACCAACCTTTCGCAACCTTTGGTTGCGTCAACGTACAACAGCCGCCTCTCGGCGCGCAACCTTTGGTTGCATGTCGAGGTGACGCGGGCTTCCCGACCAGCTCCCCTGGCTCGCATGGCTGATGCCGGGCCGGGTACGCCAGTGCGTGACCACGGGCCGGGACCTGACGCGGCGGGGGTGAACATGGGGCGCTACGACGACGAGGTGACCGGGCTGGCAGCGCCGCTGGCCGACCCGGGTGACCTGGACGTGCTGCTGGACCGGATCGGGGACGCCCGGGTGGTGATGCTCGGCGAGGCGAGCCACGGCACGCACGAGTTCTACACCTGGCGCGCGGCGATCAGCCGGCGGCTGATCGAGGAGAAGGGCTTCTCGTTCGTCGCCGTGGAGGGCGACTGGCCCGACTGCGACCGGGTGGACCGCAGCGTCCGCTGCCAGGGCGCCGCGCCCAGCGACCCGCGGGACGCGCTCGCCACCTTCGACCGCTGGCCGACCTGGATGTGGGCCAACGAGGAGGTCATCGACTTCACCCGCTGGCTGCGTACCCGCAACGCGGGGGCGGACGAGCCGGACCGCGCCGGGTTCCACGGTCTGGACGTGTACTCGCTGTGGGAGTCGCTGCGCGAGATCATCACTTGGCTGCAGGAACACGACCCGGAGCAGGTGCCGGCGGCGCTGGCCGCGTACCGCTGCTTCCAACCGTACGACGAGGACCCGCAGCAGTACGCGCTGGCGACCCGATTCGTGCCGAACAACTGCGAGAACGAGGTGGTGGACCTGCTCGTCGGGCTGCGCGAGCGGGCCATGGCCGGCGGCGCGGGCCGCTTCGGGGCCTGGCAGAACGCCGAAATCGTCGCCGGGGCCGAGCGCTACTACCGGACGATGGCGCGCGGTGGCCGGGAGTCGTGGAACGTCCGCGACCGGCACATGGACGACACCCTCGACCGGCTGCTGCGGCACTACGGGCCGGGGTCGAGGGCGGTCGTCTGGGCGCACAACACCCACGTCGGGGACGCCCGCGCCACCGACATGGCCGACGCCGGAGAGGTCAACATCGGCCAACTCGCCCGGGAGCGATACGGTCCGGACCAGGTCGTGCTGGTCGGCTTCGGCACCCACCACGGCACGGTGGTGGCCGGTGACGCCTGGGGCGCGCCGATGGAGGTGATGCCGGTGCCACCGAGCCGCCGGCACTCCCTGGAAGAGGTCCTGCACGGTGCCGCGCCGGCGCAGGCCCTGTTCGTCTTCCCGTCCGACGGCAAGCCCGACGTGCTCACCGCCGAACTCGACCACCGGGCGATCGGAGTCGTCTACCACCCGGAGCGGGAGAGCTTCGGCAACTACGTTCCGACGGTGCTCGGCGACCGCTACGACGCCTTCTGCTGGATCGACGAGACCCAGGCGGTCCGGCCGCTGCGCGTGCGGCCCACCAGCCTGGCCGAGCCCGAGACGTATCCGTCGGGCGTCTGACGGCGGCGCTGCGGATCATGTCGCAGGCCGTTTGCCGCCGGACGCCTCGGGCAATCGCGCGGCAGACCACCATCACCCGGGGAGGAGCAGTAATGAAGATCCACGACCCGTCCAGTCAGGCGATGCAGAAGGACTACGACGTCACCGACATCGAGCGCCTGATGGGCAAGCGGGACTGGAAGAGCTACGACGACGTGATCGGTTGGCTGAAGAAGTCGGGCGACGAAGACCGACGGTTCACCCCCGGCGAGGTGCAGCACATGATCGACGACTTCTCCCGCGTGCGCGACAAGGGGATCGACTTCGTCCGTGATCCCGAACGGCTCTGCGACCAGCTCAAGAGAAGCCGGTAGGACATCGGGTTTCGACCCGTTGCCGGCCGGGTCCGGGTAGCGCCGGAGGACTGCCTCCGGCGCCACCGGTACGCGGTCGGCGCGAACAGAGACCTCGCATTGGTGGAGAGCCGAGGGGCGTGATGCGGCGCAACGTCAGGGTGGAGCCGAAGATCACCGGAGGGGAGTCGGTCGGGCTGGCCGACGTGGTGTGGGACAACGCGCGACGGGACCCGGGCGCGGTGCAGTTCCGGCGCCCGGACCCGGACGCCCGGTCGTGGCCGCACCAGTCCGGTGACCCGTCCGTGGTGACCTGCCGGCAGTTCCGCGACGACGTGCTGGCCGTGGCGCGCGGACTGGTCGCGGCGGGCGTGGCGCCGGGGAACCGGGTGGGACTGATGAGCCGCACCCGGTATGAGTGGACCCTGGTCGACTACGCGGTGTGGGCGATCGGCGCGGTGACCGTTCCGGTGTACGACACGTCGAGCGCCGAGCAGCTGGCCTGGATCCTCGCCGACTCGGGTGCGGTGGCGTGCGTGGTGGAGCTGGCCGACCACGCCGCGCTGCTGGCCGGCGTACGCGACGGGCTGCCGGAGCTGCGCCAGGTGTGGCAGATCGACTCCCGCGACCTGGTCCAGCTGGCTGAGCAGGGTCGGGCCATTGACGACGAGGCCGTCGAGCGCCGGCGTGCCGCGGTGTCGGGCGCGGACCCGGCCACGATTGTCTACACCAGCGGGACCACGGGCCGGCCCAAGGGCTGCGTGCTGACCCACCGCAACATCCACCTCGACGTCGGCAACGCGGTCGCGGCGCTGCCGGAGTTGTTCAACCAGACGGCGTCGACGGTCCTCTTCCTGCCGCTGGCGCACGCCTTCGCCAGAATGATCCAGGTGGGCATGGTGCAGACCCGGGCGACGATGGTGCACAGCCCGAGCGCGCACGACGTGCTGAAGCAGCTACGCCAGTACCGGCCGACGTTCGTCCTCACGGTGCCGCGGGTGTTCGAGAAGGCGTACAACGGGGCGCGGCAGAAGGCCTCCGAACAGCATCGGGGGTGGCTGTTCGACGTCGCGGACCGGGTGGCGGTGCGGTACAGCCGGGCGCTCGACACGCCGTCCGGCCCCGGGGTGGGCCTCCGGCTGCTGCGGGGCCTCCTCGACCTGCTGGTCTACCGCAAGCTGCGGGCCGCGTTCGGCGGCCGCTGCCGGGTCGCCGTCGTCGGCGGGGCCCCCCTCGGTGAGCGACTCGGGCACTTCTTCCGTGGCGCTGGCCTCACGACCCTGGAGGGGTACGGGCTGACGGAAACGTCCCCGGCGCTGGCGGCGAACCGGCCCACGGCGATGCGGATCGGCACCGTCGGCCAGCCGCTGCCCGGCGTGGAGCTGGCCATCGCCGACGGTGGGGAGATCCTTGTCCACAGCGACGTCGTGTTCCAGGGCTACTGGAACAACCCGGCCGCGACCAGCGGGGCATTCACCGCCGACGGCTGGTTCCGCACCGGCGACCTCGGCAGTCTCGACGACGACGGCTATCTGCGGATCACCGGACGTACCAAGGAGATCATGGTGACCGCGGAGGGAAAGAACATCGCTCCCGCCCCCATCGAGGACCGGATCCGCGCACACCCGCTGGTCAGCCAGTCCATGCTGGCCGGCAACGGCAAGCCGTACGTCGCCGCCCTGGTCACCATCGACCCGCAGGCGTGGTCCCGGTGGCGCGACGCGCACGGTCACCCGCGCGCCTCGGTGGCGGAATTGCGCGAAGACCCCGCCCTGCGCGGCGAGATCCAGACCGCGATCGACCGGGCGAACCGGTCGGTCTCCCACGCGGAGGCGATCAAGACCTTCCGGATCCTGCCCGACGACTTCACCGAGGCCAACGGTGAGCTCACCCCCACCTTGAAGATCAGACGCGAGGTGGTGCAGCGGCATCGCGCCGCCGACATCGACGCCCTCTACCGCGGCCACTGACCGCCCGGCGCCGGCCTCCCCCCACGGCACCCACCCGCGTTGAGGCGAGGCCTCATACGGCGGAGGACGCACCCTTCGAGTTTGCGAGAATCGACAGCCGCGGACACGCGGCCTGAAGCGCTCCACCAGGCGAGTGAACCAAGCCGGGGACGTCGACTCGACAAGGAGGAGGTGCGCATGCCACTCGACCATGACCAGTGGCCGACGCGGGAGGAGCTGCTGCTCGAGGAGGGCGAGCTGGAGCTTCCGGGCCTGTCGGAGTCGGACGCGTACGAATTGGGGATGCGGGCCGTGGCCGCCGCGGGCGAGCAGCGGCTACCGATCGCGGTGGGCGTGTGGCGGGCCGGGCGCCAGTTGTTCCACTGCGGCCTGCCGGGTTCGACGCTGGACAACGACGGATGGCTGCGTCGCAAGGGCCGGGTGGTGATGCGGTTCGAGCACTCGTCGCTGTACATGGCACGCTTCTGCCGGGACCAGCAGGTGACGCTGACGGAGAAGTTCGGACTGCCGGCCTCAAGGTATGCGGCCGCCGGGGGCGCCGTGCCGTTGCGCGTTCGCGCCACCGGCGTGGTGGGGTGGTTCGGCGTCTCCGGGCTCCCGCAACTGGAGGACCACCGCTTCGTCGTTGACGTGCTTCGCGCGACCTCGCGATAGTCGCGCACCGATTGCCGGTGGAGCCACCCGCGTGGCCAACCACATCGGCGGCTGGCTCACGCAGATCTGCCCGGCCCTGGGCGGGCCGTGATCACGGCCCGCCCAGGTTGGGTTTGCTACCCCCGGCTCAGTTGGGGCCGATGACGGTGAAGGGCAGGGCAACCCGCGTCACCGACTTGGCACCCGCCAGCGTGACGCTGGTCGAGCCCGCCCTCGCCGTCCCGGGAACGCTGACGGTCACGCCGGAGATGACGCCGTCACCGTTCGCGCGTACGGTGCTGGGTGCGAGGCCGTCACCGAAGCTGACCGTGAGCGCCTCATTCGGCGCGAATCCGGAGCCGTCGATCGTGATCGACGTACCGGGCGGTCCCGACGTGGTCGACAACGCTACCTCCGGTTGGTATGTCGGCGCTTCCGGCTGCCCGGTCAACTGGACGGTCGCCGTCGCCGGTGTCCGCGAGGACGCGCCGGTCGCGGTGACGGAGTACCGGCCATGCTGCGCGTCACCGGACGTCGCGATCGAGGCCTGCACCCCGCCCGCCGCGGAGGCCGTGACCGTCATGGTCCGGGCCGGGCTGGTGCCGAGCGTCACGGTCACCGGCTCGCCGGCGGCGAACCCGCTGCCCTTGACGGTGATCGAGTCGCCGGCGGCGACGGTGGCGGACGAGGACACCGCGATCGTCGGTGGGAGATCACCACGCGCGACGGTCACCGTGAAGGTTTTGGTGCTGCTCGACCGGGTGTCCCAGGCGGTCACGTGGACCGTGTACGTGCCCTCCTGCGCGTAGGTGTGCTGTCCGCTCATCGCACCGGACGAGTCGATCGTGACGTCGTCCGGAACCGTGCCGTCACCCCATTGGACGCGCGCGCGGTAGCCCGCCGGGTCGGGAACGCCGCCGGTCACCGAGCCGAGGTCCGCCGAGAGGACCTGCCCGGCGGTTGCCGTCTGGTCCGTCGGGGCGGTGGTCGCCAGCGCGACGGCCGGCGTGCCGTCGTCGGCGATGGCGAACACGTGGATCCTGCCTGACGAGCCGGGGTCGCCGGTCTGGGTCGGCAGGGTCACCGAGACGAGCGTCCTGCCCGCCGGGATCTGGTACGGCGTGGTGGCGAACAGGAACGGCTGTGCGCCGTCCCGGCTCGTACCGCTCAGGCGGTACGCGGCCTTGGCGACGACGATGTTGCCGTAGGACGGGGTGCCGTTGGCGTTGCCGCCCAGGGTCCAGTCGCTCATCTGGATCGGGATGCTGGCGGTGCTGCCGTCGCTGAACGTCGCCGTGCCGGTGGTGCTCTGGTTGCCCTGCGTGCCGGCGCCGATGAACGAGATGCTCCTGGCGTCGGCCGGCAGGTTGAGAACGATCGTCCTGCCGTTGCCGGTCGCGTCGTCCGGCTGCCCCGCCGGGATCGTCGGCAGCGTGAAGTGCAGCGCCGTTCCGGGTACCTGGTGCCGCTGGCCCTGGGTCACGCCGGCTGCCGCCAGGGCGGCCCGCGAGTACGCCCACGACTTGGCGTCGCAGTTCGCCGCGAGCACGCCGTCGTCGCCGATGCAGACGGTGTCGTATGCCGCGGTGAGGCCGGAGCCCGGCGCGTAGGCCACGTCGACGCCGACCGTCGCCGAGCCCTGGCCGGTGCCGTCGCTCACCGTGACGCTCGCCTGGTGGTAGCCCGGCGTGCCGTAGGTGTGCGAGCCGCTGACGCGGTAAACGGCCCGCGAGCTCAGGGTCAGGGTGCCTGCGGTGACCGGCGAGCCGTCACCCCAGTCGATCGTGGCCCGGTAGCCGGTGGCGGTGCCCCCGGTGACGGTGGCCAGCGGCACCGACACCGCAGCACCGGAGGTGGCGGGCACGTTGTCCGCGGCGGTCACCGTGATGGCGCCGCCGCCGAGCTGCAGGTCGCCTCCGGCGAGCAACTCGATCTCGGCGAGGTTCGTCTGTGCGGCGCCGACGGTCTTCGTCACGACGAGGCGGAACTGCGCGAACTGTCCTGGATCGCTGATCTTGAATGGGCGGGTCTGGTTGCGCCACGTGAACACCTCACCGTTGCGTGAGTCGACGGTGGTCCAGGTGAAGCCGTCGTCGGAGCCTTGCAGCCGCCATTCCGCGGGGTCGCCCGTACTCGCCCCCGAGGTGAGGGTGTAGTACATCGGTGTCTGCTTGCCCCCGCGGAAAGCCCAGCTGATCTGCGGTGTTCCGGAGCTGAAGGTCAGCTGCGTGATCGAGGAGTCGTCGAACAGCTTCGACGCGTCCTGCCCGCCACCCGCTGTCGCGGTGCCGAGACCAGGGCCGGTGGTGTCCTGCAACGGCCTGGGCACCGCGTTGCCCTTGGTCAACGACGGCGGCGCATCGTTGTTGCCGGTGCCCCAGGGCGACGGGTCAGCGCCCATCTGGAAGTCGATCGTGCCGCCGTGGGCCAGCACGGACGAATCGATGGACACCCCGCGCTGGGTCTTCCCGTTGACCTCCACGCTCTGCACATAGACGTTCCTGGTGCTGTTGTTCGGCGCGTTGACGACGATGTCACCACTGCTCCGGTGGACGGTCATCCGGGTGAACTGCGGCGAACCGATGGCCCAGTTGGCCGAGCCGGCCTGCAGTGGGTAGATGCCCAGCGAACTGAGGATGTACCACGACGACAGCTCGCCGTTGTCCTCGTCGCCCAGGTAGCCCTGGCCGATCTCACTGCCGACGTAGAGGCGCTGCAGGATCTCCCGCACGATCGCCTGCGTCTTGGCCGGCGCGCCCACGAAGTCGTACATGTACGGGATGTGGTGCGACGGTTGGTTGCTCATGCCGAGCTGGCCCATGCGTACCGCACGCGCCTCGAGCATCTCGTGGATCGTTCCGCCGTACCCGCCCGGACGGTCGGCATTCTCCGGGGTGGCGAAGAACTGGTCGAGCTGCTGCTCCAGCGCCGCCCGCCCGCCGTACAGGTTGGCCAGCCCCTGACCGTCCTGCTGCGCGGTGAACGCGAAGTTCCACCCGTTGGTCTCGGTGTAGACGCCACCCCAGTCCAGCGGGTCGCCGGCGAGGACGTTTCCGGCCGCGTCGCGTCCCTGGAAGAACTTCGTCTTCGCATCGAACAGGTTCACGTAGTTTCGAGCGCGCTGCAGGAAGTACCGTGACTCCTCGTTGAGCCGGTCACGCCTCGACTTCGGGGTGGCCGGATCCTTGGCGAGGGCCGCGGCCAGTTGCCGATGCCGTAGTCGTTGATGAAGCCTTCCAGCGCCCACGACACCGACTCACCGGTGGAGGTCGGCGTGTATCCGAGGAACAGCGAGGTCTCGATGCCCTTGCGGCCGACCTCACTGCGCCCGGACGCGACGGTCGCGTTCCTGGCCGCCGCGTCGTACGCGCCGAGCGGGTCGGGCAGCTCGACGCCGTTGAGGTAGGCCTGGGCCATCGCGACGTCCGAGCTGGTGCCGGTCATCAGGTCGGCGTAGCCGGGCGACGACCAGCGGGCGATCCACCCGCCGTCGCGGTACTGCTGGACGAACCCGTCGGCGATCCTGGCTGCGACGTCGGGGTACAACAGCGAGTACGCGGGCCAGACCGTGCGGTAGGTGTCCCAGAACCCGTTGTTGACGTAGAGCTGTCCGTCGACGACCTTCGCACCGGTCCGGGTTCCGGTCGATGCACCGGTCGGCGGGGACACCGGGCTCGCGTACTGCCAGTGCGGCGCGGTTGCGGTGCCGGTGTTCTCCGACTGCGAGTTCGGATAGAGGTTCAGCCGGTACAGGTTCGAGTACAGGGTCACCAGCTGCGTCTCGGTCGCGCCCTGGACGTCGATCCGGCCGAGCCGGTCCTCCCATGCCGCGGTGGCGGCCGCCTGGACCTGGTCGAGCGTGTTGCCGGTGACCTCCAGGTCGAGGTTCCGGCGTGCCTGGTCGACCGAGATGAATGACGTCGCGATGCGCAGCGTCACCCGCCGGTTCCCTGATGTGTCGAAGGTGGCGGACGTGGCGGAGGACGTCGTCGGCGCCCGGTCGAAGGTGCCGGACACGAACATCCGGCTGCGACCGGCCGACAGGCCGCTTCCGTTGTCGACCCAGCCGGTGAAGGTGCCGTCCGTACCGATGGCGAAGGTGCCGTTGTAGAAGACGAGGCTTCCGGTGGCCTGCCCGGGCGGGAAGGTGAACGCCATGATCCCGCCGTGGTCGGTGGGCGACATCTGCGCGATCAGGCCGTTCTGCAGCGTGACCTGGTAGAAGTCCGGCCGCGCGATCTCGTCGTCGTGGCGGAAGGCGAGGGCCCGACCGCTCGGCGCCCCGGTGAGGGATCCACCGGCCGGCACGGGCATGACCGACATCTGGTTTCGGTCACCCATCCACGGGCTGGGCTCGTGCGAGATCGCCAGCCCCTGCAGGGTGGGCAGATTCGCCGCGTTGTTGTTCCGCTGGTATTCGTACTCCCACGAGTTCGAGGTGGCGTTGGTGACGGGCGTGAAGAAGTTGAAGCCGTTCGGCATCGCCGAGATCGGCAGGTTGTTGCCGCGCGAGAACGAGCCCGACGCGTTGGTCCCGCGACGGGTGTCGACGTAGTTGGTCAGGGTGGAGCCGTCAATCGGAGTCGGGGCGCCCGTGAGCGTGACGTCGTCGATCCAACCCTGGAAGCGGGTCGAAGCGGTCGCGTGGGGGTTGTCGTAGGCGACCAGGATGCGATCGATCGTCTTGCCGTTCGCGACCGCGCCGATCTCGGACTGCACCGCGTTCCACTGGTCGGCGTAGAGCACCTTCGACGCGCCCTGCCCGGCGGCGGTGAGCGGGTATCCGTGCTGGTCCACCGGCGACAGCAGGCTGAGATAGCCGCCGTCGGTGAAGTGCAGATCGACGGCCGCGTAGGTGGACGGGTACTGGACGTCCCGGGCGGTGAACTCGGGGAAGATCTTGTACGACAGCCGGGTCTTCGGCCCGACCGGGATGTCGACGTCGAACAGCTTGTTGGTCGCGTACGAGCGACCGTCGGCCTCGGCGCTGCCCGAGTATCGCAGCGAAGCCAGTCCGGTGAACCCGGCCCTGGGTTTCATGTTGAAGCCACTGACCGGGCCGGTGCCGACGGCACTGACCATCGGGGTGGCCGGCGGCCGGACGTCCGAGCCGTCGCTGATGTCCCAGTCGGCGAGCTGAACGAGGGAGTCACCGGAGTTGGCGGAGACATTCAGGCGGTAGTAGCCGTAGGCGGTCGTGTTGGTGAAGCTGTAGGTGTTCGTGGCGAATCGCCCACCAAAGCTCTGCCCGGTCTGCCTGTCCACGTCGGTCCACGTGCTGCCGTCGTTGGACCCCTGCAGGGTGAAGTCCCTGGGGTCACGACCTGGGGCGTCGTTCGCGGAGGTCAGCGCGTACCGCACCACCGCCGCCGGCTTGGCCAGCTGGTAGGTCACCCAACCGGTCGGGTTGAACGCCAGCCACTTGGTCGAGGGATTGCCGTCCGCGAGGTTCACGGCGGTTTCGTTCGGCGGGTTCTCGGCACTCGCGGTCACCGCCTTGACCTGACCGAGCAGGCTGCCGGGCAATCCGCTGGGGCTCGAGCCGCTCAGGTTCGCCTGGACCGGCTTACCGCTCGCGTCGACCTCGACGGTGCTCACAGAGGGTTGCGGGTCGGCCAACTCGAACGACGAGCTGAAACTGCCGGGCGGCGCCGTAGCGGGCGCGGCAGCCGCCGGGGGCGCGGCGACGAGCAGTGCCGTCGGCAGCAACACCGCAGCTGCCGCGGCGAACAGCCGGGGGGACGAGGGTCGCGCAAGGAGGGGGTACGACATGGAGGCAGGCCCTTTCGACTCGATCCGGGTCGAGTGCGTCGAACGTCTGGGCGGAGAAGAACCGTGGCTGCCGCGGCCGGTCGACCGCGATGGAGCGAACGTGCTTGCCGGGCGCTCAGGCCGGCCGAGCCTGTGCGGTCGGCTCGCTCCGTCGGCCATGCACTCTCCTTCGGAGTCGCACCCTGCAGCCCGACATCGATGTCAACGGTCTCGTGACTGACGAAGGCGGGAGCAATGGACTGTCGCCGATCGTTCCGGGCGAGCCACGGGCGTGTCAATGGGTGCAGCGGAGCGAACAGGGCCGTCGCTGACGACGGCGAGCGGGGCCGGCCCGGCCGTGCCCTCAGCGGCGACTCGCCTCAAGCGCCAGCAGGCCCTGCGCCTGCACGACGGAAACCGAAAGGGTCTTGTAGCCGACGTCGTCGAAGAGCACGGTCACGCTGTCCTTCTCGTACCCGAGGACCATGCCTGATCCCCATTTGGCGTGCCGCACCGTGCTGTGCAGTGGGTACGGCCCGTGTTCCGGGAGCACCTCCGAGGTGCCGCCGTGGCAGTTGTCGCAGTGCCCGCAGGGACGGCTCAACTGCTCTCCGAAGTAGCCCAGCAGTGACTGCATACGGCAGCCCCGGCTTTCGGCGAAG
The DNA here is from genome assembly GCF_042871425.1 of Micromonospora sp. NPDC005806. Lineage (NCBI taxonomy): Bacteria > Bacillati > Actinomycetota > Actinomycetes > Micromonosporales > Micromonosporaceae > Micromonospora > Micromonospora sp. NPDC005806. The sequence continues at coordinate 110,866 of NZ_JBIAIL010000003.1, read as the reverse complement.
CGGCGCATCATGTCGGTGCGGGAACGCTGCCCAGCCTGATAGCGGGCGTACTCGGCCAGCGCCTCCCGAGCCGCCTGATCGGGCAGCGGCGCATACCTGGGGACGTGGAGCTCGCCCTTGGCGCCGGTCGCCACCGCCCCGACCTGCTCGAGCAGGCTGACGTGGCTGGCGACCTTGCGCGGTCCGAGGCCCGTGGCCTTTCCCAGCGCTGTCCGCGTCACCGGGCCCTTGTGCAGGGCAGCTGCGACCGCTCGCAACTCCTTCAGTTCCGGCGCGCCCCCGTTGAAGAAGCGTTGCAGCGCGATGTCTTCGGCTCGGTAGAGCAGCAACGCCCGAGCGGGCTCACCGTCGCGCCCTGCCCGCCCGATCTCCTGCAGGTAGCTGTCCGGTGAGTCGGGCAGCGCCACGTGTGCCACCCAGCGGATGTTCGGCTTGTCGATGCCCATGCCGAACGCCGACGTGGCGACCATGATCGGCACCCGGTCGGCGAGGAAGTCCTCGTGGCGGCGGTGGCGCACCCCAGCGGCCATCCCGCCGTGGTAGGCCTGCGCGGGAAACCCCGCTCCGGACAGCCGGTCCGCGATCTCCTCCGCGGCGCGCCGGGTCGGCACATACACGATGCCGGGCGGGTCGGCCTCCTTGAGCAGGGTGAGCAGCCTCCGCCACCGGTAGTCCTCGCTGGGGCAGTGCACGGCCGCCACGACAAGGTTCGGACGGTCCAACCCGGACAGGACCAGCCGCGGCTTGCGCAGGCCGAGCCGCGCGGTGATGTCATCGCGTACCGGCGGCGACGCCGTGGCGGTCAGCGCCACGACTGGCGGGCGGCCCAAGCCGCGGATGAGATGACCGAGTGTGAGGTAATCGGGGCGGAAATCGTGGCCCCACGACGAGATGCAATGGGCCTCGTCAACCGCCACCAGCGCCGGCCGCAGCGCCCGGATCTCCGCCAGCCGCTCCGGCGAACTGAGCTGCTCCGGCGTGATGAACAGGAACTTCGCGGCACCCGAACGCAGCTCCGCCAGCCCGGCGGCCTGCTTGCTCGGACTCTCCGCGGAGCTGATCCGAACCGCGCGCAAAGCCGGGTCCCCCCGCTCGTTGAGGTTGCCGATCTGGTCCTGCTGCAGTGCCAGCAGCGGTGAGATCACCACCGTCGGTCCGCGCAGCAGCGTGGCAGGAACCTGGTACACGGCCGACTTTCCGCCCCCGGTGGGCAGCACGACCAGTGTGTCGCGGCCCGCCAGCAGCGCGCGCATCGCGCGCATCTGCGTGACGCGCAGCTTCTGCCAGCCGAAGTGTCTACGGGCGGCGCGGCGTAGCCGCAGGGAGGAGAGTAGAAACATCATCGCCGGGCATGCTAACCAACCGGACAGACGGACATAAGATCATTCTTGGTGTCGGATGAGCGGTCGGACAAACGGATCAAAGTACCGGCTTGGTACTGCGCTGGAAGCCACGGGCGGCCCAACCTGACGGCGCAGTGGGGTGGGGCCGCCAAGAGGTGAGGTGCTCGGCAGGCGGCACCGGTCTCACGGTTGGTCCCGGCGGGGTTGGGTAGACCGCCACGAGTGGCGGGGCCGCCCTCGGCCGGGTTCACCCGGTGTGGGCCCCCGAAGACGGCTCGGGGGGCCGATGTCGGATGCATCAGCGCGGTTGAGCGGGCCGGGGATGTCCGATGACGTGGTGGAGCTGCGCGTACATGGGGCCTCCAGCGCGAGTGCCGACCAGGTGTTGGACCTGCTGCAGATCGAACAGGTCGCGGGCGACCGTAGTGGGGGCTTCTACCGACCCCGCCGCCGTCGTTCGGGCGCCAGTGGCGCCACCCGGGTGACGCTGGAGGCGTACCGCTGGGGTGACCTGCCCTCCGGAACCGTGGCCCGAACCCTGTCCCTGGTGTTCCTGCTGCCGTTCATGCTGGTGAACGTCGCGATCTGGATGCGCCCGGCGAACCGCGGCTCCGATGCGATGGTCAGATCCCTGTGCCGATTGCTGGCGCTCACACTCACCGCGCTGTATGTGCTCGCGGCCGCCGGCGTCGCGCTGGACCTGATCGCGTGGAAGTGCATGAGCTCGCCGCACTGCCTGGCCGGGCGCAGTTGGTTGTCCTGGCTGGGTGGGCGACCGGTCGGGCTGCGGCTGGCAGTACTGGCGCTGGTTCCGGCCGTCGCCATCGGCCTGCTCTGGGGGGCCAGTACCCGCCCAGGGAGGGTGTACGAGGCGTTTCGCGCTCCCGAGGCGGGGGTCTCTGGGCATCGGCTCAGCGCCGTCGGTCAGTGGCACGCCGAACCGCTGCTTGGCCGGTTGCGCTCCATCCACGTGGCGGCGGCGTTCGCGACCCTGGACATCACTCTGCTCGCGGCCCGGGTCTCACCCGGCACCTCGGCCGGCACCATCGCGCTGACGGTGGTCACCGGGACGGTCCTGGCCACCTGCGCGGTCCTGCTCTGCACGCCCCCGCTGATCGACCGGGCCGCCGCGGATCGGCGACTCGACCGGATCACCGGCACGTTGCGGACGATCGCCGTCGTCCTGACCATCGTGGTCACGGCCCACGTCCTCGCCAGCCCGGCGCCACGGCACGAGGGAGGCGCCCTACCCGGCTACGACTCCATCCTCACCTGGCTGTTCGTCACCCAGACGGCCCTGCTGACCGCCCTGGGAGCTGTGCTGCTCTGGCGCCGGGACCGCCAGTCGGATGCCACGCCGCTGCTCGGGCTGGGAGCGCTGGCGATCGCGGCCGCGGCGATCAGTCTGGCGGTGGCGTTCTCCGCCGAGCTGGTCTACCGGGTGGCGGACTTCCTGGACCGAGATACGCCGACCGTGGCGGGCGTGGCCGCCGGACCGCCGCGGCCGTACACCTGGGCGATCTTCGGCTTCTTCCGGGCGGTACTGATCACGCTGGCCGTCGCGGGCCTGGTGACCCTGATCTCCCGGCCCGACCGGTTCCGCGCCGCGGCGGCAATTGTCGCGCGCGACTACCCGGACCCGCCTGCGGGAGCCAGGCCCCGACTGCGGCAGGTGCAGAAAGCGATAGCCCAGGCTCGGTTCACCGAGAGACTGATACCGCTGGCCGTGGTCTACGCCTGCCTCGCCGGGATCGGCACGGCCACCACCACCATCGGTCTGCTGCAGCTGCATCCGGGTGACGTCGTCGAGCGGTACGCCGGGGTGCCAGCCGACCTGATCACCTTCGCCATCGCGTTCGGCAGCTGGGTGATCGCAGCGATCATCCTCGGCCTGGTGATCGGCGGCATCTTCGCCTACCGGACCGTCGAGTTCAGGCGCCACGTCGGCGTCCTGTGGGACCTGGGCACGTTCTGGCCCCGGGCCGCCCACCCGTTCGCGCCGCCCTGCTACGCCGAACGTGCCGTGCCGGAGCTGACCCGACGAGTGACGTACCTGGTCGGACGCGGCAACGCGGTGCTGCTCACCGGACACAGCCACGGTTCGGTCCTGGCCGCCGCGACGGTGCTCCAGTTGCCACCCGAGGTCAGCAGCCGGGTCGCCCTGCTCACCTACGGGTCGCCGCTGCGGCGGCTCTACGCCCGGCTCTTCCCCGCCTACGTCGACGACGAGGTGTTGCACGAGATCGGCGCTCGAGTCGACTGGCGGTGGATCAACCTGTGGCGCGACACCGACCCCATCGGCGGCTCGATCTTCGCCGCCCACCTGCCAGCCGCGCCGGTCATCGTCGGCCCAGCATCAACGGTGGACCGTCGGCTGCGAGATCCCGCCGGTGTGGTGGCTCGACCTGGCGACAGCGTCCCACCACCGATCCAGGGACACCGGCCCTGCGAGTCCGACCAGCCGTTCACCGAGGCGGCGCGGGAGCTGGTCGAGCGCCTCCGCAAGCCGATGGACCCGGGGACTCGTCGGGCCGACCGGCCGGCCGCGCAATGAGTTCGGCGCCTCCGCGTCCCGTTGGCCCACCTGCCCCGACATACTTTCCATGGACATTGTTTCCATGTACATTGAGAGATGTGACCACCCCGGACATCGCGACAGGCCGTCTACTGTGGCAGGTGACCACCCGCTGGCGGGCGGCCGTGGATCGTGCCGTCGGCCCGCTGGGCCTGACCCACGCGCAATACTCCCTGCTCGGCTCCCTCTACGGCCTCAACCGCCAGGGGCGACAGCCCAGCCAGCGCGAGCTGGCCGACTACGCGGGGCTCGACCCCGTCTTCGTGTCCAAACTCGTCAAGGCGCTCAGCGCCGCCGGCCTCATCGCCCGCACCGACCACGCCGACGACACCCGGGCCTTCCAGCTGTCGCTCACCGAGCGCGGCCAGTCCGTTGTGCAGCAGGCGATCGGCATCGTGCATGCGCTGCAGGCCGAACTCACCGCACCCATCGGCGGGCCGCACGGCGCCCGCAACCGAGAACTCGTCGCCACCCTCACCACCCTGCTCGGCGCCGCGCCGGGCACCACCGAAGGGAGCACCACGATGGTCCAGCCCTCGACCGCCCCGCCGCCGCTGACCGGCCAAGCCGTCGCCGAAGCGCAGGGCGCCCTCGCCGCGCTGATGGCTGCCGTCCTCGACGGATCCGGAATCAGCCCCACCGAATACGTGACGATGCGCGCCGTGGCGCTGCGTGGGCCGTGGGACGGCCCGGAGACGCTGGCCGCCTTCCTCGCCGACCAACCCCAGCTCAACCTCAGCGCCACCGCAGCCGCACGGCTCGTCGACGGGCTCCGGGAGCACGGCCTGATCACCATCGGCGAGACGGTGGCGCTCACCGCCGCCGGAGCCGACGCACAGGCCCGGCTGACGGCCAGACTGGCTCCCGTGACCACGGACCTCTACACCGGCTTCGACCACGACGACCTCGCCACGGCCCAACGCGTGCTCGCCGCGCTCACGGAACGGGCCCAGGAGCTGCGCCGGCGTACGCACGGCTGACGCACGCCGCCCTCCCGGCCGACGGCCGGGAGGGCGTCGGCCACAGGCGGAACAGCATGGCCAGGTCGGCCCCGAACTGGCCAACTCGTAACTCATCGCTCCCCCGACCGCTGGGCCGAGATCTGGCGCGCGGTTGTCGACACGTGCCCTGCGCCACCCGCGATACGTCCGGCCCGGCTAATTACCTTGTTGCCCTGCTGGCCCCTGCCTACTGTGAAGTGATGATCTCGCGACTGCTGACGGTGACCTTCGATGCGCACAACGCGGCTCGCCTGGCGCAGTTCTGGGCCGGCATGCTCGGCCGGGAGGTCGTCGAGGACGCCGATGGCGCGCTCCTGCCCGGCGAGGACACCCAGCTCGGCCTCCGGTTCGTCCCGAGCCGCGCGGAGAAGGTGGGGCCGAACCGCCGCATGCACCTTCACCTGACCAGCGCCAGCCACGACGACCAGCAGCACACCGTGGCGACCGCGCTGGGGCTCGGCGCAGGCCACCTCGACGTCGGGCAGCGCCCCGAGGAGGGGCACGTCGTCCTGGCCGACCCCGAGGGCAACGAGTTCTGCGTGATCGAGCCGGGCAATGCCTTCCTCGCCGGGTGCGGCCTGCTCGGGGAGCTCGCCTGCGACGGCACCCGGGAGGTCGGCCTCTTCTGGAGCGAGGCGCTGGGCTGGCCGCTGGTGTGGGACCAGGACCAGGAGACCGCGATCCAGTCACCGCACGGCGGCACAAAGGTCGCATGGGGAGGCCCCCCCGTGGCCCCGAAAGAGGTGCGGAACCGGCAGCGCTTCGACCTCACCCCGGCCGGTAGCGACCAGCAAGCGGAGGTCGACCGGCTGGTCTCCCTCGGGGCCACTCGGCTCGAGGTCGGTGCGGACGGCGCCGTCGTGCTGGCCGATCCCGACGGCAACGAGTTCTGCGTGACAGGGAACTGACCCCTGGCCTTCGGGCACGAGGGGAGTACCAACTCGGTCCCACTCCACAGTGCCGACAACTGCTCCAGTTCAACCTCAACATCGCCTGCGTCATCGCGATGGTCTCCCACGCGTCCGACGCCGCACGGCCATCACCGGAACGAGCGTGGTGACCGCGGCCGAGCTGCGACATCGATCGGCCCGGGAGGCTTCCTTGGAGTCGCAGCTCGCAGATCGCCTATCACGTCCCTCTGGCTCCCGCAGGAAGAGCTGAATTCCGGCAACCGGCATCCGCCATCCGTGGTTACCTGGCACCGGGTCGCGCCCCACTTCACGAGCTATTAAAAAAATACGCTAACTGGGGGGATTTAGGTGACCAAATCATCATTCACCCGCCTTGCGGGTGCCACCATGCTGGCCGTGGTGATCGGCCTGGGTTCGGCCGCACCAGCGTGGGCCGACACGACGATCAACATCGATCCAGCGGACACCGGTACGACGGCGGCCGCGTTCGGCACTCACAGGTGCGACCCGAACCTCGGTGGTGGCCCCTTCCAGGCCGAGGACGTCTGGGTCTTCGCCCTGCCGGCTGCGAAGCAGCAGGGCACCTTCACCTCACTGACCATCGAATTCGCCACGGAGGGTGGCCCGGTCACGGAGACCATCACGACCACGCCCGCCGCTGACCGCGCGATCGTCGGCGACAGAGCCTGGATCAGGACACCAGCCGGCCTGTCCGCAACCGGCGAACTGGTGAATCCGTTCGCCCTCACCAACGCCACGGCGGTGATCACGGGCACCGACGGAACATTCGACCTGGCGCAGACCTGCCCGGCGACCGCCGGGACACCTAGCCCCAGCCCCAGCCTGCCGGTGACCGGCGCGGCAATCTCCGGTCCGACGCTCGGCACATTCACCGCGGTGGGTGCCAGTCTCATCGTGGTCGGCCTCGTACTGCTTCTCGCGCAACGGCGTCGTCGCTACGCATGACCTGAGCCGGTACCCGAGGCGTTCCGCCCCGGCAGGGCCGGGTCAGAACGTCGCCCATGACTGGATCTGCACCTGGCCGGCACCCGAGAGTTCGGGTGCCGGCCAGGGAACGCCGTACCGGGTTATCTCCTACCTTGCGTTGCGCCGGTAAGCGTGCACGGCGAGGGGTGCGAAGACGCCGAGGATGCCTGCTGTCCAGGCGATGGCGAGGAGGGTCTCGCCGGTGATGGTGTGACCGGCAGGGAGGGCTCCCGGGCCGAGAGTGAGGCCGCGCAGCGCGTTGGCGACGACGGTGATGGGCTGATGTTCGGCGAAGGCTTGCAGCCAGCCGGGCATGGTCTGGGTGGGTAGGAATACCGAACTGGTCAGGGTCATCGGGAAGACGACCAGGTAGATCGCCGCCTGGATGGCCTCGGAGTTGCGGATGGTGAGCCCGAGGTAGGCCATCAGCCAGGAGCAGGCGTAGCCGAAGCCAAGAGCGACGCCGATGGCAGTGAGCAGGCCGCCGAGGCCGTCCTGCCAGCGGAAGCCGAGTGCGATGCCGACCGTGAGTTGCAGCCCGAGGATGACAGTGCTTCGGATCAGGTCGGACAGCGTGCGGCCGGTCAGTACGGCGGAGCGGGCCATGGGCAGCGAGCGGAAGCGGTCCAGGACGCCTTTGGTGCGGTCGTTGTTGAGCCCGTAGGCGGTGGGTGCGGATCCGAACACGGCGGACTGGGCGAGGATGCCCGGCATGAGCCAGTAGACGTATTCGCCCTTGGCCGCGGCCGGGAGGGCGGCTTGGATGGCGCCGCCGAAGACGTAGAGGAACATGAGCATGAAGACGACGGGCTGGACGGTGGACAGGATCAGCACGTCGGGCAGGCGGACGTTGGCGAGCAGATTCCGGCGTGTTATCACGCCGGTGTGAATGACGGCCCGACCGTGGCGGCGGGTCGGAGTGGCGGTGGTGGTCATACGGGCCTCCCGGCGAGTTCGCGCGGGTCGTGGCGGGTGAGGGTGAGGAAGACGTCGTCGAGGGTGGGCCGGTGCAGGGCGACATCGGTCGGGCTGATGTCGTAGTGGTCGAGCAGGCGCAGCGCGTGCCGCAGGGTGAGCGGCCCGTCGGGGGCGGGTAGCACGATCCCGTCGCGCTTCCGGTCGTACCGTGGGTCCAGTGGCCTCAGTGCGGCCACCGCCGAATCGGCGCGATCGGCAGGCACGGTGATCTCGACGATCGAACCGCCGGTGCGGTCCTTGAGTTCGGTGGCGGTGCCTTCGGTGAGCAGGCGGCCGTGGTCGATGACGGCGATGCGGTCGGCGAGCTGGTCGGCCTCGTCCAGGTACTGCGTGGTGAGCAGGACGGTGGTGCCTTCGGCGGCGAGGTCGCGGACGAGGCGCCAGAGGTCTTGGCGGCTGGCCGGGTCGACGCCGGTGGTGGGTTCGTCGAGGAACAGCACCTGCGGTCGGCCGATCAGGCTGGCGGCCAGGTCGATGCGGCGGCGCATGCCGCCGGAGTAGGTCTTGACCTGCCGGTCGGCCGAGTCGGCGAGGTGGATCCGGTCGACGATTTCGGTGGCACGGGTGGCGGCTTCGCGGCGGGACAGACCGTAGAGGCGGCCGATCATGGCGATGTTCTCCCGGCCGGTCAGATGGTCGTCGACGGCGGCGAACTGTCCGGCGAGGCCGATGCGTTGGCGGACGGCGGCCGGGTGGCGGACGACGTCGTGTCCGGCGACGCGGACCGTGCCACCGTCGGGGCGTAGCAGGGTGGCGAGGATGCGGATGAGGGTGGTCTTGCCCGCGCCGTTGGGACCGAGCAGCCCGTAGATCGCGCCGCGCGGGATTGTCAGGGTCAGGCCGTCGAGAGCGCGGGTGCCGTCTCGGAACTGCTTGGTGACCGCATCGGCGGTGATGAACGGGTCCATCGAAGCCTCCGGTTGTGTACTTGAAAGTCAACATAGACATAAGTACACTCTGGAGTCAACAAGAGCTCGAGGGGCTGATTGGTGATCGACGAAAAGCTGGAGCCGGGACGCCGATTGCCCCGGGCGCAACGCCGGGAACAGATCCTCGTCGCGGCGACCGAAGCGTTCGCGCGGTCCGGATTCGCGGCGACGGGCCTGGATGAGATCGCCGCGGAAGCCGGGATCACGAGGGTGATCCTCTACCGGCATTTCGACTCCAAGACCGACCTGTACCAGGCGGTTCTCGACCGGATGTGCGCCCGGCTGGACGCCCACGTCAACGAGCCCGTCGGCGGGTTCACCGACGCCAGCATCGACGGGCTCCTCCAGGCAGCGGTCGAGTCCCCGGCCGGGTTCCGGCTGCTGTTTCAGCACGCCCTGCGCGAACCGGAGTTCAAGGAGCGCATCGAGAGGTTTCGCGCCGACATCACCGCCGCCTCGCACCTGCAGATCTCGGCGTTCGTACCCGACGAGGCGCTGGCGCGCTGGGCCGCACAGCTCGCCCCGGTGGTGGCGATCGAGGCGATCATCGCCTGGCTCGACGCCGGTCAGCCCGACCCCGCCCGAGCCGCCGCTCGAGTCCGTCAGGCGGTCATGGGGGTGATCGGCGCAGCGGTCTCCTCCGACGTGGATTGCCCCCCTTCCCCACCCGCCACATTGAAAGGACCACCGTCATGACCGGCACCGCCAAGGCGAAGACCAGCGAGACCGCGGCCGCGAAGCAGCGGCGGGTCTGGGACAAGACCGCACCCAGCTACGACAAGCAGATCGCGTTCCTCGAGCGCATCCAGTTCGGTGGCGGCCGGGAGTGGCTGGGCGCCCGCGCGCGCGGTCGCGTGCTGGAGGTCGCCATCGGCACCGGCCGGAGCCTGCCGCACTATGCCGCCGACGTGACGGTCACGGGGATCGAGCTGAGCCCGGCGATGCTGGACATCGCCCGGCGGCACGCCGCCGACCTCGGCCGTGCGGTCGACCTGCACGAGGGCGACGCGGAGCAGCTGCCGTTCGGCGACGCGTCGTTCGACTCGGTGGTCTGCGCCCTCTCGCTGTGCAGCATCCCGAATCCGGTGACGGCGATCGGCGAGATGAAGCGCGTCCTCGTACCTGGCGGCAGGCTGCTCCTGCTTGACCACATCAGTAGCACCTGGCCACCGATCTACGCCGCGCAGTGGCTCCTCGAACGGGTCACCATCCGCGCGGCCGGCGAGCACTTCACCCGCCGCCAGCTACCCCTGGTGCAGGCGGCGGGCTTCGAGATCGTCGAGACAGAAAGGCTGAAGGCGGGCACCGTCGAACGCATCCACGCGGTCAAGCCGAGCTGATCCGCAGCCCCAACGAGACTGCAGCTGGCGCCCCGCTGGGCCAGGTGCCTCCTGCCGGCACCTGTCAGGAACCTCCCGCCATCCGGCGACGGCGGCCTCGAACGTAAGCCAGGGAGGAGCCGCCGACCAGCAGCGGCCAGAGCAGGTAGGCGCCGGTTGCGGCCAGCATCATGAGCACCATTCCGACCGCGGCGAGGGCCGTCCACCACGCTGCCGTACGCCTCGGCAACAGACGCAGCGCTGCGACAGCGCCGACGGCGTAGACGGCGACGAAGGAGCCGGTCGTAGCGAGCACGAGCGAGTCGGTACCGACGCCGGTCAGCGCGACGATCGCGAACCCGACCAGGCCGAGGGCGACGGTCAGCAGCAGGCTGCGCCGCGGAACCTCGCCGGCCCGGCTGCCCAGCGCGAGCGAGGCCGGCAGCGCTCCGTCCCGGCCGAGTGCCGCGCCGAGCTTGGCGGCGCCCGCGTAGTAGGTGTTCATCACGCCGAGCGTCAGGAGCAGAGCAACGATCGCCGCGACCGCCTTGGCAGGCTCGCCGAAGCTGCGGCCGAGCAGTTCAGCCAATGGAGCGTCGGTGCTGCCGGCGGACGCTCCGAGGACGAGGATGCTCGCTGCCGCGATAGCCAGATAGAGGCCACCGACGATGACGATCGCTGCGGCGGTCGCTCGGGGCAGCGATCGGGGCGGATTGCGGAACTCGGCGGCGAGGTAGGTCACGGCCTCCCAGCCGGCAAAGCTCCACACCAGCAGCGCCGCCGCCGACCCGACCGCGAGCCACCCGTGCGGCGCAAACGGACGCAGGTTGCCCAGATCGGCCTGAGGAAGTGCCGCCACGGCGGCGACGACGAGCAGTGTGACGAGGACGCCCGCGAGGATCAACTGCATCCTGCCGGACACCCGGACGCCGAAGTAGTTGGCGATGGCGACGACGATGAAAAGACCCAGCACCGTGAGGTACACCGTGGTCTCACCGCCGCCGAAGGCTGCCTCGACATAGCCACCGGCGAACAATGCCGCCGCCGGCGCCCCGGCCGGCACGGCCGCGAAGAACCACCAGCCGACTGCCGCCGCAGCGCGCGGTCCGAAGGCCCGACGTGCGTAGGTCGAAACCCCTCCCGAGTCCGGGTACCGGGCAGCCAACGCGGCGAATGTCACGGCCAACGGGACAGAGGCGACGACGAGGCCGAGCCAGGCGACGAGGGAAGCAGGCCCGGCTGCGCGGGCGGCCAGCGCTGGCAGCGCGATCACCCCGGTGCCGAGAACCGCGCCGACGTAGAGGGCCACACCATGGGTGGTGGAGAGGTTTCCACCGGTTGCCGGGATCGCCGACACCGAGCGCTTCATCGTGTGCGTCACGCGGCGAGCATCCCGCACCCGTACGACACGAGCCCGTGACAGGAAGGCCCGTACCGACAGGATCTCTGCCATGAGGCGGCAGGTAGGCGCAATCACGACGAGCAGGTATCGGACCGGCGGCCGGCCGGGACGGACCAGTGGCCTTGTCCCGGCCGGGCTGTCGGGTCACGTCAAGGGCGGATGCCAGCCATCGCGGTAGCGCACGCCCCGGTGGTGAAGCCGGATCTCGTTGTGCAACGCGCCTGGGACCGGTTCGGTGCGCACGGCTTCGGGCCGTTCCACCACAACGCACACGTCCTCGCCGGGCCACCACCAGCCGCAGGAACGCGCCACGTCGGCCCAGACGCCGAGATGGTCGGTCTCGTCCGGCCCGTACCGGGCGAGCCCAAGCCGCTGCAGCACGTCGTAGTAGGCAACCCACGACGCATCCTGCTGCCCGTACCAACACACCGGTACCGGGCCACTGTCGGCCAGCGCTGCGCGCACGGGCAGGTACCACCCGCGGGCGAGGCTTCTATGCAGCGCGGCGCGGACGCCCTGGTGCAGCACGACCCCCAGCGGTACGCCGTTGCTGAGTGCGTCGACTGGCGGCAAGTCGGGCCATGGATCTGTGGTCTTGCCCCGGCGCGCTGGCGACAGCTCGGGGTCGGCATGGGCGACGCCGGCGCTCAGTGCGCCGCGTAACCGCGACACCGACATTGCCAGATCGCTGGCGAGTGGTGGTGTCCCATTTGGTCGTGGATCCCGGACCCAGTCGTGAAGCTGGGTGAGGGTCGGCAAGCCGGCGGTCAGCGGCAGGGCCTTGGCCGGCGAGTCAACCCACTCGAATCGGGGACGTGGGCGGGCGATCCGTGCGTAGATCGCGGTCAAGCTGCGTTCGGCAACCGCCCTGTCGGCCGGTTGCGTGGACAAGGCATGGCCGAGCCACTCCTGGCGAATGTCGACGGCCACCTGCCACATCTCCTGGGCGCTGGTGCTGCCGACGGCCACTGGAGGCATCGCGGCGTCATGGCGCCGCGCGAGCGCGCTCATTGCGCGAGGGCGTCGCCGCCCTTCCGGTTGAAGATCATCCGACGATGATGGGCCAGCGGCGGGACCCGCGCAACCGCGTTTACCGATGTCAGGAGCTCGTGAGGATGACGAGTTGCTGGGTCGCTCGGGTCATCGCGACATAGCGGTCGACCACTCCTTCGATGCCCTTGCCGAACGCCTCGGGGTCGATGAGGACGACCAGGTCGAACTCGAGCCCCTTCGACAGCTCCGGGGTCAGCGACCGAACGCGGGACGTCGCCCGGAAGGTGGGATCGCCGATGACGCAGGCGATCCCGTCGGCGTGCGCGGCGAGCCAGGTGTCGAGGATCGAACCCAGATCCGAAGCAGATCCGTGTACGACCGGAACGTCGCTGGTGCGGATGGAGGTCGGCACGTTGGCGTCTGGCAGCACGGCCCGGATGACCAGCTCGGCTTCCGCCATGACCGTGTCCGGTGTCCGGTAGTTGATGGTCAGGGAGGCCAGGTTGATCCGGCCGAGCCCGATCCGCTCGAGCCGTTCCTGCCAGGACTCCGTGAACCCGTGCCGGGCCTGGGCGCGGTCCCCGACGATGGTGAAGCTGCGGGACGGGCAGCGCTGCAGCAGCATCTGCCACTCCGCGTCGGTCAGCTCCTGAGCCTCGTCCACGACGATGTGCGCGAACGGGCCGGCGAGCCGGTCCGGCTCGGTGCCGGGCAGTGCCGCCTCGTCGACCAGGGCGTCCTGGAAGTCCTCGCCACGAAGCATCGTCACCAGGCCGACACCGTATTCGTCGTCGGCGGCCTCGATCAGGTCGTCCACGACCCTGGTCATGCGCTCGCGTTCGACGGCGACAGCAGCGCTGTGCCGACGCTGTCGCCGTGACGCCTCCGGGTCGCCGAGCCGCTGCCGTGCCGCGTCCACGAGCGGCAGGTCGGACACCGTCCAGGCCTGGGCGTCGTCGCGTTGCAGTCGCCGGACGTCGTCGGTGCTGAGCCAGGGAGCGCACTTGCGCAGGTACGCGGGCACTGACCACAGGTCTCCGACGAGGTCGGCCGCTTCGAGCAGCGGCCACGCGCGGTTGAACGTCGTGAGCAGCTCCCTGTCTCGCAGCAGCGACCGGCGTAGCAGGTCATCCGGTTCGTCGCCGTCGTACTTGTCCATCAGGATCGTGAGCAGTTCCTCCCAGATCTGGTCACGCGCCTCGTTGTGCGGGGTACCGGGTCCCGCTGCCTGGAACGCGTCGGCCCAGTCGTCGGCGCTCAGCCGGATGTCGGACTCGTGGGTCGTGACCGTCATCCCCTTGGTCGGCGGCTCCTCGTAGAACCTGACGGCCGCCTCGATCGCCTTCACCAGGTCGGCGGACGACTTAAGGCGGGCCACTTCCGGGTCGGCCTCGACGGTCGCCGAAGCTCCCTCGGCGACGAGATCCCGCAGGGTGCAGGTCTGCACGCCCTCCTCGCCGAGACTGGGCAGGACGTCGGCGACGTACGCCAGGTAGGGCTGGTGCGGACCGACGAACAGCACGCCGCCCCGGCGGTGATCGAGGCGCGGGTCGGAGTAGAGGAGGTACGCGGTGCGGTGCAGCGCGACAACGGTCTTCCCCGTACCAGGACCGCCGTCGACGACGAGAGCGCCACCGGATCCCGCACGGATGATGGCGTCCTGGTCGGCCTGGATGGTGCCGAGCACGTCCCGCATCCGGGCGGACCGGTTGCCGCCCAGGCTGGCGATGAAGGCGGACTGGTCGTCGAGCGCGGCGTGCCCTTCGAACCCGTCCGGAGTGAACACCTCGTCCCAATAGTCGGTGATCCGGCCACGGGTCCAGCGGTACCTGCGGCGGCTCGCCAGACCCATCGGGTTGGCGTGGGTCGCGCCGAAGAACGGCTCGGCGGCCGGGGAGCGCCAGTCGAGAAGCAGCCGACGACCCGTGCTGTCCGTGAGGCCGAGCCGTCCGACGTACACGGGCTCGGGGTTGTCCGCGCTGACGATGTGGCCGAGGCACAGGTCCAGGCCGAAGCGACGCAGGGCGCGTAGGCGAGCGGTCAGCCGGTGGATCTCCTGGTCCCGGTCCAGCGCCGCCTGGCCGATGCCGCCGGCCGCCTTGCGCGCGGCATCGAGGCGGCCGGACAGGTCGGAGATCGCCCGTTCGAGGCTCTCCGCGATGGCCGCGAAGTGCTGCTCATCGCCGGCGATCAGCCTCGGGTCGGCCTTGGGAGAGAGGTGGTCGGGAAGATCAAACGCGCTGGTAGTCAGCGGGTTCACGTCATCAGCTCCGATCTGAGGGGGCTTGCAACCAGTGCACGCAGCAAGGCGTCTGAACCGGCGTGCCGCAGGTTCTGGTGTTCCGGGTCCTGGCTCGACGGTCCCGCGTGGTTCACGCGGACACGGGCGGCTTTTCCCGGCTGAGCGCGTCGAGCAGCAGGTTCGCGGCCATCGCCGCTCCGTCGGTGCGGATCATGCCGGCCACGGCGGTGCGGCTGGCATCATGCCGGTCGCCACCAGCACGTCACATCCCTCGGCCGCCGCCGTGACCGCGTCGGACTGGCTGGCGATCAACTCGACCGCGCGCCGAGGCGCGCACATCCGCACCTCCGCACCGAGTGCCCGCACCCGCACGGCGAGTCCCACCCGCGGTTCGACGTCCCCGCGTGATCCATACGTCGACAACAACACACGCACTTGGCGACTCCCATTTTCCCCAGGTCCCGGCCTCGGCCAGCGATTCTGCGGCACGACCCGGGTCTTGCCGCAAGCCCCCCAGTGCGCTATATGTTGAAAGTGGCAGGGAGTACGCCCACTCCTTTCCCTATATCGCCCACCTGCCGATGGCAATCTCCTCGCGAAGCGGCGTGCCGCGTACGGCGGTGTCGTCAGCCCAGGACGATCTCCCAGGGCCTCCGGATGCAGCCTGGCGGCGAAAGGTTCTTCAGCTCTTCAGCAAGGCCGATTCGAAATCGTCGAGAGCGCCGCCATTCTCATGGAATTCGTCGCCGCCGCACGAGTGCTGGGCGGTGCTCGCTGAACGCATGCGGGCTTTTCGGCACCCGCAAGGTACTGACCTTTTCACCAACGATTCAGCGCGGCGGCCAACTGGGCCAGGGCGAGATGGGCGGCGTCGAACAGGGCCAGTTTCCGCGGGAAGTTGTGGATGAGCCCCTGATACCGCGCTGCGGTGACGGAAACGCCGGCCGCCAGCATCCTGGCCGCGTACCGTTCACCCTCGGCGGACAACAGGTCGAGCTCGGCGGTGATGACCACGGCGGGTGGCAGGCCGGTGAGGTCGGCCCGCAGTGGGTCCAGATCCGGCTGGGTACGGTGCACGCCGGGTGGGGCGAACGCGTCCCAGAAGAATCGCATCTCCTCCCGGTCCAGGCCGTACTCGTCCAAGGCCGGATAGTCGGCCGCGGGGTCGATGACCGGGCAGATGAGGATCTGTCCCGCAAGACGGATCCCCGCATCCCGGGCGCGCCGAGCGGTCACCGCCGCAAGGTGCCCGCCCACGGAGTCACCGGCCACCGCTATCCGGCCCGGGTCGAGGCCGTGCCGAGCCGCCCCCGGGCCGCGCAGCCAGGTGAGCGCACGCGCCATGTCGTCCACCGCGGCCGGGTACGGATACTCGGGGGCGAGCCGGTAGTCCACGGAGAGCACGGCCCAGCCGGACGCGGCCGCCAGGTGCCGGCACAGCCCGTCGTGGGTGTCCACGCTGCCCATCACCCAGCCCCCGCCGTGCGCGTAGAGGACCACCGGCGCCGCGTCGTGATCGCTGTCGCAGTACAGGCGGGCGGGCACACCGCCCGCGTCGACGGTCACCACGGACCGGATCGCCGGTCCGCTGCCCACCTCGGCCGGGGTCGCCTGGATCATGCTGAGCCGCGCCGCCGGCAGGTTCGCCCGGGTGAGCGGGACACGCTGCTGGACTTGCATCGCCGCCCGCGCCTGCGGGTGGAGCCGGCTGGGGTCCACCCGCTCATTATCACTTGTTCGACGGATGCCGGTGTTGCCGACACGGCGATGCCGGATCGGCGGAGCGGCGGCTACGGTGTGGACCGTGGACGAGCTTCTACCGGCACTGCCGGAGGACTGGGAGCGCTGCCTTGCGGTGGCCGCACACCCGGACGACATCGAGTACGGCGCGGCCTCGGCGATCGCCCGCTGGACCGCACAGGGCAAGCAGGTCACCTACCTGCTGGCCACCCGGGGCGAGGCAGGAATCGACGCCTTGCACCCGGACCAGGCCGCGTCGTTGCGCGAGGAGGAGGAGCGCGCCGGGGCCCGGGAGGTCGGCGTGGACGTGGTGGAGTTCCTCGACCACCGCGACGGCGTCGTCGAGTACGGCCCAGACCTGCGCCGCGACATCGTGCGGGCGATCCGGCGGCACCGGCCCGAGGTCATCGTCTCGGGCGCCTTCACCGTCCGGATGGTCGGCGGTATCACCAACCAGGCCGACCACCGGGCGGTGGGGCTGGCTACATTGGACGGCGCCCGCGACGCGGGCAACCGGTGGATCTTCCCAGAGCTGGTGGACGAGGGGCTACCACCCTGGGGCGGCGTGCGCTACGTCTGCTTTGCCGGCGCCGAGCTCCCCACGCACGGCGTGGACGTCACCGGTGAGCCGTTGCAGCGCGGCATTGCCTCGCTCGCCGCGCACGCTGAGTACACCAGGGGCCTGGGCGTGGCCGGCCCCGAACCCGGGCCCTTCCTCACCTGGGCGGCCCGCCAGGGCGGGCCGGCGCTGGGCGTGGAGGCGGCTGTCCTGTTCGACGTACACGCCCTCACCTTCGAGGGCCCACCACCCTGGCTTTGAGCCCGGCCAGAACTCTCTCCGGCGAGCATGACGCTCTCGACGGCGGACGTGGCTCGCGGGCGGTGCCTCACTCGCGGACGGCGCCCTCGAGCATGCCCTGGATGAAGCGGCGTTGCAGGAACAGGTAGAGGATGACCACCGGAGCGGCGACGATCACCGCACCGGCGGCGAGCAGGGTGAACCCGGAGGTGTACTGGCCCTGGAAGAAGGCCAGCCCCAGCGGTGCGGTGCGCAGCTCGTCGCTGGTGGCCATGACCAGCGGGATGAGGAACTCGTTCCAGGTCCACATGAAGGTCAGCACGACCAACGTGGTCACCGCCGGGCGGCCGAGGGGCAGCAGGATGCGCCACAGGATCGACCAGGAGTTCGCTCCGTCCAATCGGGCGGCCTCGATCATCGACACCGGGCTGGCCCGGAAGTACGTGCGCATCCAGAAGGTTCCGAACGCCACCGACTGGGCCACCTGGGGCAGCACGATCGCCCAGAAGGTGTCGGTGAGCCCGAGCGTGCGCAGGTCGAAGTAGAGCGGCACCACGGTCGCCTCGTTGGGCACCATGATGCCGAGCAGGAACAGGTAGAACAGGACGTTCCGGCCGCGGAACGTCATGGTGCCGAACGCGTAGCCGCTCATCACCGACAGCACGGTGGCGCAGGTGACCACGAACGCGGAGACCGCGACGCTGGTCAGCATCGACTGCCCGAACCGGCCCTGCCGCCACGCGGCGGCGAAGTTCTCCGGGTGCAGTCCCAGCAGCCCGGCGCCCTGCGCGGCCGATCCGGCACTGTCGTCCGGCCCGAGCGCCGCGGCGACGATGGTCAGCACCGGCCAGAGCGCGAACGCCGCGAACGCGAGCAGGATGAGATAGTTGGCCGCCCGCTCACCCTTGGAGATCATTTTTCCTCCCGGTCGGCGATCCGGTTCACCCCGAGGCTGATCACGAAGATCAGCGCGGTGAGCACGATGGCCACCGCGGCCGCGGAGCCCACCTGGCCCTGCTCGAACGCCCGCCGGTAGACCTCGTACGACGGCACGGCGGTGGAGTTGCCCGGGCCGCCCGACGTGGTGACGTAGATCAGGTCGAATGTCTTCAGTGCCGCGATGATGGTCAGGGTGAGCGCGACCGCGACCTCACCCCGGACGGCGGGCAGGGTGACCGCGAAGAACTCGCGGACCGGTCCCGCCCCGTCCAGCCGCGCGGCCTCGTAGCGATCGGTGGGTATCCGGCTCATCCCGGCCATCAGCAGCACGGTGACCAGACCGAGCTGCACCCAGGTGCCGATCAGGCCGACCGCCGGCAGGGCGAGGGTGTAGTCGCCGAGCCAGCCGCGGGCGAGGCTGCCGAGGCCGACCGCGCGGAGGGCGTCGTTCAGCGGACCGTCCGGGTCGTAGAGGCGCCGCCAAGCGACGGCCACCACAACCATCGCGACGACCTGGGGCAGGAACACCACGGTCCGGAAGAACGGCATCCCGCGTACCCGGGCCCGGGTGAGCAGGGCGGCCAGCGGCAGGCCGAGCAGTACCGGCAGCACCGCGTAGAAACCGATGAGCACCAGGGTGTGGCCGAACGACGCCCGCAGGACGGGGTCGGTCAGCACCTCGACGTAGTTCTGGAACCCGACGAACGTGCCGAGGGTGAGGCCGTCCCACTCGTACAGCGACAGTTGCGCAGACCGGACCAGCGGATAGAGCAGGAAGGCCGCGTACACGGCGAAGCCGGGAAGCAGGTAGGCCAGCGGCAGCCAGCCCGACCGCCGCCGGCCCGGCGCGCGGGACGGCCCGGTGACCGGGACCGTCCCGCCCCGTCGCGCGGTGTCAGCCGTTGCCGGCAAGGAACTTGGCATTGTCGTCCTGCAGCTTCTGGAGGAACTGCTGCGGGCTGATCCGCTTGGCGATCAGGTCCTGCAGCGCCGCGCCCATGGTGTCGCCCATCGTCGGCGTGGCGTAGTCCAGGTACGGCAGCAGCCGGCCGGACTCGGTGGTGGTGCCGAAGGCGGTGAAGATGTCGCCCGAGACGCCGCCCGGCTTCTGCTGCTTGGCGGTGTCCACCACCGGCATGTTGCCGGTCCGGGTGAGCGTCTGCATCGCGTCCGAGCTGGTGATGAAGTTGATGTACGCGGCTGCGGCGTCCGGGTTCTTGGCCTTGCTCGTGATGGTGAACGGCAGGCCGGTACCGCCGGTCGCGGCGACCTTGCCGTCCTGGCCGGGCGGCGGGGCGATGAAGCCCACCTTGTCGCCCATGGCCTTGCCGAGGTCGGCGCCGAGCCAGGAGCCGGCGATGAGGAACACGCCCTGCCCGGCGGCGAAGTTCTGCCAGGCCTTGTCGTAGTCGGTGCCGTTCGGGCTGTTGTTGAAGTAGCCCGCGTTCACCCAGTTGAGCAATTCCTCGGCGGCCTTGGTGTTCTCCGGCGTGGTCCAGGACGCGCCGGGCCGACCAAAGCCGAGCTTGGTGACCGTGTCGGCCGGGACGAACTGGCCCTGGATGGTGCCGAACACGTGCAGCGCCGGCCACTTGTCGAGGTTGCCGAGTTGCAGCGGGATCTCGCCACCCTGCTTTGCGGTGGCCAGCCCCGAGGTGAGGTCGGCCCACGTCTTCGGCGGCTGGAGACCGAGCTTGGTCAGCTTGTCCTTGTTGTAGAAGATGCCCACGATCTCGCCCACCTGGGGCAGCCCGTAGACGTTGCCATCGCCGAAGGTCTTCCCGTCCGCGGAGTAGCGCGAGTACTGCAGCACGCTGTCCGGGTAACGGTCGGTCCAGCCGTACGCCTTGGCCCACGGATCGAGCGCGACGAGCTGCTGGGCCTGGACGAACTTGCCCATGTCGGCCCGGCCGTTGTTGGCCTGCACGACGTCCGGCGCGTCGTTGCCGGACAGCGCGAGCCGCAGGGTGGTGCCCAGGTCGTCGAACGACCGGGACACCCGCTTGATGGTGATGTTCGGGTACTTGGCGTGGAACGCCTCGTTGAGCGCCTTCATCTGTTCGTCCTGACCGCCGCGGACCTCCTGGTCCCAGACGGTCAGCGTGACGTTCCCGAGCTTGGCGGCGTCGGTCTGCACGGCCCGGTCGGCGTCGCCGCCGGACGGCTTCGGGCTGTCTGATCCCGGCGCGCACGCCGCGGCGCCGAGCAGGCCCAGTGCGGTGACGAGCCCGATGGCGGCACGCAGTCCTGCCCGTGCTCGCGGGCGTGCCGGTGTTCGAGACATGGGGGTTGCCTCCTCTAAGGGCGATATAGGGGATTCGTTCTGTTACGCGGCGTCGAGATCCGAGTAACGGGCCAGCGTTGCATGGGCGCGCCGGACCTCACACACCGGCCCGGACGGCAGCAGGTCAGGGAGGAATCCGTACCGGGTGGCCAGGTCCCGCGCCTCCGTGTCGCCGGCGGCGGCGCGGCCCGCGGTGTTCCGCCACCAGTCCGTCAAGTCGCCCCAGCCGGGCGCGGCCAGCGAGCCGCCGAAGTGCCGGACGGCGAGCCCGGCGCAGAGCCCCGCGAAGAGCAACCGCTCACGCAGCGGCCAGCCGGCTACCGTGCCGAGCACCAGCCCGGCGCCGAAGACGTCGCCCGCCCCGGTGGGATCCAGTGCGACGCTGGGCAGCGGCGGCACGCGCTCCGCCTCGCCGGTGCTGGAGTCGATGGCCATCGCCCCCTCCCCACCGAGGGTCACCACGGCCAGCGGCACCCAGTCGGCGATGGCGCGCAGCGCCGCCTCGGGGGTGTCGGTGTGGGTGTACGACATCGCCTCGACCGCGTTGGGAATAAATGCGTGGCAGTCGGCGAGCTGCTCGGCCAGCCCTGGGTTCCATCGACCGGAGGGGTCCCAACCCACGTCCGCGAAGACGAGGGCGCCCTCGGCCCCGGCCCGGCGGGCCCAGCCGGGCAGCTCGACACCGCCGTCCACGTCGCCGAGGCTGGCCACGACCGCCCGGGAGCGCGGCGGCTGGCCGATCATCTCGTCCGCCGAAACGGGCAGGTCGTGGCCGTGGGTCACCATGCTCCGGTCCCGGTCGACCGCCATCGAGACGGTGACCGGGGTGTGCCAGTGGGTGAATCGCCGGGAGCCGGACAGGTCCACGCCCTCCTGTCCCAGCGTGCGCCAGCAGAAGTCACCATAGGCGTCGTCCCCGAAGCCGGCGGCCAGGCTGGTGCGCAGGCCGAGCCGGGCCGCAGCCACCGCCAGGTTGGCGATGCCGCCGGGCGCGGATCCCATGCCGGCCGCCCAGACCTCGGTGCCGGCCGCCGGTGCGGTGGGCAGTCCGGTGAAGACGATGTCGAGGAAGACCGTTCCGGAAATGAACACGTCCATCGCGGCGGGGTCCCGCCGCCGGACCGCGGCCAGCGGATCCCAGCGCGGCTTGTCGAATGGGGACGCGGGGGCGTCGGCGTCGTTGCGTGCTGCCCTGCTCACTTCTGCTCACTTCCGGACGAGTTTGGCTCGCTGGCGCGGTGACCTGTCGGTGTCCTGTGCATGTTGCTCCGCGAAACGCGGATCGGCAAGCCCTCTTCTGCGCAATCTTGCGTAGAAGTGACGCTCACTGCGCGTTGTTGGTTGTACGTTGCGCGGACCGGTGCTAGCTTCATGCCGTGCTTCCAGTCAGCCGACACGAGCAAATCGTCCGCCGGGTCCGATCCTCGGGAGTCGTCTCGGTCTCGTCGCTCGCCGCTGACCTGGGAGTCAGCGCCTCGACCATCCGCCGGGACCTCCAGGTGCTCAACGCCCACGGCGCCTTGCGGCGCATCCGCGGCGGCGCGGGTAGCGTCCAGGTCGAGGAGGTGCCGTTCGCCGAGGTCGCGGCCGTCGCGCCGGACGAGAAGGAGGCGGTGGCGCGGCGCGCCGCCGACCTGGTCCAGGACGGTGAGGTGCTGTTGCTGGACATCGGCACCACCACGGCGCGACTCGCCCGGCATCTGCGCGGCCGCCGGGTCACCGTCATCACGAGCAGCCTCGCGGTGGTCGACGAGCTGCGCGACGACGAGGCGGTCGAGCTGCTGGTGCTCGGCGGCATCCTGCGCCGCAACTATCTGTCCATGGTGGGCATGCTCACCGAGGACGCGCTGCGGCAGCTCCGCGCGCACCGGCTGTTCCTGGGCACCAGCGGCATCCGCCGCGACGGCCAGGTGATGGACACCACCCTGGTGGAGGTGCCGGTCAAGAAGGCCATGATCGAGGCGGCCGAGCAGACGGTGGTGCTCGCCGACCGTGGCAAGTTCCCCGGCTCGGGGCTGCTGCCGGTCTGCGGTCCCGAGGACGTTGACGTGATCATCACCAACGACGGCGTCGATCCCGCGACCCTGGCTGTCTACGCCCAGGCCGACACGGAGGTCATCCAAGCGTGAAACTGACCGTCCTAGGCGGTGGCGGCTTCCGGGTCCCACTGGTCTACCGGCAACTGCTCACCCAGGACGGCGGACCGGACGTCCGCGAGGTCGTCCTGCACGACGTCGCGGAGCACCGGCTGGCCGCCGTGCGCGCGGTGCTCGACCAACTGGCGGCCGGCCGACCGGACGCCCCAAAGGTGCGTACGACGACCGATCTGGACGACGCGCTGGACGGTGCCGACTTCGTGTTCTCCGCGATCCGGGTGAGCGGGCTCGCCGGCCGGACCGTGGACGAGCGGGTCGCGCTCGACCTCGGCGTCCTCGGCCAGGAGACCACCGGACCCGGCGGGCTCGCGTACGGGCTGCGCACCATCCCGGTATGCCTGGACATCGCCGCCCGGGTGGCCCGCCGCGCGCCGCACGCCTGGGTCATCAACTTCACCAACCCGGCCGGCATGGTCACCGAGGCGATGCAACGCCTGCTGGGTGACCGGGTGATCGGCATCTGCGACTCGCCCATCGGGCTCGGCGAGCGCGCCGCCCGGGTGCTGGGCCTGGACGGCGCGCGGGTAGCGATGGACTACGTCGGGCTCAACCACCTCGGCTGGCTGCGCGCGCTGCGGGTGGACGGCGTCGACCGGCTGCCCGACCTGCTGGCCGACGACGCGTTGCTCGGCCAGCTGGAGGAAGCCCGCCTGCTGGGTCTGGACTGGGTCCGGTCGCTGGGGGCCATCCCGAACGAGTACCTGTACTACTACTACTACAACCGGGACGCGGTCACCTCGATCCGGGAGGCGGCCGCCACCCGGGGCGAGTTCCTGCGCCAGCAGCAGGAGCGGTTCTACGCGGAGGTGGCCGAGCGGCCCGCCGACGCCCTGGAGATCTGGACGCGCACCCGGGCCGAGCGGGAGTCCACCTACATGGCGGAGAGCCGGGACAGCGCCGGCGCCGGAGAGCGGGATCAGCAGGACATCGCCGGGGGCGGCTACCAGCAGGTGGCGCTCGACCTGATGGCGGGCATAGCCGGCGGGGGCGCCTCGACGATGATCCTCAACGTCCGCAACGGCTCGGCCGTTCCCGGACTGCCCGCCGACGCGGTGGTCGAGGTGCCCTGCGTGGTGGACGCCGCCGGCGCCCGACCGATGGCGACGGACCCGCTGACGGGCCACATGCTCGGGCTCGTGCAGCAGGTCAAGGCGGTGGAGCAGCTGACGATCGAGGCCGCGGCCAGCGGATCGGCGGCGCTGGCGGTCAAGGCGCTGGCGTTGCATCCGCTGGTCGACTCGGTGACCACCGCGCGCCGGCTGCTGGCCGGCTACCGGGAGAGGTTGCCGGGGCTGGCGGACCTGCTGCGCTGACCGGCACCCCGTCAAGGAGAAGACGATGACACAACCGGCCACGCTGGCCGACCGGATCGCCGGAGCCCCGATCTCGTGGGGGGTCTGCGAGGTGCCCGGCTGGGGCTACCAGCTCGACCCGGACACCGTGCTCCGGCAAATGCGCGAACTGGGCCTGGTGGCCACCGAGTTCGGCCCGGACGGGTTTCTTCCGGACGATCCCGCCGGCAAGGTGACCACCCTCGGCCGCTACGGCCTCACGGCGGTGGGGCAATTCGTACCGGTCGTGCTGCACGACCCGGACCGCGATCCGGTACCCGAGGTCGAGCGGGCGATCACCGGCCTGGTCGCCGCGCGGGCGTCCACCGTGGTCCTGGCCGCGGCCACCGGCGTCGACGGCTACGACGATCGACCCGCCCTGGACGACGCCGCCTGGGCCACGCTGCTGGGCAACCTCGACCGGATCGACGCGCTGGCCGCCGGCCACGGACTCGTGGCGACCCTGCATCCGCACGTGGGCACGATGGTGCAGACCGGCACGGAGACCGAGCGGGTGCTTGCCGGCAGCCGGATCGGCCTGTGCCTGGACACCGGTCACCTGCTCGCCGGCGGGGGCGATCCGGTCGCCGTGGCCCGCCAGCACCCCGGGCGGATCGCCCACGTGCACCTCAAGGACGTCCGGAGCGACTGGGCCGACCGGGTACGCGACGGCGCGGTGAGCTACAGCGACGCGGTGGCGCAGGGCATGTACGTGCCGCTCGGCCAGGGGGACGTCGACGTCGCGGCCATCGTCACGGCGCTGGAGGGCGCCGGCTACCGGGGCTGGTACGTCCTCGAACAGGACACGGTGCTGACCGGCCCGCCCGGTGGCGGCGAGACCGGGCCCGTGGCGGACGTCCGGGCCAGCGTCGCGTACCTGCTCGACGTGGCCGGGGCGATCCCGGCGGAACACTGACGCCATGGCGGCGTCGATGCTCGGTGACCGGCCGGGCGGCGAGCCCTCGGCGTACGACCTGGTGGCCGTCGGCCGGTGCGGGGTGGACGTCTATCCGCTGGACCATGGCGTGGGCCTGGAGGACGTCACGCGGTTCGAGAAGTTCCTCGGCGGCAGCGCGACGAACGTGACGGTGGCCGCCGCCCGGCACGGCCGTCGATCCGCGATCATCACCCGGACCGGCCGGGACCCGTTCGGGCGCTACGTCCATCGCGAGCTGCGCCGGCTCGGTGTGGACGACCGGTTCGTCAGCGCCGTGGCCGGGCCGCCCACGCCGGTCACCTTCTGCGAGGTCTTCCCGCCGGACGACTTCCCGCTGTACTTCTACCGCTACCCGATCGCCCCGGACCTGATGATCGAGGCGAACGAACTGCCGCTTCCCGCGATCCGCGCGGCCCGGGTCTTCTGGGCCACCGTCACCGGCCTGTCCCAGGAACCGTCCCGCGCCGCCCACTTCGCGGCGTGGCAGGCCCGCGGGCGCCGGCCAAACACCGTGCTGGACCTCGACTACCGCCCGATGTTCTGGCCCGACCCGGGCGAGGCCGCCGCCCAGGTGCGCGCGGCGCTCGACCACGTCACGGTCGCGGTCGGCAACCGCGAGGAGTGCGCGGTCGCGGTCGGCGAGACCGACCCGCACCGGGCGGCGGACGCCCTGCTCGAGCGCGGGGTGGAGTTGGCCGTGGTGAAGCAGGGGCCGAAGGGCGTGCTGGCCGCGACGGCCGGCGAGCGGGTCGAGGTGCCACCGTTCCCGGTGACCGTGGTGAACGGGTTGGGCGCCGGGGACGCGTTCGGCGGGGCACTCGTGCACGGCCTGCTCAGCGGCTGGGACCTGGAGCGGATCCTGCGGTTCGCGAACGTGGCCGGGGCGATCGTGGCCGGCCGGCTGGAGTGCTCGACCGCGATGCCCACCGAGCCGGAGGTCGAGGCGGCCCTCGCCGCGGGCGCGGTGGGGCCGGCCCGCCCGGCGAACGGCGCGGCCGGCTCGGCCGGCGCCGGGATCGGAACGGCCGCCGGGGGCGCCGCCCCAACCGGCGCCGGGAAGGAGATCCCACAATGACGCTGGCGCGGCTGGACACCGCCGAGCTCACCGAGATCCGGGTACGGGAACCACGGCGGATCACGGACGGCTGGCGGACCCGGAAGCGGCGGAACCTGGCCGGCGCGGACGGGCGGCTACTCATCGTGGCCGCGGACCACCCGGCGCGCGGATCGCTGGGGGTCCGCGGCGACCGGCTGGCCATGGCCTCCCGGGCCGAACTGCTGGACCGGCTGGTCGTCGCGCTGTCCCGGCCAGGGGTGGACGGGGTACTCGGCACCCCGGACGTCCTCGACGACCTGCTGCTGCTCGGCGCGCTGGAGGAGAAGGTCGTCATCGGTTCGATGAACCGGGGCGGCCTGCACGGCGCGGTTTTCGAGTTCGACGACCGGTTCACCGCCTACACGGCCGACGAGATCGCCGCCCGGCGGCTTGACGGCGGCAAGATGCTCACCCGGATCTGCCTGGACGACCCGGCGACCGCGGCCACCCTGGCGGCAAGCGCTCGCGCGGTCACCGAACTCGCCGGGCACGACGTGATGGCAATGGTGGAGCCGTTCCTCTCGGTACGCGACAACGGCCGGGTGCGCAACCTGCTCGACCCCGACTCGACCATCCGGGCCATCCAGATCGCCGCCGGGCTCGGCGTGACCAGCCGGCGCACCTGGCTGAAGCTGCCGGTCGTGGCCGACCTCGCCCGGGTCATGGCGGCCACCACGCTGCCCACCCTGCTGCTCGGCGGCGACCCCACCGGCCCGGCGGACGAGACGTACGCGGGCTGGGCCGCGGCGCTTGACCTGCCGAGCGTGCGCGGGCTCGTGGTGGGCCGGGCGCTGCTGTACCCGCCGGACGGGGACGTGGCCGCCGCGGTGGACACCGCCGCGGCGCTGGTGCACGGGGGTGGACGGTGACCGGGGACAACGGCCGCTGGGTACGGCCGTACGGCAGCGCCACCGAGGACGGGTTCCCGGTGTCGATCACCGACGCTGTTCCGGGGTGGCGGCACACCACCCTGCGGGTGGCCGAGCTGGACCCCGGCGGACGGGTGGAGCTGGACCTCGGCGACAGCGAGGCGGTGGTGGTGCCGCTGCGCGGTGGCTGCGCGGTGACCGCGGCGGACAGCGCCGGCCGGCACCACGAGGCCCGGCTCGCCGGGCGGCCGGACGTCTTCGCCGGACCCACCGATGTCGCCTACGTCCCGCGCGGCAGCCGGCTCACCGTGTGCAACGACGGCAGCGCCCCGGCCCGCGTGGCGTTGTGCGGGGCGAGGGCGCGGAAACGCGCCAGCCCGCCACCGTTCCGCCAGCTGGCCGCTGCCGAGGTGCCGGTCGAGCTGCGCGGCGCGGGTACGGCCTCCAGGCTGGTCCGCAACTTCGGCGTGCCGGACGTGTTGGAGGCGGACTCGATCATCGCCTGCGAGGTGGTCACCCCGGCCGGCAACTGGAGTTCCTATCCACCGCACAAGCACGACGAGGAGCGGGCCGGCGCGGAGACCGCGCTCGAGGAGATCTACTACTTCGAGGTCCGGGCGGCGGAGGGCGGCGGCACCGATCCGGTGGCCTACCAGCGGGTGTACGGCACCCCGGAACGGCCGCTGGACGTGCTGGCCGAGGTGCGCACCGGCGACGTGGTGCTGGTGCCGCACGGCTGGCACGGGCCGGCGATGGCCCCGCCCGGCTACGACCTCTACTACCTGAACGTGATGGCCGGTCCCGGCGCGACCCGCGCCTGGCTGATCTGCGACGACCCGGCACACGCGTGGGTCCGCGGCACCTGGGACCAGCAGGCCGTTGATCCACGACTGTCGAACGGAGGTTACCGATGACCACCAGCGCCGGGACGGTGCGGCTGACGGTGGGCCAGGCCGTGGTGCGCTTCCTCGCCAACCAGTGGACCGAGCGGGACGGCGAGCGCCACCGCCTGTTCGCCGGCTGTCTGGGCATCTTCGGGCACGGCAACGTCGCCGGGCTCGGCCAGGCCCTGCTCCAGGACGAGCTGGCCGGCGGCCCGGACCGGCTGCCGTACGTGCTGGTCCGCAACGAGCAGGCGATGGTGCACACCGCGGTGGCGTACGCCCGGCAGCGCGACCGGATGTCCACCTGGGCGTGCACCGCCTCGGTCGGCCCCGGCTCGACCAACATGCTCACCGGCGCCGCGCTGGCCACCGTCAACCGGCTGCCGGTGCTGTTGCTGCCGTCGGGCACGTTCGCCACCCGGGTGGCCCGGCCGGTGCTTCAGGAAATCGAGATGCCGGAGACCGGCGACCGGACGGTCAACGACGCCTTCCGCCCGCTGTCCCGATACTTCGACCGGGTGGACCGGCCCGAGCACCTGCCAGCCGCGCTGCTCGGCGCCATGCGGGTGCTCACCGATCCGGTGGAGACCGGGGCGGCCACCGTCGAGCTGCCGCAGGACGTGCAGGCCGAGGCGTACGACTGGCCGGTCGAGCTGTTCGCGCCGCGGACCTGGTACGTCCCGCGGCCGGTGCCGGAGCCGGCCATGGTGGACCGGGCCGCGGCGCTGATCCGGGCGGCCCGCCGGCCGCTGGTCGTGGCCGGCGGCGGCGTGCACCACTCCGGGGCCGAGGAGGCACTGCGTGCGTTCTGCGACGCCACCGGCATCCCGGTGGCGGAGACGCAGGCCGGAAAGGGCGCGCTGCCGCACGGGCACCCGCAGGCCATGGGCGCCGTCGGGTCCACCGGCACCACGGCCGCCAACGCGCTGGCCCGGACGGCCGACCTGGTGATCGGCGTCGGCACCCGGTACAGCGACTTCACGACCGCGTCGCGCACCGCGTTCCAGCACCCCGACGTCCGGTTCGTCAACGTCAACGTCGCCCGGTTCGACGCCGGAAAGCTGGCCGGCCTGCCCGTGGTCGCGGACGCCCGGGAGGCGCTCGCCGCGCTCACCGGGGCCATCGCCGGGTACACCGTCGATCCGGCGTACCGGGACGAGCAGGCGGAGCTGTTCCGGGCCTGGGACGCCCAGGTTGAGGCGGTCTACCATCCGTCGCCGGAGGTCACCGGCCGGCTGGCCGACGGGGTGCTGACCCAGGGCACCGTCCTCGGCTGCGTGAACGAACTGTCCGACCCCAGGGACGTGGTGGTCTGCGCCGCCGGCTCGATGCCTGGCGATCTGCACAAGCTGTGGCGGGTACGGGACCGCAAGGCGTACCACGTGGAGTACGGCTACTCCTGCATGGGCTACGAGATCCCCGGCGGCGTCGGGGTGCGGCTGGCCAACCCGGACCGGGACGTGTTCGTGCTGGTGGGCGACGGCTCGTATCTCATGATGCCGACCGAGCTGGTCACCGC
Source organism: Micromonospora sp. NPDC005806 (assembly GCF_042871425.1). Taxonomy (NCBI): domain Bacteria; kingdom Bacillati; phylum Actinomycetota; class Actinomycetes; order Micromonosporales; family Micromonosporaceae; genus Micromonospora; species Micromonospora sp. NPDC005806. The sequence continues at coordinate 81,632 of NZ_JBIAIL010000003.1, read as the reverse complement.
CGTGCAGGAACGCGTCAAGATCATTGTGGTGCTGGTGCAGAACCACGGCTTCCACTCGATCGGTGCGCTGTCCGAGTCCCTCGGCTCGCAGCGGTTCGGCACCGGCTACCGCTACCGCGACCCGGCCACCGGCCGGCTCGACGGCGGGACGCTGCCGGTGGACCTCGCGGCCAACGCGCGCAGCCTCGGAGCGAGCGTGATCGAGGTACGCAGCCGGGCCGACCTTGAACAGGCGATCAAGGATGCCAAGGCGACGCCGGCCGACGGCGGTCCGATCGTCATCCACGTGCAGACCGATCCGCTGGTGCCCGGCCCGGACAGCGAATCCTGGTGGGACGTCCCGGTCAGCCAGGTGAGCGAACTCGCCTCCACCCGCCGGGCCCACACCGAGTACGTCGCGCACAAGGCGGCCCAGCGGCCGCTGCTGGCACCGACCGGGGAGAATGAACAATGATCGAACGCCCGCTGCGGGTGGGCATCGTCGGCGTCGGAACCATGGGCGCCGACCACGCCGACCGGCTGGCCACCCGGATCGCCGGGGCCGAGCTGGTGGCCGTCGCCGACGCCGAGGCCGCGCGGGCGGCCGAGGTGGCCGCGCGCCATCCGGGCGTACGTCACGTGGCCGACCCATTCGACCTGATCGCCGACGACGACGTGGACGCCGTGCTCATCGCCTCGCCCGGCTTCGCGCACGAGGAGCAGGTCCTCGCCTGTCTCGCGCACGGCAAGTACACGCTCTGCGAGAAGCCGCTGACCACGGACAGCGCGTCCGCGCTGCGGCTGGTCGAGGCCGAGCGGGACAAGGCCGGCCGACCGCTGGTCCAGGTGGGATTCATGCGGCGGTTCGATCCCGAGTACGTCGAGCTGAAGCGGTTGCTCGACGCCGGGCCGCTCGGCCGGCTGCTGCTGGTCCACAACATCCACCGGAACAAGACCTCTCCGGCGTGGTTCCGCGACTCGGCGGCGATCGTCAACGACTCGCTGGTCCACGAGGTGGACGCGTGCCGGTGGCTGTTCGGCGCCGAGGTCGAGACGATCACGCTGCTCACCCCGACGGCCAGCGGCCGGGCGCCCGAGGGCCTCCGCGACCCGCAGGTCGCGCTCTTTCACATGGTCGGCGGCGGCCTGGCCACCACCGAGGTCTTCATCAACTCGCAGGTCGGCTACGAAGTGCGCTGCGAGGCGGTGGCCGAGTTGGGCAGCGCCACCGTCGGTCTGGGTCAGCAGATGCTGGTCCGCCGCGACAACGCCTACGGCGGCCCCATCCCGGACGACTACCGCCAGCGCTTCGCGGGGGCGTACGACATCGAGGTCCAGGCATGGGTGCGGGCCTGCCACCGCGGCGTGGTCGAGGGCCCGACCACCTGGGACGGCTACGCGGCGACGGCGGTCTGCGAGGCGGGGGTGGCCTCGCTGGCCACCGGAGCGCCGGTCCGGGTCGACCTCGCCGACCGCGCCGAGATCCTTGGGGTACGGCCATGACCCCGGCCCAGCCACGGCTGTGACGCTGCACCGGCCGCGGCCGTGCGGTCCGGCTGTGACGCCGCGCCGGACCGCCGCCCCGCACAACGAAGGAGCGTGAGCATCATGTCCACCCGGATCACCCATTTGATCGGCGGCCGCGACTGGAAGGGCGTCCCGGAGCGCACGGGCGAGGTCTACAACCCGGCCGCCGGCGCCGTCAGCGGCCGGGTCGACCTGGCCTCGGCGGACCTCGTGGCCGAGGTGGCCGCCACGGCGAAGGCCGCTGCCCGGAACTGGGCGGACGCCTCGCTGACCCGTCGCACCCGGGTGCTGTTCGCCTTCCGGGAGCTGCTCAACCAGCGCAAAGAGGAGATCGCCGAGCTGATCACCGCCGAGCACGGCAAGGTCCTCGACGACGCCCTCGGCGAAGTCACCCGAGGGCTGGAGGTGGCCGAGTTCGCCTGCGGCATCCCGCACCTCCTGCAGGGCGGCTACACCGAGGGGGCGTCCACGAACGTGGACGTGTACTCCATCCGCCAGCCGCTCGGCGTGGTCGCGGTGATCTCGCCGTTCAACTTCCCGGCCATGGTGCCGCTGTGGTTCGTGCCGATCGCCATCGCCTGCGGCAACGCGGTCATCCTCAAGCCCAGCGAGAAGGACCCATCGGCGGCGGTAGCGGTGGCTCGGCTGTGGACCGAGGCCGGCCTGCCGGACGGCGTGATGAACGTGGTGCACGGTGACAAGGAAGCCGTCGACGCGCTGCTGACCAACCCCGACGTGGCGGCCGTGTCGTTCGTCGGGTCCACCCCGATCGCCCGGTACGTCTACGAGACGGCCACCGCGCACGGCAAGCGGGTCCAGGCGCTGGGCGGCGCCAAGAACCACATGCTGGTGCTCCCCGACGCCGACCTCGACCTGGCCGCCGACGCGGCGGTGAACGCCGGCTTCGGTTCCGCCGGGGAACGGTGCATGGCGATCTCGGCGCTGGTCGCCGTGGAACCGGTCGCCGACCGGCTGGTGGCGAAGATCAAGGAGCGGATGGGCGGCCTGCGCACCGGGGACGGCACCAAGGGCTGCGACATGGGCCCACTGGTCACCGCCGCGCACCGGGACAAGGTCACCGGATACGTGCGGGCCGGGATCGAGGCCGGCGCCACCCTCGTGGTCGACGGCCGGGAGGGCCCCTTCGACGGCGACGAGGCCGGCTTCTGGCTCGGCCCCACCCTGTTCGACCACGTCACCCCGGAGATGTCCATCTACCGGGAGGAGATCTTCGGCCCGGTGCTGTCCGTGGTCCGGGTCCCGTCGTACGACGCGGGACTGGATCTGATCAACACGAACCCGTACGGCAACGGGACGGCGATCTTCACGAACGACGGCGGCGCGGCCCGGCGCTTCCAGCGGGAGGTGGAGGTCGGGATGGTCGGCATCAACGTGCCGATCCCGGTCCCCATGGCGTACTACTCGTTCGGGGGTTGGAAGAGCAGCCTGTTCGGCGACACTCACGCGCACGGCATGGACGGGGTGCGGTTCTTCACCCGGGGCAAGGTGGTCACCTCCCGCTGGCTCGACCCGAGCCACGGTGGCCTCAACCTCGGGTTCCCCCGCACCGACTGACTGCGATCATCGAGGGCGTCGAGCACGTCGGCCCGAAATTCATGGTCATCGTTCACCGTGAACTACAACTGACGCCCAGATGGCTACCACAGCCAATTTCGCTCCAGGCGAAGCGCCACGTAGAGCAGTAGCCCGGACAAGGCGGTGAGGACGGGTGCGACCGCGAAGCCGGCAACCAGTCCAATGTGGTCGGCAAGCGAGCCGAGCAGGAACGGGGCGGCGAGGACCAACACGCCGCCGAGGAGTTGGGCGAGGGCGTTGGCGGCGTCAGTGTTACCCGGTGCTGTGGCAAACGCAAGAGCCAGAGCCAGCGGGAACTGGTTGGCGATGCCTAGGCCGGTGAGGAAGAGACCGAGCAGGGCGAAGGCGGCGTCGTCGGGAAGCCACAGGGCGACCAAGCCGGCGAGGGTGACCGCCAGGGACAGGCCCACCAGGATGCCGGCATGGCCGCTTTTACGGCGGGTGAGACGGGCACCCACGATCCGACCGAGCAGGATGCCGGCGTAAAGGACAGTCATGGCCGTCGCCGCCGCGGAGGTGGACAGCCCCTTCGCAGCGGTCAAGAGTTCGGCGCCGAAGTACACGACGGAGAACTCAACCCCGATGCCGACCGCCACGAGCGTAGATAGCAGCCAACACGCCACGGAAAGCCGGGCGCTGCGCCTGCCCTTCGTGCCGGGCGGGCGGGAAGGCGGCGCGGGTATCGACTGGTGTCGAAAGATAACGGCCAGCACAACGATGCCGACGGCGGGTAGTGCCATGGCGGCCCGCCACGTGGTTGTGGTCGTCGGGAGGATCCCCAGGGCCAGCGGAGCGACAACAGCACACATTCCGGCGCCGATGTTCATCTCCACCAGGGCTTGATCTCGACGCGGGCCGTGGTGGTCGGCGAGCACCGACTGCGTGGTGGTCTGCAGGGTGGTACCGGCGAAGCCCATGACCGCGGCGCCCAGCACCGTGATGGCGACGGTGTGGGTGAGGGTGAACAGGGCGGCGCCGGCGGTGGTCACCAATGCAGACCACCCCAACACGCCACGCCAGCCAATCGTCGCGGCCAGCAGCCGAAACGCGGCCCCCGCCAGTACTGAACCGGCAGCCCACGCCGCCGAGTAGACGCTGATCATTGTGTACGAGAAGCCAAGCTCGGCACGCAGGAGGGCAAGCGCGGGGCCGAAGGCGTACAGCCAGAATGCGTAGGCACCCAGCGCGCTGTAGGACAACATCGTCAGCCCGTCCCGCACGAAGGCGTCGCGGCCGGAGACCGTCATCGTCATCTCTGCCCGCTTAACCATGCTTGCCGCACCTTCTCCTCACTTGCCCGAGAACTCCCCGCGCCCCTCTGCCCGACCCGTGCCGCCGGTCCCACCGAAGGGGCGTGATCTCCACCATTTGTCAACTCGCGAGGGCGATCGGGAACGTGGGCTCCCGGTACGACGAGCACCGGCATCAGGCACACAGCTGCCCCTACCGGCCCTCGGGCGGCGGCTCTGCCGGATCGAATCCGGCCAGCCGATACTGCTCGCCGCCCATGACCTGATCGTTGTGCACCCGATCGGCGCCGTCGCCCGGCTCCTCGCCCACCTGCGCATCGAGCCGGTAGCGAGTCAGCGCGCAGCTGGTGCGCGCAAGCCCTCGATGGTCTCCCGCAGCGCTTCGTCGGTCGAGGTCGGTTCGATCCCGAAGGCGGCCGTGGCGTCGGACGAGTCCAGTACAAAAGGCCGTTGTAGCTGGTACTGGACCTCAATCATCTCCCGCGCAGCCGGATCGAAGAGTCCTGCGAGGCGGAGTGCGAAGCTGGGCATCTTGGCCACTTGGGCGACTGGCGCCTTCGCCAGTTCGGCGGCACGGGTGGCAAGCGCACGGATGGATAGCGGCGGCGCGGTGGGCACATGCCACGGTCGGCCCCACGCGTTCTCGTCGGCCGCGACTGCGACCAGCGTGCGGGCCACGTCACCGACGTAGGTCCAGCTGTGCGGCGCGTCCAGGTCGGCGGGCATTGAACCGCGCTGACCGGCGAGCACCTTGGGTAGCACCATGACGTTGAACGGGGAGATCGTGCCCGCACCCAGGTAGTCCGATCCGCGGACCTCGGCTGTCCGGATCCGCCCGGCTTCGTGCGCGGCCAGTGCGTCGGCCCACAGTTTGGCCCGCACCTTGCCCTTTACCGAGTTGGGACGCAGCGGCAGCTGTTCGGTCATCGGGCCATCGACCTGGCCGTAGCCGTAGAGGTTACCGGTGGTGACGAGCACTGCCCCGCTCGCCTCCGCGGCACGCACGAGTGCTGCGCCGAGGGGCGGCCAGTCGGTGGGCCAGCGGTGATATGCCGGGCCTGCGCAGCAGTACAGCGCGATGGCGCCTTCGGCGTGCCGGGCGAGAGCGTCGGAGTCATTGGCATCCGCGGTGATGCGGGCGATCCCGTCTTGTTCCGGGCCGGCACCACTACGGCTGAGAAGACGCACTCGCTCGCCTTTGCCAGCGAGTAACCGTGCGGTGGCCAAGCCGACCGGGCCGGCTCCGATGATGACGTGAAGGGACATGCTTGGGAACACCCTCTTCGACTCGGCGAGAACATCGTTCTCGGACAAGTGCACCGTACTCGGGTTGCGGTCGCCGCGTCAAGAACAGTGTTCTCGTCCAGTTCAAGTGTTCTCGGACCTGTGCGATACTGGAGGCATGGCCGCACCTTCGTTGCGTGACCGGGTCCGCTCGGAGATGAACCAAGAGATCAAGGAAGTCGCGCGCCGGCACCTCGCTGCGGAAGGCGCGAACCTGTCGCTGCGCGGCGTGGCCAGAGACATGGGCATCGTCCCTTCGGCCCTGTACCGGTACTTCCCGAGCCGCGACGCCCTGCTCACCGCGCTGATCATCGACGCGTACGAGACGCTGGGCACGGCGGCGACCGAAGCCGAATCGGCCGTGCCTCGCGACGACCTACGCGGCCGGTGGCTAGCCGTCTGCCGCGCGGCGCGTACGTGGGCGCTCTCGCATCCGGCCGAGTACGGCCTGCTTTACGGCAGCCCAGTACCCGGTTACGCCGCGCCGCAGGAGACCGTTGCGCTGGCAGCGAAAGTGGTATCCCTGCTCGTGGACATCGTCATCGATGGCTCTGAACAATTGGAGCCAGTGTCGTCGCCGGTCCCCGGACCTGTCCGCGCCGACCTGCGCCGTCTGATCGACCAACATCCGGGCGACCTGCCGGAGGAACGGCTCGACCGCGTGTTCGTCGGCTGGACCCACCTGTTCGGCCTAATCAACTTTGAGGTGTTCGGCCGCTTGGACGGCACGATCGAGGCACGTGCTGAGTACTTCGACCACCACATGGCCCTGATGGCCGACCTGGCCGGAGTCCCGAGCTGACCCTGCTTGCGGAGATCGGGAAGGGAGCCCCTCCAGGGTGGCTTCCAGCAGCGCGCCAACGACCTGCCCGCGCCGTGCCGCCCGCCGTCCATGGGTCGTCTCCATGGCGTGCATGCTCGGCGCTCGCGCGCACGATTCCATGTCAGCTGACTTGGCACGTCGGCTGACTCGGTTCTAGGGTGCTGCTCTCGGCAGCAGCCGGAGCCAGCCACCTCGGAGGACCCAGCATGACCGACACGGCCCGCCAGTCCGTCGGCGCCACGGACCCGAGCAGGATCGGCACCCCGGCCGCTACCCGCACCGGCGCCGACCCGGCGCCCACCGGTGTCGGGCTGAGCCGTCTGCAGCACATCTACCGGGAAGGCATGCTCGGGCGGCGACCGGTCGTACCGACCGACTTCGCCGAGCTGGAGCGGCGGGCACGCCGCGCCAGCAGCCGGATCGCCTGGGCCTACGTCGCCGGAGGCGCCGGCGAGGGACGCACGATGCGGCGGAACCGGGCCGCCTTCGACCGCTGGGCGATCGTCCCCCGGATGGCGGCCGGCGCGGTCGAGCGGGACCTGTCGGTCGACCTGCTCGGCACCCGCCACGCCAGCCCCGTCCTGCTCGCACCGGTCGGGGCCGGTGCGCTGATGGGCCGGGACAGCGACCTGTCCATCGCCCGCGCCGCGGCCGCCACCGGCACCGCATACGTCTTCTCCAACCAGGGCTGCAACGCCATGGAGGAGTGCGCCACCGCGATGGGCGACACCCCGCGCTGGGTCCAGCTCTACTGGAGCAAGGACGAGGGCCTCGTGGACAGCTTGATCCAGCGGGCAGAGTCGATCGGGGCCGGCGCCCTCGTGGTCACCCTGGACACCACCGTGCTCGGCTGGCGGCCACAGGATCTCAACCTCGGCTCGCTGCCGTTCACCCGCGGCGTCGGCATCGCCCAGTACACCTCGGATCCCCGCTTCGGCGCTATCGTCGCCGACCGGGTAGCCGGGCCGGCCACGAAGCAGGACGTTCGGGTCACCCTGAGCGCCGTACGCACCCTGCTCGCGATGACCCGCAACCATCCGGGGCGCTTCTGGCGCAACCTGCGCTCCCCCCTGCCCCGCGCCTCGGTTGAGACATTCCTGGACATCTACTCCAACCCAGGGCTGTCCTGGCGCCATCTGGAGACCCTGCGGGAACGCACCCGACTGCCGGTGGTGCTCAAGGGCATCCTGCACCCGGACGACGCGCGCCGTGCGCTCGACCTGGGGGCGGACGCCATCGTGGTGTCCAACCACGGCGGCCGGCAGGTCGACAACGCCATCGCCTCTCTCGACGCCCTGCTCACCATCCGCGACGAGATCGGCCCGGAGCCGACTCTGCTGCTCGACAGCGGCATCCGCACCGGAGCGGACGTCTTCGTCGCGCTCGCCCTCGGCGCCGACGCCGTCCTGCTCGGCCGGCCGCACCTGTACGGGCTCGCGCTCGCCGGACAGCGCGGCGTGGAGGACGTCATCCGCAACGTCGTGGCCGAACTCGACCTCACCATGGCGCTCACCGGCGCCCGGGACCTCACGGACATCACCCGCGACCTGATCTCCGCCGCTCCCTCCGACTGACCGGGCGGGCAGGCGGATCCAACCTCTGACCAGCATGAACTTCGGGCGCAGGCGATCCTCCACCGGTGTACGGTCGTGGCATGGGCCTCCCCACCGCAGCGACCACAGCGGGCTCCCTCATCGGCGGATGGCAGCTCGCCCGCCGGACCGGTAACCGCCCCCTCGGCGGCGTGGTGCTTGCAGCGGGCGGCGTGCTGGCGGGCCGCGAGTGGGCCCGGCGGACGAGCCCGGCCGTGACCGCAGCGCTGGTCGCGACCTACGTCGGGGCCTTCGGCCTGTCACACCCGCTGGCCAGGCGCATCGGCGCCTGGCCCTCCGTGCTGGCTGTCTCGGCGCTCACCGCAGCCGCCTCGTACGCCTTAGCAGACCGCCGCGCTCCGCGCTGAGCGCGACACCTCCGCGGCGATCGGCGACCCTTCGCTTGGTCGACGCTATCGGTCGTTGCCGACTTCTACCAGGCCGCACTCGTAGCCGAGAATGACCGCCTGCACCCGATCCCGCAGCCCCAGCTTCGCCAGGATCCGGCCGAGGTGCGTCTTGACCGTGCTCTCGGAGACGAAGAGCGCCGCCGCGATTTCCGTGTTCGACAGCCCTCGCGCGACCAGGATCAGCACCTCGCGCTCGCGCTCGGTCAGCGCCGCCAGCCGCGCTGTCGCCTCCGATCGGGGCGGGGTCTTGCCGAGGTAATGCGCGAAGAGGCGGCGGGTGACGCTGGGCGCGGCCACCGCATCGCCGGCGGCCACCACCCGCACGGCGGAGATCAGGTCGGCGGCGAGCGCGTCCTTGAGCAGGAAGCCACTGGCTCCGGCGCGAAGCCCGGCCAGCACGTACTCGTCCAGGTCGAAGGTGGTCAGGATGATCACGCGGGCCGCGTGGGGGCCGAGGCGGATGCGGCGGGTGGCCTCGATGCCGTTCAGGCCCGGCATCCGCACGTCCATCAGGACCACGTCGGGCCGGCTGCGGGCCACCACGTCCAGGGCCTGCGACCCGTCGGCGGCCTCCCCGACCACCTCGATGTCACCGGTCTCCTCCAGCACCAGCCGGAACCCCGTGCGCACCAGCGTCTGATCGTCGACCAGCACCACCCGTACGCTCATCGCGGTACCGACGTGATCTCGCGCGCCTGCAGCGGCAGCGTCGCGCACAGCCGGAACCCGCCGGAGTCGGACCGGCCGGTTTCCAGTTCGCCCCCCAGCATGGCGACGCGCTCGGCGATGCCGCGCAACCCGTTGCCGCACCCGTCCGCCCCGTCCGCCAAGCCCGTGCCGTCGTCGGCCACCTCCACCTGGAGCCGTCCGGGCTCGAATGCCAGCCGCAGCACCGCGCCGGCATCCGGGCCCGCGTGCTTCAGCGTGTTCGTCAGGGCCTCCTGCGCGATCCGGTACGCGGACAGATCGACCGTCGCGGGCACCGCTGCGGGCACGCCGTCGACGTGCAGCTCGATCCGCATTCCGGTGGACCGCAACTGGTCGATCAGCGCGGGCACCGCGCCGAGGCCGGGCAGCGGGGTGAGTCGCGCGTCCTCGGCCGGATCGGTGCGCCCGGCGGCGAGCAGCCGGCGCATCTCGGCGAGCGAGGCCCGCCCGGTGGTGATCACGTGCTGCAGGGCGGTGGCGGCGCGGTCCGGATGCCGGTCCAGCGCGGCGGACGCGCCCTGCGCCTGCACCACCATCACCGAAATCCCGTGCGCCACCACGTCGTGCAGTTCCCGGGTGATCCGGGCGCGCTCGGCAGCGACCGCCAGCGCCGCCCGTTGTCGCTCCTCCCGGGCCAGGTCGGCGGTGCGCTGCTCGACCGCGGCCAGGTGCGCGCGCCGGCTGCGCATCGCGTCGCCGACCGCGAACGCCGCGACCAGCAGCAGCCACAGCTCCGTCATCGACTGGCCCACATTGACCAGTCTGTCGACCGAGAACACCGGGGCCGGTAACGGCGCCGGCCTGACCACCTTTCCTACCGACGCCACCTCGACCTGCTCTTGCACGACCTGCTTGCGGGCGAACTCCTGCCGTTCGGCATAGATCCGGCCGCCCACCATCGTCGCGTAGGTCAGGAGCATGGCGAGCGCCAGCACGGCGAGCGAGAGCCGCCGGTTCCGGGCCATCGCGGCCACGGTGTACAGGACCAGCGGAAGCGCCAGATCGAGCAGCTGGAACTTGGCGTCGATGAACAGGTGGCCGAACGTCCCGGCCCCGGCGAAAACCAGGGCCAGCGGCGGATGGTGTTGTCTGATCAGCAGGCCGATAACGATCAGCGCGGCGAACATCCACCACAGTTGGTCCGCCGGGAGATCGTTCTTCTTGAGGTACTCCGCCGCGGCATCCGGGTTGGTCCTGGCCAGGAATCCCATTACCAGCCCGGGCCCCACGGTCGGCACGATCAGCACCAGCGCCAGGGCGGCGTCGGTCAGGAAGTGGCGCGGCACGAACCGGGGCACATTCCCATGGTAGGGAGCGGAGGCCCCGGCAGCGTCCGACTCAGGTGCTACGTCCGCGGTACCGGCGGCGGCCCAAGGACCGACTCCAGTCCGATGAGTTCCATCGCTGCGGCGGCCACCGTGAAGCCATGACCAGAACAATGTCCACAGTGTTCCTCGCCGCACTGCTCGCGGTCGGGGCCGGGGTCGCCGGATGCGACGCCGGCGGTTCTGCCTCCGCGTCGTCGAGCCCGTCGGCGTCCGCCTCGGTGAGCCGGCAGCAGCTCCTCGCCCTCGGCCAGGAGTGGGTCCAGTGCATGCGCGACCACGGCATGTCCCGGATGCCGGACGCGGAGCTCACCTCGGACGGATACCTCTCATTCCCACCTCAGGGCGGGTACGAGTGGAAGACGGACCTGCGGAACCATCCGGGGGTCATCGAGGCGTGCAAGTCGATCGAGGACCGTTACCCCCCGACGGCCTTCCGCCCAAAGGAAAAGCTCTCGGCCGAGGACCTGCGCAAGCTCGCCGAGTACGCCAGGTGCATCCGCGAGCACGGCGTCCCCGAGTTCCCCGACCCGAACGCCGCTGGCGAATTCGACCTCACCGGAACCCCGTTGGCGAACGGACTCCCGCCCCAGCGGATGAACCCCGCGGAGCAGGCGTGCCGGCAGATCTGGAGCGGGGACATCCGCGTCAGGGACAACGGCGGTGGCGCGAACGGAGGCAAGAAGTGAGCCGCCGGCGCGGGACCGGCACGGTGCTCGCGGTTGTGGTGGCCGCGCCGCTCGCCGCCGGCGTGGCCTACGCCGCCCACCCCCAGGGGAACGCCCCGGACACACCCGCCGCCGCGGTGGCCATCGGAACGGCCAAGGTCACCCAAGGCACGCTCACCGAACGCGTCCAGGTCGGCGGCGTCCTCGGCTACGCCGGCTCCTACACGGTCGACCATCAGGGCGCGCCGGGCGTGCTCACCGCGGCACCCGACACGGGCGACACGATCGGCCGTGGCGGTGTCCTCTACCGGGTGGCCGACGCGCCGGTCCGCCTCCTGCTGGGGAGCGTCCCTGCCTACCGCGACTTCCGGTACGGGATGAGCGACGGCCCCGACGTGCGCCAACTGGAGCGCAACCTGGTCGCCATGGGCTTCGACCCGTATCACCGGATCACCGTGGACCGGCACTTCAGCGCCGCCACGGCCGCGGCGATCCGGCGCTGGGAGGCGTCCCGGGGGCTGCCGGCGTACCAGCGCACCGGACGACTCACCCAGGGCGAGGTCGTCTTCCTGCCCACCCCGCTGCGCGTAATCCAGCTGCAGATCCGGGTCGGCGGCACCGTCGGACCCGGGACAACGGTGCTCAGCGGGACGTCGACGGACCGGGCGGTGACCGCCCAACTGGACACCGCGCAGCGCAGCGCCGTACACACCGGCGACCAGGTCGAGGTCAGCCTGCCGGACGCCGACCCGATCCCCGGTCGGGTCAACGCCGTCGGCGAGGTCGCGACGGGGCCCTCCGCTGACTCGGGCAACGGCCCGCAGCAGCCGGCGAACCCGGACACGGCGACGGTCCCGCTCACCATCGCGGTCCGCCTGCCCCGCGGCTCCGGCCTGGATCAGGCACCGGTGACCGTCGACATCGTCACCGGCACCCGCCGCGATGTCCTGCTGGTCCCGATCGCCGCACTGCTCGCGCGGCCGGGCGGCGGCTACCAGGTGCGTCTGGCCGGCGGGGCCGCGGTTCAGGTGGAACCGGGCAGCTTCGACGAGAGCACGGGCCAGGTGGAGATCGTCCGCGGCCTCACCGCCGGCCAGACCGTGGAGGTGCCTGCGTCATGACCGACCACGCCGAGCGGCACCCAACCGTGGTGCACAACGACCTCACCGGCGAGGACCAGGACGGCATGGCAAAAGGAGGCACCGCCATGACCGCCGTCCTGGAGCTGATCGACACGCGCAAGGTCTACCCGGGCACGCCACCCGTCGAATCGCTGCGCGGCGTCACCCTCACCGTGCACAACGGCGAGTTGGTCGCCGTCGCCGGCCCGTCCGGCTCCGGCAAGACCACGCTGCTCAACCTCGCCGCCGGCCTGGACCGCCCGTCCAGCGGCTCGGTACGCATCGCCGGCCACCCGGTCGAGAAGCTGCGCGACAGGCAGCTCTCCGGTGTGCGTGCACACCTCCTCGGGGTCGTCTTTCAGCAGTTCTTCCTGCTGGAGCGGCTGACGGCGGCAGAGAACGTGGCGACCGGCCTGCTCTACCGCGGCGTGCCGGCCGCCGAACGCCGGCGTGCCGCCCGCGCCGCATGCGAGCGGGTCGGCCTGGCCCACCGCGCCGACTTCCCCGCCGCGCATTTGTCCGGCGGCGAGCGGCAGCGCGTGGCGATCGCCCGCGCGCTGGTCGGCCGCCCTGCCGTGGTGCTCGCCGACGAGCCCACCGGCAACCTCGACTCGGTCACCGGCGCCGAGATCGTCGAACTGCTGCGCGAGCTCAACGACGACGGCGTCACCATCGTGGTGATCACGCACGACGAGCGGGTCGCCGCGGCGATGCGGCGCCGCATCCAGTTGCGGGACGGCCTGGTGGTCGCAGACAGCGGGGGTGCGTCGTGAGGTCCCGCCTGCGCGTCGCCGACCTGCTGCCGGTGAGCACCGTGGGCCTGCGGTCGCGGCCCGGACGGGCGGCGCTGTCCATCCTCGGGGTGGCGATCGGAATCGCCGCCATGGTGGCCGTGCTCGGCGTCACCCGGTCCAGCCAGGCCGACGTGCTCGCCCGCATCGACCGGGTCGGCACCAACCTGCTCACCGTGGCCAACGGCAAGACCATCCGCGGGGACGAGGCCAAGTTGCCGGTGACCGCGGGCACGGCGGTGGCGCGTACCGATGGGGTGCTCACCTCGGCGGCCACCGCGACCCTCGACGTGCGCATCTACCGCAACGACCGGATACCGCCCGGGCGCACCGGCGGGCTGTCCGTGCGGGTCACCGACCCGGCGCTGCTCGCCACGCTGGACGGCACCCTGGTGGACGGCCGCTTCCTGGACGCGGCGCTGGCCCGCTATCCGGCGGTGGTGCTCGGCCAGTACGCCGCCACGTCGCTGGGCATCCGCGACATCACCGGCCACCCGCAGGTCTACCTCGGCCACCGCTGGTACACCGTGGTCGGCATCATGGCGCCGGTCGAGCTGGCGCCCGAGCTGGACGCGTCGGCGCTGATCGGCGCGCCGGTGGCGGCCGCCCAATTCGGGTACGACGGCAACCCGACCCGGATCTTCGTGCGGGCGCAGACCGAGCGTACCGACGAGGTGGCCGGCCTGCTGGGGCGGGCGGCGAACCCGGCCCACCCGGAGGAGGTCGCCGTGAGCCGGCCCTCCGAAGCGCTCACCGCCCGGCTCGCGGTCACCGGCGGCGCCACCGTTCTGCTGCTCGGTCTGGGCGCGGTGGCGTTGCTGGTGGGCGGCATCGGCATCGCCAACGTGCTGGTGATCTCGGTCCTGGAGCGGCGTGGCGAGATCGGGCTGCGCCGGGCGCTGGGGGCCACCCGGCGGCACGTCGCGGCCCAATTCCTGGTCGAGTCGCTGCTGCTGGGCGCGGGCGGCGGCGCGGTGGGGGTGTTGCTGGGCACCGCGGTCACGTACGCGACGGCCACCGTCCGCGGCTGGCAGACGCTCGTGCCGGCTGCCGCGATCGGCGCGGGACTGGCCGCTGCCATCCTCATCGGGGGGCTGGCGGGCGTCTACCCGGCGACGCGGGCCGCCCGTCTCGCCCCGGCCGAGGCGCTGCGCACGGCTTGAGCGCCGGCACCACGCCGGATAAGGCAGCACGGATCCGGGTCGCCAATGCCCGGAAGGACGACTCGACGGTCCGGATCCGTGGCCACCCCGGGCATGTCCGCTCGGGCTGTCATGACGGTACGTCAGCGACAGTCCCGCCTCCTTCGCACGCAGGATCGTCGCGATCCGGTACAGGTTGATCGAGCCGGGGGTTCAGTACTCTCTCGGATCATGTCAGAGGTCCTGATCTCGGCCGAGGCGCCGCGGATGTTGCTGCCCTCGCTGGCACGCCTCGGAGCCGATCCCACGCGGCTGGCGCGAGAGGTTGGTCTCGACTTGAGCCGGCTCGAGGTGCCCGCATGGGTCAGTGCCGAGCGCGTGTACGCGCTCTGGGGCCGATCCGAGCGGCTCCTGGACGATCCGCTGGTCGGGGCACACGTCGGGCTCGGCCATGAGGTCGGCATGCTCGGCCTCCAGGACTCGCTCTACCTGACTTCCGAGACGCTCGGTGAGGCGATCGAGGTCACGCTGCGTCATCTGGCCTCGCTGTCCCGCGTGGGCGGGGCGACGCTGACCGACGACGGCAGGTTCGTCACCCTGACCACGCATGTGCCGCCGGACCATGCCGCCATGACCAGCCTGCAGTCGGCGAGCTTCGGCGTCGCCTACCAGATCGCGATGGCCCAGCGCGCCACCGGGACCCGCGTCACGCCGTACAGCGTCGGCTTCATGCAGCCCGCGCCCCGGTTGCACCGTCCACTGGTCCATGCTCTGGGTGTCGAAGAAATCCGGTTCGGCGAGCCGACCAACACGGTGACCTTCCGTAAGGCGGATCTCGCCACCCGCATCCTCAGCGCCGACCCGGTGCTTGCCACGGTGCTGCGCCGGCACGCCGCCGGGCGGATCCAGACATTCCCCGCCGTCGACGACCAGACGGCGGCGCTGGATTCGGTGCGGCGGTGGCTCCCCCGCGCGTTGGCAGCCGGCGAGGTGAGTCTGACTGCGGCGGCGACGCACATGCACGTCAGCCCCCGTACCCTCCAGCAGCGATTGCGCTCGGCGGGCACGACCTGGCGTGCCGAGGTGGACGCGGCCCGGGCAGCACTCGCAGCGGAGCTGCTGGGCGACAGCGCGATGCCGATCGCCTCGATCGCGGCCCGCCTCGGATACTCGGACGTACGCGCCTTCCGGCGAGCGTTTCACCGCCGGCACGGCAGCAGCCCCACGGACTACCGGCGAGCCGCCTCGTAATCCCGCGCGTTCGGTCCCCGCACCGGCGCGAACTGTCCTCCCGCCGTGACGATCACGCCGCGAAGATTCCGGCATGAGGACCATCACCACCGAGATCGAGATCGAAGCTGCCCCCGCCGCCGTATGGGAGGTGCTAATTGACGTCGCCGCCTATCCGGAATGGAACCCCTTCCTGCGGGAGGCAACCGGCCGGCTGGCCGTGGGCGAACGGCTGAACTTCCGGGCCTATCCCCCGGGCTCCAGCCCGATCTCGCTCAAGCCACGCGTCCTGGCCAAGACACCACCACATGAGCTGCGCTGGATCGGCCGGCTCCTGATGCCCGGAGTCTTCGACGGGGAGCACATCTTCACCCTGACCGCCACCTCGGACGGCCGCACCCGGCTCGTGCAGGCCGAGCGGTTCACCGGGATCCTGGTGCCTTTCACCGGAAAGCTGCTGAACAACACGCAGGCGGGCTTCGTCGCACTGAATGAGGCCCTCAAGAAGCGGGTGGAAGGCAGCTGACGGCGGCTGGTCCAGAGCGGGTCGTCGCCGGTACCCGAGTGATCGATACGCAGCGAGGTCTCCGGTAGCGGGTTCATCGACCGAGACGACACCCTGAACACCGGAGACCTCGCGGCCACCTCAGCGGTGAGAAGGCGGTTCGACCGGACCGACGGGCAGTGGGCGGCACTGGAAACGCTGGTCAGATTCAGCCACCCGCCGGTACATCACCCACTTCTCGGCGGTCAAGCCCGCCTGGTGCTTCGCCTCTGTCGGTGGCATTCCGGAGGCTTCCAAGAGCTCAGAGACGCCTACGCGCAGTTTCGAGACGACGACGGTCCCGGCGAACTCGACACCGTCGGCGCACGCCTCGTTGACCACTTTGATGGCCTGCAGGGCCCGCGCCCGCGCAAGGTCAGGCTCCTGGCCGGCGAGGAAATCACGATGCAACAGCCGGAGCGCCTCGCCGAGGTGCTCGATCGACGCCGGAAGACCGACCGGCACCGGTTCACTGGCGCGTATCGTCGACACGGCCCAATGCACCATCTCGCGGCTGTTGGTGTAGGCGAGTTCGAGGTGCTCGGCGGCGTGCTCGTACCGGCGCATGATGCCCAGCCGACGTCTCCGCCATGGTGACAGCACCGCGACCTCCCGCGCCGCCTGCGCCGCGACGATAAAGTACGTGCGCAGCCGCTCGTAAGCATCGCGGCCTTCTCGCCGCACGCTCCCCGGCGGTGTACGCCGAAGGGGGCCGCGCACCTCTCACCTCCGTGAATCCATCGGCTCTCCGACGACATCGTCTTACAGGGCGCAAGATCGAGTGCTTGAGATCCCCAATCTGTTCCGCCATCGGCGCCCCACCGGGGGCCTCGTCGCCAAACACCGTCGACCGGTGTGATCTTGTTTGCTCGCGACCATCGGCGGACGCCGCAGTCCGGGGCGGCACCGGCAGGTGGCCACCCCGGACTGCGGCAGTGGTTCAGGCGATCCGGTAGGCCCGCTGGATCGTCTGCGTCACCATGTTGCCGGCGACGTCGGTGGCCGTCAGGCGCAGCGACACGAAGCCGGGCCGTCGCGGATGGGCGATGCGTGCGACGCCCCGCAAGACCGGCAACGCGACCCACGTTCTGCCGTCGTCGAAGGATGCGGCGACGTCGAGCGTGCGGTTCGGCGCGGCGGCCGAGCCCGCCTGCTGGTCCAGCGCCACGGGGATGGTCATCGTCGTGCCCGCCCGGGCCGTGTTGGTGTCGTCGAGCACGGGCATCGGCCGGGCCGTCGTCAGGGGCAGTCGCTCCGGCGTCGACGTGTGCGCCGAGGTGAAGGTCCAGGCCACCGAGACCGACGTCGACAGGGTGTCCGGGGCGCCGCGGGTGACGGTCGCCTCCAAACGGTAGGCGGCCTTGTCGGCAGGCACCGAGAAGTCCGCGTACGGGCCGTCCGCGGTGGCGATCTCCTTACCGTTGCGCGACAACCGGAAGTGGACCGGCAGGTCGTCGCGGCTGGCGGGGCGGCCGGTCGCATCGCCGAACAGCGGCGGCGCTGCCACCGAGATGGTGTCGCCGTCGCGGCCCGCGTACCCCAGCGGCGACCAGGCCGACGCCTGGCCCACTGTGGGCCCGAACGGCGCATCGTTCCAGGTCTGGGTGTACGTCCTGCCCGGCTGGAAGGTGGACTCCTGCGTGGTGACGTTGTCGCCCTCGACGAACGTGGACGTCCAGACGATGCCGCCGTCGGTGTTGTAGTACTCGGTGGCGCGGAACGGCAGGTCGATCGACGTGCTCGAACCGATCGGACCCGGGCCGCCGGGGGACGCCGCGCGGTGGAAGCGGACGGCGGTCGCGGTGGTGGACTGGCTCCGGTAGGTCGCCTTGACGGTGGCGAGGTTCGCCGGCGACAGCTTCGTGGTCAGCCCCGTGAACATGTCGCCCCGGCGCACGTACGCGAGGTCGTAGGTGTAGGGGCTGTTCCGGAACGTCCGGTCGGGGCCCGGCCGGGCAAGCCCGACGCCCAGCGTCACGGTGAATTCGGGGGCCGCGACGGCGGGCCCGATCCGGCCGAAGAAGACGTCCGCGAACGACACGCCGCTGAGCTGGACACCCGGATAGCGGAAGCCGTCGTTCCAGTTCGCGCTCACGTTGATCGAGAGCGGTGCGGCGTCCCGCTGCGGCACCGTCAGCGCGACCGCCCGGGCCGTACGGGCGTCGAGCGCCTCGGTGACCGGGCCGTGTACGTCCAGGACCGGCTGCACGAGCAGGGTCGACACGTTGCCCTCGTGGATGGTGCTGTACAGCGCGTAACGGCCCTTGGGTAGCCGCAGGGTGCCGCCGCCCGGTTGCCCGTCAATGATGGTGAACTCCCCGGTCGCCAGGTTCGCCGCCACGGTCCGGTACTCCGTGGCCGGCGTGCCGTCGCGTCCGGTGTGGTCAAGTCGGACGTCGTAGCTCTCGATCTCGCGGTTGAGCGCGAACGGCGTCCGCACCCGCAGGTCCCCGGCGCCGGTCGCCGTCAGCGCGCCCTGGTAGAGGCCGTCGGGGGCGTCCACCCGGGTGTCCACGGTGATCGTCGCCTCGGCGTGGCCGCCGGCCGGCACCACCAGGGTGGCCGGGCTGACGGTGATCATGCCGGCCGCGGCCGGCGCGACGGTCAGCGACAGGGTGACCGGCGCGCTGCCCGTGTTGCGGTAGCCGACGACCTGGGAGATCGGGGTGTCGTCGGCGTGGGGCCAGCGCTGGACCGGGAAGTCGACCGCGGCGACGTCGGCGGCGATCGGCTGGCCGATGGCACGGCCGATGTCCACCCGGCCCGCGCCCTGCTCGTAGAGGCTGTCGTCGCCGGCCGGCTTGGCCGAGCCCATCAGGGCGGCCTTGAGTTGCGGGCCGGACCAGTCCGGGTGCTGCCCGACGAGGATCGCGGCCGAACCCGCCACATGCGGGGTGGCCATCGACGTGCCCGACATGGCGACGTAGTCGCCGCCCGGGGCGGCCGCCACGATGTCGACGCCGGGCGCGCTGATCTCGGGCTTGATGTGGTTGTCGCCGACGCGGGGGCCCCTGGCGGAGAAGTAGGCCCGCTGGTCGTCGGCGTCGACGGCGGCGACGGCGAGGGCGTCGTCCGCGGAGGCCGGCGACATGACCGACTTCGGCTTGCCCTCGTTGCCGGCGGCGACCACGAAGAGGGTGCCGTACCGGTGACTCAGGTCCTGTACCGCGGTCTCCAGCGGGTCGAGACCCGGTGCGTCCGTACCGCCCAGGCTCACGTTGACCACGCGGGCCTGCGACGCGGCCCACTGCATGCCGGCGATGACGTCCGAGTCCTGGCACTCCACGCTGGCGCAGACCTTGCCGACGACCACCTTCGCGCCCGGCGCCACGCCGCGGTACCGGCCGCCGGAGGCGGCGCCGCTGCCCATGATGGTCGACGCCACGTGGGTGCCGTGGCCGACCGTGTCGCCGGGGTCGTTGCCGCCGGTGAAGTCCCGGATCGCGGCGATGTGCCCGGCGAAGTCGGGGTGGCTGGCGTCGATCCCGGTGTCCAGCACGCCGACCGTGACGCCGGTGCCGTCGAAGCCGGCCTGCCAGGCCGCTGGTGCGCCGATCTGCGGCACGCTGCGGTCCAGGGAGACCCGGCGCTTGCCGTCCAGCCAGACGTGGGTGACCCCGGCGGTGAACGTGCGCTCGGACGGCGCGCCGCGGGTGAGTGACGCCCAGAGCGTGACTCGCTCGTCCAGGCCCGCCCGTACGGCTAGCGCGTGGGCGGCGGGCAGGTCGGCCCGTACCCGAGCGGCACCCTCGACGGCCGCAGACCGTGCCATCGGCGCCATGTTCTCCGGGTACGCGACCAGCAGCGGCAGTTCGGCGGTCCGGTCGTCGTAGCCGAACTCGCCGAGCGCGGTGAGGTCGAACAGCCGCCGGTCGAGTTGCCCGCCGTGCAGCAGCGGCATCGCGTCGACCGGGACGACGTACTGGTGACCGCCCTCCCGGCTGCTCACGAACCGCATGCCGGCCCGCCCCGGCCCCCGCTGGATCTCCAGGTGGCCGTCGGCGTCCAGCGACACCCGATCCCCGGTGATCAACGTGTAGGTACCGGGCTTGCCGGAGACCGTGGCCCCCGGCTTCTCCTGCGCGTCCGCGTGGGTAGCCGTGAGGCCCGCCGCCGCCAGCGCGGTCGCGAGCACTCCGGCTGTCAGGGCGCGTCGTTGCCGTCGTCGCACATCGTCCTCTCCGCCACGGGCCTCTCCCGGGACGGCACGATGACGCACGGCCCGCTCGAGAGGTTGATCATTCACGGTGTGACGATTGCCACAAACCCGCAGGGCGCAGGTGGCACCTACGTCCCTCCCGGGTGTCATTCCGCGGCAACCACGAGACGAGGTTTGGGGAGGTGCAGGTCGAGTGCGTGACGCCGAGGAGTTCGATGCCTTCTACGCGGCCTGCGCGGGACGGATCGTGGGTCACGTCTATGCGCTGACGGGCAACCGCAGCGAGGCGGAGGACGCCGTCGCCGAGGCTTTCATGCGGGCCTGGCAGCGCTGGCGGACTGTGCGGGAGGCGGACAGCCCGGAGGCGTGGGTCCGCCGGGTCGCCTCCCGAACGGCGGTGAGCAGCTGGCGCAAGACGATCAACCGGATCCGTGCACACCGCCGGGCCGCCGTGGATCAGAGCGTGCCCGGACTCAGCGAGGACCACGTCGCTCTCCTCCAGGCGCTGCAGCGGCTGAGCGCCAACCAGCGCCGGGCCGTCGTGCTGTACCACCTGAACGATCTCAGCGTTGCCGAGGTGGCCGCCGAGATGCAGGTGCCCATCGGGACCGTCAAGACGTACCTTGCCCGCGGTCGACGAGCGATGGCCGGAATGCTGGCCGAGGCGCACGAGGAGGGGGCCTCCCATGGCTGATCCGCACGACGACCTCACGGCCATCGCCGACCGGGTCCGGCAGGCTACGACACTGCCCACAGCGCAGACGTTGCGCCGCCGCAGCGACCAGCGCCGGCGGCGCCGGGTGGCGGTCACCGGCGCGGGCCTGGCCGTGCTGGTCGTGACCGCTGGCGCCACCCTGCTGCCGGCGCGGGACCACGTTGGGACGCCGGACAGGGGTGTTGTTGGCCCAGCGGGCGAGGTCCCGCCATCGGTCGCTCCGTCCGTTACCGCGCCAGCGGGACCAGAGGAGATCCTCGGCGGCCGGCGGCAGGTCCTGATCGTGGTGCCCGGCATGGGCGGGGCCGCGTTGGCGATCGGCCGTGACGACGACCGGGTGCGAGCCACCACCGAGCAGGACATCGACGACCGGGCGCTGTGGGTCCTACACCCTGAGGGGGACAGATTCCGGATCATGCTGGCTACGCCGGGTGGCACCAGCCAGATCTGCATGACCGTCGTGCACGACGCTGCGCCGGGCAGCGTCCGCGACCGCGGGTGCGATCCGACCGCGCAGACGCAGCTCTTCAAGATCGAGCAGGTCGCCGACGGAAGCTACTCGATCCTCCAGGGCCGCCGCTACGTCCAGGTGGTCGACGGCACCAACGCGCTCGTCCCCGACCTGCCCGAGGGCCTCACCACCACGTACGAGTTCGAGGACCGCGGCCCGGCTGCCAATGATCGGTCGGGCGGGGGAAGCAGCCCCACCCGCTGAGCATTGGGCGAACAGCGACGGTTTACTTGCTCGACGAAGGAACCGGCGGCATATAGTTGCCGTGCGAAGCAATGATGAGCAAGGTGGAAGCCCAACCTGTCGAAATGAAAGGTGGAGCGCTGGTGGACACCCGACGGCCGGCTGAGGCGCCACAGGTCGACGTGCTTTCCCCGCGGGAAGTACCCCTGGGCGGGCCGCGGGCGATGTCGGTGCGGCGGACGCTGCCACAGCGGGCCCGGACGTTGATCGGAGCCTGGTGCTTCGCCGATCACTACGGCCCCGACGACGTCGCCCGGACGGGTGGCATGACGGTCCCCCCGCATCCGCACACCGGCCTGCAGACGGTGAGCTGGCTGTTCAGCGGGGAGGTCGAACACCGCGACAGTCTGGGCAGTCACGCCTTCATCCGGCCCGGGGAGCTGAACCTCATGACGGGCGGCCATGGCATCGCCCACTCGGAGGTCTCCACGCCGCGCACGACAGTCCTGCACGGCGTCCAGTTGTGGGTGGCCCTGCCCGAAGAGCACCGAAACGCCGAACGAGACTTTCAGCACTACGTACCCGAACCCCTGCGGATCGACGGGGCCGAGATCAGGGTATTCCTGGGCTCGCTCGCCGGAGGTGTCTCTCCGGTGCGGACGTTCACCCCGCTGCTCGGCGTCGAGATCACCCTCGAACCGGGTGCGGCGATCACACTCGCCGTGGACACCGCCTTCGAGCACGGCCTTCTCGTGGACAGCGGGCACGTCCGCGTAGCCGACACCCTGCTGCGCCCGACGGACCTCGGCTATGTCCGCCCCGGCATCGACGCTCTGGCGCTCGCGAACCTGTCGGACGGCCCGGCACGGACGATCCTGCTCGGCGGTACCCCGTTCGAGGAGGAGATCGTCATGTGGTGGAACTTCATCGGCCGCACCCACGAGGACATCGTCCGGGCCCGAGCAGACTGGGAGGCATCCTCCGACCGCTTCGGCACGGTCGAGGGATATCCGGGGGACCGCCTTCCGGCGCCCGCCCTGCCGAACGCCACCATTACGCCGCGCCGGAATCCTCCGCGCCAGCTCCGTCCGAAAGGCACCCCATGAGTCAACCGTCTGCCGCTCCGATCGTCGAGCGGTTCGATGCCAAGCATCGGTACGAGATCCTGGTCGACGGTAAGCGGGCCGGCCTGACCGAGTACCGCGACCGCGGTCAGCAACGGGTCTTCTTCCACACCGAAGTCGACGACGCCTTCGCCGGCCAGGGCCTGGCCGCCCATCTGGTCCAGGAGGCGCTCACCGACGTACGCGCCTCCGGAAAGCGGATCGTGCCCGTCTGCCCCTACGTGGCCAAGTTCCTGAAGAAGCATGACGAGTTCGCCGACATCACCGACCCGGTGACCCCCGATGTCCTGCAATGGCTGGAGGGCGAACTGGGCTAGTCTTCGATGGACCGCGTGGCTGGAGCCCACATCGTCGCGCGGCCGTTGTCTTCCGCGCCCAACGATGTGGTGTCAGCGGCGACGCGGCGTGATCAGCCCCGACTCGTACGCCCACACGACCAACTGGGCACGGTCGCGGCAGTGCAGCTTCGTCATCGCACGGTTGACGTGCGTCTTGGCGGTCAACGGACTGATCACCATGCGTTCGGCGATCTCGTCATTGCTCAGCCCCCGGGCGACGAGCTCGATGATCTCCTGTTCGCGGGCGGTCAGCACGTCGCGTCCGGCCGCCGGGTCGGCCGGCGGCGGTCCGGCGACGAACTCGCTGATGAGCGTACGCGTGACCGCCGGGGCGAGCAGCGCATCGCCGCGAGCCACGACGGCGACGGCCTGCAGCAGGTCGGCGGGGTCGGCGTCCTTGAGGAGAAACCCGCTGGCACCCGCGCGGAGTGCGGCGAAGACGTAGGAGTCGAGCCCGTAGTTGGTGAGGATGAGGACGCGGACCGCGGCGAGGTCGGGATCGGCGGCGATGCGCCGGGTGGCTTCGATGCCGTCGAGTCCCGGCATCTGCACATCCATCAGCACGACGTCCGGCCGCAGGCGTCGCGACAGCTGGGCGGCCGAAGCGCCGTCAGCCGCCTCGCCGACGACCTCCAGGTCGTCCTCGGCGTCGAGCAACGCCCGGAATCCGGCCCGCATCAGAGCCTGGTCGTCGGCGAGCAGGACCCGGATCATGCCGGCTCCTCCCTCCGGTCGGAGCCGCCACGATCCGTGGCGGACTGAGCTGGCTGGACCTCGCGCAAGCGCTCAGTCATGCCGGCTCCCCCCTCCGGTCGGAGCCGCCACGATCCGTGGCGGACTGAGCTGGCTGGACCTCGCGCAAGCGCTCAGTCATGCCGGACCGTCCAGCGGGAACGTGGCCCGTACCGCGAACCCCCCGCCGTCGCGGGCGGCGGCGTGCAGCGTGCCGCCCACTCCGGTGACCCGTTCCCGCATACCGCGTAGGCCCACCCCCGGTGTCAGCGGCGGGACCGGCGACGCCTGGCCGTCGTCGGTCACCGAGACGGTCAGCTGTGCCGGGGCGTACTCGACGTGGATCTGGGCGGTGGCGGCGCCGGCGTGGCGGGCCACGTTGGTCAGGGCCTCCTGGACGACGCGATACCCGGCCTGGTCGACCTCGGCGGGCAGGTCCCGGAGCTGACCGGTGACGGTCACCTGCACCGGTACGCCGGCCGCCCGGGTCCGCTCGGCCAGCTCCCCCACTCGGTCCACCCCGACGCGGTCCCTGTCGGAGGGTGAGCGCAGAACGTCCAGCGTCGCCCGCAGTTCCCGCATCGCCGCGCTGCTGGCCTCCTGGATCGCCAGCAGCGCAGCCGACGGTTCGTCGCCGTGCTTGCGGGCCAGGTGCACGGCGATCCCGGCCTGCACCTTGATCACCGAGATGCTGTGGGTCAACGAGTCGTGCAGATCCCGGGCGATACGCAGGCGCTCCTCCCCGGCGCGACGCAACGCCAGCTCCTCGCGGGTGCGTTCGGCGTCGATCGCCCGCTGCTCGACCTGTTCCAGGTATGCCCGGCGCTGCCGCGCGATGAGCCCGGCGACGTTGGCCGCCACAAACCAGCCCAGCAGCAGGGCGGTCCGCTCGACGATCTGCTGGCCGGGCCGGCCGGCCGGCGCGACCGAGATGTCGTACGCGAGGAAGCCGCCGAGGAAGACGAGGCTGGCCAGGGCGGCGGCTGATCGGCGCCCCCGCCAGGCGGCGACGTAGACGGTGCCGAGGACGGCGAACGCGGCGGACACCCCGGCGTGCACCTGGATGTGAAGGGCCAGCATGGCGGCGGTAACCACGCCCAACGCGACCACGGGGTACCGCCGGCACACCGCCAGGGCCGCCGCCATGACCAGGACCAGGGCGACGTCAATCGCCCGCACCGGTCCGGCGTCCGGCGCGAGCGCGGCGTTGCCGAGCAGGAGGATGCCGAGGGCGAGGCCGCCGAGGGCATACGGCAGATCGCGGCGCATGATCGAACTGTAGAACGGCCGTCGTCAGGGGGCATCCCCCGCCTGCAGTAGATGAGGCGTACCGCGGATGCGGTATCGGCGGCCGGGTAAGTGCCTGCGGCGGCACGACGCTTTCCCGGCCCGCCGAGACAAGCATCGAGCCCATGACATACCGCTTCTTCACCCCCGCTCGCGCGAAGGCTGCGACCGGTCTCACCGCGGAGGTCTACCGGCAGCTGCGGGACGAGTTCATCGGGCCGGTACCCACCTTCCAGGCGCTCTCGGCCCTGCCGGAGGTGCTGGCCGCGACCTGGGCGCTGATGCGTGAGGCCCTGCTCGCCGGGGACGCGCCCCGGGTCGATCGCGAGCTCGTCGCTTCGGCGGTGTCCCGGGCCAACCGCTGCCGGTTCTGCGTCGACGCCCACGTGATGCTGCTGCACGCGCTCGGCGAGCATGAGCTGGCCGAGGTCATCTCCCAGGGCGGGACGCCACCGGAGCCGAGGCACGCCCAGCTCGCCGCCTGGGCCGAGGCCAGCCGCAGCCCCCTAGCCGCCGAGTGGCACAGCCCCTACCGCCCTGAGGTCACCGGCACGCTGCTCGCCTTCCACTTCATCAACCGGATCGTCTCGGCGCTGCTCGACCCGGATCTGCTGCCCGGCGGCCTGCAACGCTCCCCGGTGGTCCGGTCCTTCGGCGGCCGGCTCTACGCGAAGACCGCTCGGGAGCCGAAGGAGCCCGGCCGCGGCCTTTCGCTCCTCGACGCCGGCACGACGGCGCCACCGGCTTGGGCCGGGGACAGCCCGGTCGGCGTCGCGTACGCGTCGCTGAGGGACGCCGCCACGCGAGGCGGAGATCTCCTGAGCGAAGTGGCTCGCCAGACCGTGACGGCCACCGTGCGCTGGGAGGACGGACGGTACCCGGCCCGGCCCGCGGACTGGGCCATCGATCTGGTCCGTGACCTGCCCGGCACCGACCGCGTCGGGACGCGGATCGCGCTGCTGGCGGCGTTCGCGCCCAGCGCGATAACGGCGGGCGACGTCGCCCTCTGGCGGCTTTCCCATCCGGCCGACGCCGACCTCGTGCGGCTGGTCGCCTACGGCGCGATCACGGCCACCGACCACGTCGCCCGGGCACTGTCCCCGGCTCAGCTCTAGGAGGTCACCATGCGCAAGGCCTTCGTCGTCGTCAGTGCTCTGTTGCTCGTCGCGTTCGTCATGCAGTTCGTCTTCGCCGCCGTGGGCGCGTTCACGAAACCCGAGGGCGACGGCGCGTACGCGCTGCACAGCGTCAACGGGATGGCAGTCATCCCCGTTCTCACCCTGCTCACCATCGTCTTCGCGGTGCTGGCGAAGGCGCCGGGCCGGCTTGTCGGACTGGCGGTCCTGCCGCTCGGCCTCGTCGTCGTGCAGGCGGTCATCGCCATGCTCGCGAACGCGTCCACCGACGCCGCGGGCGTCAGCACTCCGTTCGGCCTGACCATCGCCGGGCTGCACGCGCTCAACGGCATCATCGCGGTGCACGTCGTGGTCAACGTCCACCGGGCAGCGCGCAAGCTGGCCCGCCCGGCGCCGGTCGACGCCACCCACGTGGCCATCCCTGAAGGGGAGCCGGCATGACCGTCGGCTCGCTGCTCGTGGCCGACCTCGTGATCGCGGTCCTCGCGGCCGCCGGGTGGCTGGGCGGCGGAGCCGCGGCGGCCGCCCGGCGCCGTCCGCTCGCGCTGGGACTGGCCGCCTTCGCGCTGCTCGCCACGGTCGCCCGCGCGATCACGATCACCGCGCTCGCCCGCGCCGGCTGGTGGTTCGCGGCGGAGAAGGTCCTCATCGCCGCCCCCCTGTCGCTCGCGGCGGTGGTCGTCGCCGGGCCGCGGCTGCTGCGGGCCCCGGGCGACATCCGGTCCGTCGCGGTCCCGCTTCTCTTCGCCGGGTACGCCGAGAGCGGCGCCCTGCTCGTGACGGTCCTGCACGGCTACCCCGCGTCGGCGGGCACGGGACTGCTCGCGGTCGCCGGCGTCGTCGCGGCGACCTCGGTCTCGTGGCGCGTCCTCGGGGCGCGCCCGTCGCGGACGGTGTCCCGGGCGGCCGTCGTGGTGGCGGTCGCGGCGCTGGTGACCGGCACCGGGTTGGCAGTCGCCCCGGACGCTGCCCCCGCCACACCACATGATCATCGACATGAGGATGGGCGGAGCGTGGGCGAACCGACCAGGCGGTTCACCCTGACGGCCGCGACCGCCACGGTAAGCGTGAGCGGCCGTGACATCGCAGCGTGGGCGTTCAACGGGCAGGTCCCCGGGCCGGAGCTGACCGCCACCGTCGGCGACGTCCTGGAGGTGACGCTGCGCAACCGGGACATCGCGCGGGGCGTCACCCTGCACTGGCACGGGTACGACGTGCCGAACAGTCAGGACGGAGTGCCCGGCGTGACGCAGGCGGCGGTGCTGCCCGGGCAGGAGTTCGTCTACCGGTTCCGCGCCGATCAGGCCGGGACGTACTGGTACCACACGCATGCGGTTTCCGACGTCGGCGTGCGGATGGGGCTCTATGGCGTCCTGGTGGTGCGCCCGGCACCGGTGACCGGCGTCGACGTCACGGTGCCGGTGCACACGCTGGCCGGCCTTCCGCTGCCCGCACCGAGAACGGAGCCGGTCGAGGCGGGGGTGCCCGTGCGGCTGCGGCTGATCAACACCGACAGCACGACGCACCGCTACGCCCTGGCCGGGACCCCGTTCCAGGTCGCGGCGATCGACGGATCCGACCTGCAGGGCCCGACGCCGCTGGTGGACACCGCCGTGCTCATCCCGGCCGGGGGACGCTACGACCTGGTGTTCACCGCTCCCGCCACGCCGGTGGCGCTGTTCGTCGACGGACGGGTGGTCTACTCGACCGGACCGGTGTCGGCGGCGACCGGCGCGTG
Source organism: Micromonospora sp. NPDC005806 (assembly GCF_042871425.1). Classification (NCBI taxonomy): domain Bacteria; kingdom Bacillati; phylum Actinomycetota; class Actinomycetes; order Micromonosporales; family Micromonosporaceae; genus Micromonospora; species Micromonospora sp. NPDC005806. The sequence goes on along the minus strand of NZ_JBIAIL010000003.1, from coordinate 53,719 downwards.
GCCGGTGCTGGATCCGCTCACCTACGGCGTCGGTTCTCCGGTGCCGTGGTCCCGATTCGACAAGGAGTTCACCCTCGTTCTCGACCGCGGGCTCGACCTGCACAGACTACTTCCGCGGTACGCCCACACCGTCAACGGCGCGGCCGATCCGAACATCCCGCCCCAGGTCGTACGCCTCGGCGACATCGTCAAGTTCACCATCGTGGACCGATCACTGGTGGTGCACCCGTGGCATCTGCACGGCCATCACGTCCTGGTGCTGTCCCGCAATGGAAAGCCGGCAACCGGCAGTCCGCTGTGGTGGGATTCCTTCGACGTACGCCCCGGCGACGTCTGGGAGGTGGCTTTCCCCGCCGACAACCCCGGAATGTGGGCCAATCACTGCCACAACCTGGCGCACGCCGACGCCGGCATGACGCTGCACCTGATGTACTCGTGACCCTCCGCCGCACCACTAGCGTCGTACGACTCGCCGTCGCTGCCTCGCATCCGTGATCCACGGCGGGTTGGCGGCGCCGTTCGGGTCGTACACGTCGGTGCCGGGCGGGACGATCGCGTCGAGGCGGTCCAGCACGTCATCGTCGAGGACGAGGTCGGCGTGCTCGAGCGTGGATTCGAGTTGTTCGAGCGTGCGGGGTCCGGTGATGACCGAGGTGACGGCGCGGTGCGCGAGCGGAAATGCCGTCGCCAGCGCCGGCAGCGGAACGCCGAGTTTGTCGGCCACCTCCACGAGCTGCTCAACGACGTCGAGCTTGCGCGCCACGACCGGATCGGCGGGATCGAACCAGGCGGGCCGAAGTGCGGCTCTCCCCTCGGCTCCGGTCTTGATGCCGCGGCGGTAGCGACCGGTGAGAAAGCCGAAGCCCAGCGGGCTCCAGGTGAGCACGCCCATGCCCCACTTCTCAACGACCGGGAGCACGTCGCGTTCGATGCCGCGGGCCAGCAGACTGTAGGGCGGCTGCTCGGTGCGAAACCGCATCAGGCCGCGGGCGTCGGCGACCCGGTGGGACTCGACGATCTCGTGCGCGGGGAACGTGGAGCATCCGAACGTCCTTATCTTGCCCGCCCGGACCAGGTCGGTGAGGACGCCGAGGGTCTCCTCGAGGTCGGTGTCCCAGTCGGGGCGGTGCACCTGGTAGAGGTCGAGGTAGTCGGTGCCGAGCCGGGTCAGGCTGGCGTCGACGGCGTGGAGCAGATGGCGTCGCGAGTTGCCGCTTCTGTTCAGGCCCTCCGCCAGGGCGAAGTGTCCCTTCGTGGCGAGGATGACCTGGTCACGGCGACCGCGGAGGGCCTTGCCGACGATCGATTCGGACTCGCCGGTGGAGTACATGTCGGCGGTGTCGATGAAGTTGATACCCCGATCGAGGGCGGTGTGGATGATCCGGATGCAGTCGTCGTGGTCCGGGTTGCCGGCGGAGCCGAACATCATCGTCCCGAGCGTGAAGCGGGAGACTGTCATTCCGGTGCGTCCGAGCGGCGCGTAGCTCATTGTCATGCGGAAATGCTCCTTTCGAGGGGCCGCGAGCGCCGGGGTGGCGGTGCGGGGAGGTCGCGCCGGCCCTTGAGCGGGCCGAACGGCGCGAGCATCGGCAGCAGCGTCGACGTGGTCGCCGTCCCCAACAGGCTGACGGCTTGGCCGAGCCAGAAGATCCGGAAGGCGTGAGGGAGATGGGGCATGCCCGCCACCCTAGGTTTGCAAGCGGATTTGCGCAAATCTGGTTGTATGCTTGAGTCATGCGTGATGGTGAACCGGGAGATATCCGGCAAATCGACGACGTGCGGGCCCTGACCGCTCTCGCCCACCCGGACCGTGCGCGGCTGATGGACGCCCTGGCCGTGCATGGGCCATCGACAACAACGGCACTGGCGCGGGCGATGGATCTGGCCACCGGCAGCGTGTCGCACCACCTCAAAGTGCTCGTCGAGGCAGGGCTGGTCGCTCCCGCGCCAGCGGCCGCCACGGACCGCCGAGAGCGCCGATGGAAGCTCGTCACGCGCGGAATGCGCTGGACGATTGGCCAGTTCCGCGACCAGCCGACCGCTCAGGCCGCCGCGACGTCCGCCGAGGGCGCCCTGCTTCAGCGACAGTACGAGCACGCGCGGGAGTTCCTGGAGACCGCAGAGCAACCGTGGGACGACGTCGCCTACGCAGGCCACGTCTGGCTCCGGCTGACCCCGGACGAGCTCGCCGAGCTCGGGCAGCAGATCGACGAGCTCCTACTCGGCTGGCGGCGTCGTCAAATCCCCGAGGACGGCCAGGAACGGCACACGGTTCTCGCCTTCGTTCACGCATTCCCCACGGAGCCGTGAGATCCGAGGCTGCGCCCGGTCCACGGATGGCTCACCGTCGCCGTACCGGTGCCATGCTTTTCGACGCCGGCCGGACGCCCGCCGCCTCGGGCGTCCGGGTCAGCTCTGGAGGAGCTTCCGCGCGTACTCAGGGTTGCTGTAGTCGCGCCAGGCGGCAATCTTGCCGTCGCGGATCTCGTAGACCGCGAGGTTCATGATCGGCGCGAGCTGTCCGCCCTGGACGGCGCGCTCACCGCACTGGCCAGCTATCGGCTCAAGGCGGAGTGACGGCGGCGGTAGAACCCGTAAAACGCTGTGCACCAAAGCCCTGCGGAATTGCGATTCTCCGTTCTCGGTCCAGTACGAAGCGCGCGAGTCGCGGCACGTGCGGATGCCGTGAAGCTGGGGAGTCGATGCCTACGGGCCAGGTTTCAGCTCGGGGATGTAGACACTCAGCAGGCTGGTGGCCAGCGGGGCGAGAATGCCGAATGCGGCGCCCAGGGTCTTCGCGACCGTCGCATCCACACCGACCAGGTCGCTCAACCTCGCCCGCCCGCTCGTCCATTCCTCGCTTGGCCGCGCGTCGGCGGGGACGGGGTACACCGTGCTAATCAGGTTGGTAGCCCGCTCGCGCCATGCCAGAAACGCTGGGACGTAGATCAGCGCCACGATGGCGGTGACCGCGGCGCCGTACAGCAACACGAGGGCGGACGGGAACTGTTCTGGCCGCAGGCCGTACGCCAGATGGGCCTTTCGCAGTGCCGCCGTGTTGATGAGGGCGGTTGATGCGATGAGGCTCAGCCCCGCCAAGCAGCGACGGAGGTCGGTGCGGCTCCTCAGCAACTCGGTAAGCACGGGGTCTGATCTTTCGGGCCACTGCTCGAGCAGATGATCAACCTGGCGCAGCCTGGCGTGGACCAGCCACAGCCCGATCACGGCGGGCGCCGCTGCGACCTCGGCCACCGCATACAGGGGACGCATCACCAGCGGCACCGTGTCCAGCGTTCCGGCTGGCCCGTGGCCGGTCAGCAGCTTGAGGACCACCCCGCCGACGAGCAGGTAGGCGATGATCGACACCGCCAGCACCGCCCGCGACGGTGGGCGCACCACTCGTACGGTCCTGACGAACACGTGAATGTAGATCACGACACTCACTGACACGAACGCCGACCATGCAAGGAACTCCGGCGACTGCGCCACCGCCGTGTGCCCGCGGGAGCCCAACGCTGCCTGGACGGTCCGCTGGACCCCCACGATGCCAGCCAATGCCGCGACCGTGGCAAGCGCGGGACGGGACTGACGGATCAGCGACATCTACGGTCCCCTCCCGGTGAATGTTCAGACACCAAGTCAGGTGCCGCGACGCCGGTGGCGCGACCTGTCCGAGCCACACCGGCCCGCGCAGGCTGTTGTAGGCTGGTCCGCCGAGGCGCAAACCCGAAGCTGGCGCACCAAGCGGTGCCATCACCGGACGTACTCGCGTCGAGCCACGACTAGCGGCACACGTGCATTGTCGTGCAGGGCGAGGGTGTCACGGAAGATGGACGCTGCGCCCGCCAACGCAACCCGCGGCAGGCCGCCGATTTGGTGAGAGCGGCGAGATCGCAGCTGATGTGCGGACGGATTCGATGGGTGGTCGACTGTGCATGATGGGTGCCGGTGGACGCTGCGAGAACCTGCAGGTTGCACCCACCGGACGAGGTAGCAGCACCGAACTGAGGCGGCTGCCCGGCGGGTGCGGGCCGCGGACGGCACGCGGGCATACGTCGGGTGCCGGCGGGTATGCCCGGCGGATGCGCACCGGCGAGGTGACCCGGCTCTACCACCACCAGACGAACCAGTGTCGCGGCGGCGGGCCGTCGGGTGTCTCGGGGTTCGTCCCCATGGATCCGAGTAACCGGCCTCAGCCGTTCAAACGTCACCTCGGGGCGCCGCTGCACGCTCTCCCCCGCGACCTGCCGCCGGCCGGGGCGCCGGCCGTGGCGGCCCTGTCCGGGTGGGTACCGCCGAGCGACCCGAGCATCGACGATGAACTCCTCGCCCGGCTGCTGTTTTACTCGGCCGGCGTCACCCGGACCGCCGGAGACAACCTCTGGTTCCGGGCCGCCCCCTCCGCTGGCAATCTCCACCCGCTCGAGGTCTACGCGGTGGCCGGTGAGGTTGCCGGGCTCGACGCCGGGCTGTACCACTTCGCGCCGGAGGTGTTCGGCCTGGAGGCGCTCGCGGCTGGGGACCACCGCCTGGCGCTGGCCGATGCCACCGCCGACCCAGACGTCGCAGCCAGCCCGCTCGCCCTCGTCGTCACCGGTCTCCCGTGGCGCACCTCGTGGAAGTACGGCGAACGGGGCTGGCGGCACGTCTACTGGGACGCCGGGACATTGCTCGCGAATCTGCTCGCCGTCGCCGAAGGCCACGGGCTACCCGTGCGGGTACGGCTAGGTTTCGTCGACGCCGCCGTGTCTGGCCTGCTCGGCGTCGACGGCGTGACGGAGTTCCCCGTGGCGGTGATCACCTGCGGCCGGCCCACCGCGAACGCCGCTGCCGAGCCGGTCGAGCTACCTGCGCCGCAGTTCCCGCCGACGCAGCTCTCCCCCGCGCCGGCCGACCTCCCGCTGGTCAACCAGGTGCAGCAGGCCGGCGAGATCACCACGGACGACGACGTGAACGGCTGGCGGGCGGCCGCCGTCGCGGGCCTGCCCCGCGCCACCGACGTCGTCGATGCACCGGTTGCGGTCGGCAGCGAGCCGATCGAGTCCGTCATCCTGCGCCGCGGCTCCACCCGGCGCATACGCCGCCAACTCGCCCCCGCCGAGCTGCTGCACTGGGCGATGGCGGCCGCGACCCGAGCGGTCCCCGCCGACGCAATCCCGACCGGGACCACCCTGCTCTCCCACGAGGTCGCGATCCACGCGGTGCACGGCATGGAGCCGGGCCTGTACCAGCAGGCCGACGGCCCGCCGCAGCTGCGCCGGCCAGCGCCGGAGCCCAGGGTTCGGGCGTTGAGCCGGAGGCTCTGCCTCGACCAGCCGCTCGGCGGCGACTCGGCGTTCACCAACTTCGCCTGCGCCGATCTCAACCAGGTGCTCGACGGGTACGGCGAGCGCGGGTACCGGGTCGCCCAGCTCGAGGCGGGGGTGGCCGCCGGCCGCCTGCAACTGGCCGCCACCACCCTCGGCCACGGCGGCACCGGCCTGACCTTCTACGACCAGGACATCTCGGAGGCGTTCGACACTCGTGCGGCCTGCATGCTCGCCGTCGCCATCGGGCTACCCACGTACCGGCCGAAGCCGGGCGGCCTGCCCGGCCGGCCTCGGCGGATCACCCGCTGACGGTCCCGCTGGTGCTGGCTGCCCTGGCCACTCCTGGCCGATTGCACCCGGCCCGGTCCGCCAGCCGCGACAGTCCCGACCCCTCGACGTCCACGCGGAAGGGCGTCCGCAGCCGGGTGGCGCCGGTTTGCTGGGGTACGTCGAGGAAGTCGACCCCGGAGACAGTGACTTTCACCAGCACCTGATGCGGTTCCGGCTCGGGCTGCTTGACCTCGACCTCTCGAAGGACGTCAGGGCCTCCGAACTCCTCGGCTACGACCGCTTTCACGGGTCCTCCCTTTCGTCGCGGCGGCCGGATCGAGACCCGGCGATGCTGTGACCAAGTCCGTCAGGTCGGAAGGCGTGTGAACGCCTGGACATGCCTGTGAGCGCTCCTTCTAGCTGATCGAGACCGGCTGTTTCGGGTTGTCGAGGTCGGGTCGCTTCGGCACCCGGTGTGGCACCGCGCCGCGGTGTCCGGGGCGTGTCCGTTGCACCTGCAGGACGGCCACGGACGACAGGACGAGCAGGCCACCCGCTATCTGAACGGGGGTGAGGATCTCGTCGAGCGTGAGCGCCGCCAGCGCCGTGGTGACGACCGGTTCGAACGTCGACAGGATGGCTGCCGTCGAAGGGCCCGTCCGCCGCAGGCCGGCGAAGAAGGTCAGCATCGCCAAGACGGTGGAGACGACCGCGATGCACGCGAGCCAGAACCATCCCTGCAGCCCGAAGCTGAGGTCGACCCCGCCCCTCACGAGGGCGCGTGCGCCCAGGGTGAGGGCGGCCCCTGCCATCACCAGCGCGGACAGTATCACCGGTGGCAGCCGGTGCACGACGGTGTCGGCAACGAGGATGTAGACGGTGTAGGTGACAGCGGCGCCGAACGCCAGGGTCGCCCCGAGCGGGTGGAAGTCCACACCTCCGGTACCGAGGAGGACGAGCAGCGTCCCGCAGGAGGCGGCCACCAGTGCGGCGCAGCGGCCGGGTGTCAGGCGGTCCCGGCCCAGCAGGACGGCCGTGAGGGTGACCAGCAGCGGGTAGGTGTAGAAGACCAGGGACAGCAGCGAGGCGTCCATCAGCGCCAAGGCCGCGAAATACAGGGATGCCTGGGTGGCGTACCCGACGGCGCCCAGGCCGAGGGCCGTCACCAGCAGGCCCAGGGTCACTCGAGCAGGACCCGTCCTTCGCTCCGGGATCGCCGGGTCGCGCCGCCGCAGACCCGGTCGCAGGAGCAGCAGCATCGCCAACAGGCCGGCGGCGAAGCCGAAGCGCACCAGGAGCAGCGCTTCAGGCGAGACGCCCGCGGCGTACGCGAGCTTCCCGAAGATCGCCATGGCGCCGAAGCACGCGGCTGACAGAAGGCACAGTGCGGGACCCATGCCCTAGAGCATCGGCGCCCACACACTCCAGGTCCAGTGACGATAGGTGGACCTGATTCGTTAGTATTTCAGGATGGTGACGCTGGATCTTCGTCGGCTCCGTCTGCTCCGCGAGCTTGAGGAACGAGGGACTCTCGGCGCGGTGGCCTTGGCTCTCGGCTACAGCCCTTCCTCGGTGTCCCAGCAGTTGAGCGTTCTGGAGAAGGAGGTCGGTGCGCGCCTGCTCGAGAAGGCCGGCCGTGGTGTGCGGCTCACCGACGCCGGGCGTCTGCTCGCACAGCACGCCCGAGTCCTGCTGGCAGCAGCCGAGGCGGCGTCAGCGGACCTGGCCGCGCTGAGCGGTGAGGTGCGGGGCACCGTGCGCGCCGGCGGTCTGCAGTCAGCGGCTCGTCGCCTGCTGGTTCCCGCAGTGGCACGCATGATGGTCGAGCACCCGCAGGTCCGCACCGAGGTCTCCGAGCTCGAACTCGAACAGGCGTTACCAGGACTGCGGCTCGGAGCGGTCGACCTGGTGATCAGCGACGAGTACGACGGTCACCCACGCCCCCGGCCGGCAGGGCTGCGGTTCACGCTGCTGCACGAGGAGCCACTGAAACTGGTCCTGTCACCCGGGCATCGGCTGGCCAAGCATGAAGGACCCATCGCATTGTCCACGCTGCGGCAAGAGGTCTGGGTAGCCTCCGACGCGGGCACCGGCCATCACGACATGGTCGTGGGAAGCTGCCGGTCCATCGGCGGCTACGAACCCGACGTGCGGCACCGGTCCAGCGACGCGGACGTCCAGCTCGAACTCGTGCGCACCACCGGAGCCGTCGCGCTGCTGCCGGCGCTGACACTGCCCGCAGCAGACCCAGCCCTGGCGATCCGTGACATCGCCGAGGAGAGGCTCGGGCGTCGACTGGTCGCTGTCCTTCGGGACGGCCCCGCAGCCCCCGCGCTCGCGGCCTTCCTGGCCGTCGTGACAGACCAGGCCCGCAATATCGAGCAGAACCTGTTGCTCGGGTGACAGCGCCAGCCTGGGAAGAACTCACCGGCGACCCCAAAGTGGAAGTCTGGGAGCGGTTCGTGGTCGAGTTCGACTGCTACCCCACGCTTCGCCGACCGGGGCCGGCAATCATCGAGCCTCGCCCCTCCGTCACGATCGATCTCGGCCCGATCTTCGACAGCCCCGCCTCCACGTTCGCGGCTGGCCGAGCGGCGGTTAACGCCCGTCGCTCTACCGGCGATGACGCAAGCCTCTCCCGTCTCTGAGCGGCTTATCGTGCTGGACTGGCAACATCCCGGCTACTGGTTCTGGCCGCACCGCCAGAAGACGGGCGACGATCAGGTTCGGCCGGCGAGGCAGGTGTGGTCGGTCGACGTATTTCCCGACGGCGACTTTTACGCCTTCCTCACCGAGGACATGACCGAAGGCATCTTTGGTCAGGAGCTGGTTGCCGGTCAAGAGTTCACGGAATTGATCTCCTACTCCGTTGACCCAACGTCCGCAGGGCCACCTCGACCGTCCCCAGGCTGGGGGTGGTGCCGCCCTGGCCGAGATCGGCGCAGAGCTCCAGCCGGTCGGCACCGGCGGCCTCGGCCACCAGTGCCGTCGGCACGTCGCTCACGCAGATCTCCACCGTGGTCATGCGGCCGCCCCGGCCCGTGCAGACGCCTCACTCGACTCCGGGCGCAGCGGGAAGTGGCAGGCCACCTGGTGCCCGTCGCCGGCCAGCGGCGGCTCCGTCTCGCAGATCTCCTGCGCCAGGGGGCAGCGGGTCCGGAACCGGCACCCGGTGGGCGGGTTCAGCGCGCTGGGCAGCTCGCCTCGGAATCGGCGCGCCGGCAGGTGGAGGCCAGCAGGTACATCTCGCCGCCCGAGGCGGCTCCGCGCAAGCGAACGGCTATGGCTAATCGAAGGCTTAGTGGCGACTTAAATCCGCCATAGCCGGCGCCCGAGTGTCAGTGGGCACCGTTACTCTTCACCGCGCGGAAGGTCGGGGTCCGAAGGACTTCTGTACCCGGCAGCCCCAGGCGTAGACCGCCGAGAGGCAACGACCCCGGCCCTTCCGTCCAAACGTGGGCCACGCGCCGCCCGGTCCCGCAACGGGCGGCGCGTGGAGTCTCAGCGGATGCGCTTGGGCACGCCGCAACGCGGCAAGGTCGGTGCCGCCTGGGCCGGGTCGCATTCCATGAGCAAGGCGGCGCTGATCGAGTGGATCAAGAGTGGAACTGGAACAGAGGTTTCATGCCCGCTGTCAGCCAGCGACGCTGCCAACTTCGGCACCGTCAATGACGCGCGCGTTGGCACTTTCAGCGCCGCGCCAGACACTGATGGACGGCTACGACTGTGGCGGCACTGCACAAGATCAAAGACATCGGGGTGTACGCGAGGTTTAGCCAATAGAAGGCGGTGTCGCGCCTGGCGCCGATGCCCAGTGCCCAGACGATGCCCCCGCCGCCGCGAAGGAGCGCTCCGACGGCGACGGCGACGGTTGCGGCAGTCGGGATCCAACCGGGCAGCCAGTCGGGCAACCATCCGCCCAGCAGGCCGGCCTTGGCGAGCACCGCGGTGGCACCGACGGTCAGCACGACAATGAGCGGCACGAGCACTCGTGGGGTGAACGGTACCTCGGCGTTGAGTACCGCCTGGGACAAGGCCCTGGTGTCGCGGGCCGGCCAGGTCCGGCCGGTCAGCCAGTACACATGCATGAGGGCGTCGACGCCCAGGACGGTGGCCGTCACAACGGCCGCTACTTTGTAGGTTTGCATGCTGGATAGAGGCGGTCGCTGGCCGGAACACTCCGGTGACGTGTGCCACTCAGTGGGGCTCCGGGTGGGTGAACCGTGCCTCGAAGCGGCGCAGGACGGCCCGGGCGAGCCTTCGCTGCAACGGTGCCAGCAATGGTCTCACGATCCGCATGCCCGGCAGACGCAACCCGGCCAGGTAGCCGAACCTGGTGTGGTCTCCGGCCGGCACGGCCGCCATGCCAAAGATGAGGAACCGGCTCTGCATCAGGCACCAGCCGGGGCGCAGAATCATGTCGAACGGTGCGCGCAGCCTGGACCGGCCGTGCACCATCGCTCGCATGCGATCGCCGTTCCGGGCGATGATGCGGATCGACTTGACATCGGGCACCAGGCCGGGGAATTCGTTCTCCACGTCGCTGATGACCGACCACACCTGGTCGAAGGTGGCCAGAAGTACTGTCTCGGCCAGCATGGCGTCAGGAAACGCCGCCTGCAGTATGTGCAGCCGGCGCAGTTCGTCGAGGTCGCTGATCGGCCAGTTCACCGCCGGCCCCCTTCCGTGTGCCATGCCTTGCGGAAACTGCGCCGGGCCCGGAACAGCCGGGATCGCACCGTGCCGGCTGGCACCCCGAGGTGTTGGCCGGCCGTTTGTTCGTCGAGCCCTTCCAGCTCGCGTAGCATCAACACGGCCCGGTGTTCGGGGGACAACCGGTTCAGTACATCGCGGATGTCCGCGACCAGCGCCGGGTCGCCGGGCGCGGGGACCTCGACCATCTCCATGGGAACGGTCCGCGACGACTGTTTGGCGATCCGCACCGCCTCCCGCACCGCGATCACCCGTACCCATCCGAACAGTGCGCCAGGTTCACGCAAATCCCCCAGGTGGCGCAGCACGACGATCAGTGTCTCCTGGGTAGCGTCTGGTGCGTCCTGTAACGCGATCGGTCCACACAGCCGACGTACATACGGCGTGATCGCGTCGAGGAGGTCGTGCAGGGCGATCAGGTCCCCGCGTTGGGCACGCCGTACTGTCGTAGCCAACCAGGTGGGATCGACGAAGTGCGATCCCACCTGGTTGTCGTCCACAATCGTCACCGTCCGTTGAGCTGTCGCAGGAATGGCGCCACGCTACGTAGCATCGTGTTGCGTTGCGGATCGGCCCACGGTACGTCCAGATGGGTCATCGCGTTGTCGCCGCCGTAGCTGGCTGCCGGGATCTTCGAGTTCTCCACCACCCATTGCGCCGCTGTGTTGACGGTGCCGTGGGTCAGGCCGGTCTGGAACGAGTACAGCGGCACGTCGATGTCGTGGGTGTGCCACAGTCGCAGGCCCAACAGATCCGCGGCCGCAGTGCGTCCGTATGCGTCGGTCGCCTCCAGGTCCAGCGTGAGCCGTTCCGGCCAGTACCACTCGAAAGCGGAGGGCACCGGCCCAGCCATCGCGTCAGCCAGCACCGGCAGGCGGGTGTACGCCGGGTTGACGCTGGCGTCCGCCACCAGCGGATGGCCTACAAACAGCCAGTCCAGCAGGGCGAGGTTCGTCACCGGCGTCGGTGGCCGCAGCGCCGCCGGCAGGTAGGCGGCCAGTGCTGAGGGCGCGTTCGGCGCCGCCTTGGCGTACTGCCCGGCCAGCTGCTGCAGGATCGCGAACGTCTCGGTCCGCCCCATCGTGAGCGCTGGGTCGAACACCTCGCCGCCGGCGATCTTCGTCAACCGGTCCGCCGCATCCTGCACAGACAGCCGGTACACATCACCTTCTCCGGCGAACGCGTCGTGCACCCCGCCGTCAATCAACACCAACCCGGAAAGGTCCCGGTAACCGGCCCGGCCGTCGAAGTCCCACCCGGCGTAGGCAAGCGCCGTCGCGGCACCCCACGAGTGCCCGCCCAGCACGACCTGCCGCCGACCGCCATCCCTCGCAGCCAGGACCACCCGGCGAAGGTCCTCCAGCGTCACCGATAGCCCCCAGTCCGCGACGTACGGCGCGGTCTGTGCGGTCTGTGCCCGGTACTGCCCGCCGAGGTAGTAGGCCGCGGCCCGATCGGGGTGGCCGCTGCGGAAACCCGACAGGTCGGCCAGGTCCTGCTCGCGGCGGTCCACTGCCCACACCTGCGTCGAAGGCAGCCGCCCGGCCAGTTCTCGGGCCAGAAACCGAAAGTCGCCCGCCGCGCCGAACTGCCCGGGCACCAGGACGAGCACCTGCCGCGCCGACGGCGAACCGACCCGCAACACGTGTAACCGAGTGTTGCCAGCCGGACCAGGCCCGACGTCACCAGTCAGGGTGATGTAATCCTCCCGGACCTGCGGCTCACCGGCTGACGCGGCGGCAGGCATGAACATCCCGGCCGTGAGCATCCCGGCGACGCAGAGAAGCGTCCACTTACGCATTCCCGACTCCCTTCGTGGTTGCTCACACGAACAGGAGGCGGCACCGACAGTCGGCGCTCCTTGCAGTGACACGCATCACGTAAGAAACGCCGCGGTCGTCGCAGCGGGCCCTCTCAGGGGGAGGCGAGGTTCGACTCCCATTTCACCGACACTCGTCTTTGCCAACCTGTCGTGGCCCAAGTTGCACCCCTGGGCAGATGATCGATCACTGAGACCAGACAGTCGCGTGGCGTGGTGACGGCGCGCTGCCGCTCAGCCTACGAACGTCACGGTCTCCGACAGCGGGGCGCGGCGGATGCGCGGATGCACCACCGTCGCGTCGGCGAAGCCGATCGACATGCCGCAGAACAGCATTCGTTCGGGAGGCGGCGCGATCACCTCGGCGACACTGCGGTGATACTCCGCCCAAGCCTCTTGCGTACAGCTGTGCAGTCCCTCGGCCCGCAGCAGAAGCATCACGGTCTGCAGGTAGATGCCCGCGTCGGACCACCGCGGCGCTGGCATGTCCCGGTCCAGATAGCAGAACAACACCGTGCCGGCTCCGAAGCAGTTCCAGTTCTCGGCTCGGATCCGTGCCCGAGCCGAGACATCGCCGCGCGCGATGCCGAGCGAGCCGTAGCGACCTTCCCCAAGAGCCGCCATTCGTTCGAGGTAAGGCGAGCGCAGCTCGGGCGGGTAGACCGCGAACTCGCGATCGTCGCCGGAATCACCGGCGGCCACCCGCTCGGCCACTCGCCTCTTCAGCTCTGCCAACGGTTCGCCAGACACGATGTAGACATGCCATGGCTGCATGTTGCTGCCCGACGGAGCGTTGGCGGCCGCCTCCAGCACGCGTTGCAGGACCTCCCGCGTCACGGGCCGATCGGTGAACTTACGAACCGACTGCCTCGTCCGTACCGCACCGTAGACGTCCATCGCGCCAGCGTACAAAGCGTTGATCATGTCGTGCGGAGGGTGGGGCGCATCTCGGTCCATGCAGTCGGCGAGCGCAAGCGACATGATCTACAGAGAGCTGGCGGACTGCGGCTGCCCCGCCGTCGATGTCGCTCGCGACATGAACGTGAGTAAGCGTCGGCGTGCCGCCAAGTCCGCTCGAGGCGCAACAGAGCAGGATCGACCGGGGTAGTCGGCGAGGCGGCCGGACGCCGCCAACATGGGCCGTCCCCGGGCGGCCCGCTGCCGGCACCGTCCAGACTGATGGGAGCTGGACAACTCGGTCGGGGTCGGCCCGTACGCGTAGAGGTTGCCGAGCATCACGTAGCCGGCTCCGGCCACCTCCGCGGTCTTCGGCAGGGACTTCGCCAGCGGCGCACGCCGTGGCGGTGGCAGGCCTCGGCGAGGTCGCCGCTGGTGTACTGGACTACTGCGGTCGCTGTGAAAGATCGCGTTGTCGACGCGACCACCACGGGCGGCCACCGCGGCGTCGAGGGCATCGAGGGCGTCGAGGGCGTCGACGACCAGGGTGGTGCGCAGGTGGGTGGTGATCGACCAGCCGATCAGACGGCGGGTGGCGAGGTCGATGACCGTAGCCGGATACCACCAGCCGGCGCCGACGCCCAGGTAGGTGATGTCGCCGCAAACGGATAGACGTCAGTTGTTCGGCTCAGCGGTCACGGAAGACAGGCGAGCGCGGACGGCGGCCACCGTCCGGACACGGCGCGTCCGGACAGGGACCCGGAACGCGGCTGGCCGCCGTGGCGGGATGCCACGACGGCCAGCCGGTTCACGGACGGCTACTGGCAAGAGCCGCGCCGGCAGCTGCTCCAGATGGTGTAGCTCATGGTCATCCCACCTGCCGTAATGCCCTGGTTTTCGGTGCCGATCCAGCCACCCGCAGGGTTGGTGCCGACGGAGACATCCCAGTCATCCCAATCGACCTTGCCGGTCTTCTCGTCGATGCCGTAACCGCCACCCCATCGGCCAACGCTTCCCGAGACGCTGATGTCGTGGCGCCCGTGGGACCGATGGGAGTAGGAAATGGTCGGGAACAGCGAGCCGGGACCGGGCAGAGTCGGGTTGCTGTTGATCGATGCACTCACGCTGATCTTGCCGTTCTGGAACTTGACCTTGTAGCACGTTCCTACACAGGCCGACCAACCGATGCCCACGTGCTTGTAGAGATGGTCGTACAAGCCACCGTTACGGGGAATCGGATCCTTGCCGCAGATGCTGGTGTAGCCGGCGTACCGGGCCATGCAGTGCATCCACTGGTCCTTCTTGGCCTTCAGCGCGGCCAGCCGGGCCCGTTTCGCGGCCTCCTCCCGGGCTTTCTTGGCCGCGTACTCGCGGGCCAGCCGGCGTGCCTCGGCCGCCTTCCGCTGGTCGTACATGTGCAGATCGGCGGGCGAGACCTTCTTGCGCTTCGGGTGGTAGTGGTGGTTGCCGCTGCCGCCGTACTCGCAGCCGTCGCAGAAGTGCGAGCCACCCGAACTCGACGAGCGCTTCTTCGTCGACTTCTTCTTCTTGGGCTTGCTCTTGTGGGCGTTCGGGGTGTCGTAGCCGCCACAGGCATCGCAGTAGTGACCGGTGCCCGGGTCGTACGACCAGCGACCGTCCGGGTCGCTCTCGGTCATCGGGGTGTTGTTGGCGTAGGCGTACCCGTTCATCTGCTGCGGTTCGTTGGGGTTGATCAGCGGATCGACCGAGATGAACCGTCCGGTCACCGGGTCGTATTCCCGGACGCCGAGCTGGGTCAGTCCGGTCGGGTCGACGGTGCCGCCGACGAAGCCCTTCTCGGTCGGCCAGCTCGGGGTGGCCCCGCGCTGCTTGCCGAAGGGCAGGTAGCGGCGCTGGGTGACAGCGAGGTCATCAGCGTCGATGGACAGCTGTGCGGTGCCGTGCCGGTCAGCGGCCTCGAAGGTGAGACCGGCGACGGTCCGCACCGCGGTGACCGAGCCGAGCGGGTAGTAGCGGGTGGCGGACACCGCCCCGGTCGCCTTCGTCAACTTCAGCTCGGTGCCGCCGAGGTAGAGGGTGACGGCGTCCGCGTCCCGGCGGATCAGCCGGTTGCCGTTCGCGTCGTACAGGTAGTCGGTGGTCTTGCCGCCCTCGGTCACCGAGGCCAGCGTGCCCTCGGGGTCCCAGGTCAGGGCCTGCGCCGAGCCGGCCACGTTCCGGCCGACGGTGTTGCCGGTGCTGTCGTAGCTGAACGAGTTGGTCTGCCCCCCGGTAGCCACCGTGGACAGCGCGTGCGGCTGCGGCGAGCCGGCCGGCGGGTACGTCGAGGTGCTGGTCACCCCGGCGCCGGTGGTGGTGTCGTAGTTGGTTTCCGTGAGTCGGTTACCGGTCTTGTCGTACGTCCAGGACTGCCAGTACGGGGCCGGACCACCCAGCACCGACGGGCTCGGGGCGGCGGCGCAGTTGTCCGTCGCCGTCCAGCCCTGGGTCAGCCGACGCAGGTAGTCGTAGCTGAAGCACTGGGTGTCCGCCGTCCCGCCGAGCGGCGTGTCGGCGATCCGCGTGACGTTGCCGGCCGGGTCGTAGCTGTAGTTGACGTCCGCCAGGTGCAGCGGGGCGACCGTGCGGTCGACCAGCGAACGGGTCAACCGGCGGGTCGCGTCGTCGTAGAAGAAGGTCTGCGCGACCTGCTTCCCGGCGACCGCCTGCAGGGTGTACTGCGCCGGCTCGTCGAACGGGGTGTAGCTGGCCGCGGTCAGCATGGTCGCCAACCCGGTCTGGGCGGTCTGCAACCGGCCGTCACCGTCGTAGCCGTACCGCAGGGTCTCCGCGGTCAGACCCCCGGCCGCCGGGTAGGAGACGAGCAGCGGCAGCCCGGTGGCCGTGTAGCCGGTGTTCACCCGGTAGCTGCCGGCCAGGTTGCCCTCGCTGGCCGGGATGGTGACCGTGCTGCCGAGCGAGCGGTAGCGCAGGTCGTAGCCGTTGACCGCGGTGGTGTAAGCGTTGCCGTTCACGTACCGGGTCGACGTCGCCGGCTGTCCCTTCACCACCGCACCGCTGGCCAGCGTGTCGTACGTCCAGGCGGCCCGCTTCGGTCCCGCGGTCGACCCCTCGTAGAGGCCGGTCCGGCGGCCCAGGTCGTCATAGCTGTACGCCAGGGTGGTGCCGCGGGCGTCGGTCTCGGTGAGCAGCTGGTCGGCGTTGTCGTAGGTGTAGGTGGTGGTTCCCTTGTCCGGGTCGTCGTCGCGCACCTTGCGCCCGCGCAGGTCGTAGGTGTACCGCCAGACGTTGCCCGCCGGGTCGGTGACCGTCGCCAGGTCACCCGAGCGGGTGTAGGTGTAGGTGGTGGCGTCGTAGCCGCCCGTCGGTGAGTCCGAGGTGTACTGGCGGAGCTCGCTGGTCTGCCCGTGGGCGTCGGTGAGCGTGGTCGTCGGGGTGTCGCCGGCCGGCGGGTCGACGGTGGTCCGGTCGCCGCCGTAGCTGGTGGTGGTACGCCACTTCTCGACGCCATAGGAGAGCAGGATCTGGTTGGTCTCCCGCTCGTCACCGTCCTGCACGAAGCGGGTCTGCGACGGCACGGTGTTGTCGGCAACGGTCAGCAGGGTGGTGCCGGCGGCCGCGCTGTTCCAGTACGGCGCGTTGGTCTTGACCGTCTGGCCACGCGAGTCGTAGAAGGTGTCGGTGACGACTCGGCCACCGCCGGAGGCCGGCTCCTGGGTCTGACGCGGCCGCAGCCGGCCGTCGTAGAACGCGTACGCCGGGTCGTAGCCGCCGTCGTCACGCAGGCTCTGCGTGGTCACGACGTTCGGTCCCGAGGTCTGCACCAGGTAGGAGAACTTCAGGTTCGCCGGCGCACCGGCGGACTTGGACTGGTCCGTCAGCCAGACCGCTGTGAGCCGGCCGAGCGGGTCGTAGGTCAGGTCGGTACGGCGACCGTTGGCGTCGACCGTGGCGACCTGCGCACCCCAGGCCGGCTCCATCGTGGTGGTCGTCGTGTGTCCGAGTGCGTTGGTGGCGGCGACGGCGGTGGTCGGCCCCCCGCTGACCGGCGTGTACACCGTGCTGGTCTTTTGATCCAGGGCGTCGTACGAGTTCAGCGGCCGGCCGTAGCTGTCGTAACTGACCCGGGTCACCTGCGCGTACGTCGGGGTGCCGCCCGAATAGTTGACGAGCTCCTGGGTCAGGGTCTCGTCGCCCCTGGTCGGCGCGGTGCCGAAGGTGGTGGAGCCGTCGTAGAAGGTCCGGCCGTCGGAGAGCACGTCCGCAGGGCGGGACGGGCTCACCGAACAATTCACCGAGACCCGCTCGACGCGCACCTCGTAGTCGACCATCCAGGCCCCGGTGTTGCGGGCGTAGGTGGTCCGGTTGCACTCGTCGTCGGCGCTCGTCGACGTATCGCCGAGGTCGCTGACCTGGGTCGGCAGCCCGTACGAGTCGAAGCTGGTCTGCGTCTCGGTGCGCCGATACCCGGAGGTCAACGCGATCCGGTTGCGTTTCTCGGCCACCCCGGTCAGGTATGCCTTGGTGGACCCGTGGGCGGCGGTGGCCGCCGAGATCCACGCGTCGTCGATCTCACCGTCCAGTTCGCTGCCGCCGACCCCGTTGTAGGTGATCGATTCCCGAACGAACCCGGCGAGCGCCGGGTGGTCGGTCACCGCGACCCCCTCGGAGTCGGTCACCGAGACGCTGCGGGTGCCGCTGGTCAGCTTGTCGCCGTCCATGCCCCGCAGGTAGAGCGTCTCCTGCTGGGAGCGCACCTCGCCCGGCGCACCGTGGGTGACCCGCACCCGGCCGTACCCGCGCCACTCGCTCCAGGTCCGGTACTTGGCCGGGGTGAGCTCGTTGTCGTCGTGATGCCAGGCCCCGCCGCCGAGGTACTCGTAGTCGGTCTCCTCGATCCCGGCGATGCCGGACTGGTCGTCGGACAGGACCTGGATCGGGACGTACTTGTGGAACCAGTCCAGCTGGGGCGTTATGG
Organism: Micromonospora sp. NPDC005806; assembly: GCF_042871425.1. Lineage (NCBI taxonomy): Bacteria > Bacillati > Actinomycetota > Actinomycetes > Micromonosporales > Micromonosporaceae > Micromonospora > Micromonospora sp. NPDC005806. Next base: position 35,751 of record NZ_JBIAIL010000003.1, on the reverse strand, counting down.
CGCCCTCCGGGGTCCAGTACTGGGGGAAGCACCGGCGGGCGTTCGAGTCAGGGGTCGGCGGCGCCGCCCGGGTGCACTCCTTGGCCGAGTAGTTGACCCGCACGTGGCCGCCCGACTCGTCGTACACGTCGGTGAGCCGCCACTTGTACATCGGTGGGATGCCCTCCTGCGCATCCACCCGATTCTCCAGCTGGGTGCCCTCGAAGGTGACGGCCGGCAGGGCGGTGCTGCCGCCCACCTTGCCGGTGTCGGTGAGGGAGGCCAGCCACAGCGCCGGCGAGGTGCCGTCGCCGGGGTCCCGGAACTGGTAGCCCAGGGTCCAGGTGTCGACGTCGCGGTAGGTGGTCCCGGAGACCCACACCCGGGTGGTGACGCTGGCCAACCGCTTACGCGTCCAGAACGTCGGGGCGAACAGGTCGGTGCAGGTCGCGCCGGCCGCGCAGGCCTGGTCGTACGGGACGTCGGGCCAGTTCTTCGCGGTGTCCTTGGTGATCACACCGGTGCCGCAGGTCGCACCCGCCGCGCACCGCTCCTCGACGCCGAAGGCGACCTGCATCGGCGCCGGCGCCGAATACATGGTGTCGGAGCGCTGGCCGTAGTCGACCCGGGTCAGGTAGCCGCCCCGGTGGTACGCGGTGCCGGCCGACGGCGTCATGTTGCGACCGTAGTAGTTGGTCTCGGTGGTGTAGAAGTACGACATCGCGTTGCCGTCCGGGTCGACCACGTAGTCGAGGTTCCATCGCCAGGCCTGGTTGCAGTAGGACGTCGCGAAGGTCGAGGCGTGGCAGGGCTCGCCGGTGTCGTTGCCGAAGACCGGCGCCGTCCACGCCGAGTTCGTCACCTCCTTGCCGGTGGTCCAACCGGGCAGCCGGTTGAGCCCGAAGAAGTACTGAGTGCCGTCGCGGCTGGTGAGCTTCCAGTACTCACCGTCGTTGTCGCCGTTCGTGGCACCGGTCAGCCGCTCCACCCGGGAGCCGTCATCGTTGCGCAGCCGCCAGGCGCCGGTGGTGTCGTCCTTGGCCAGTTCGATGGTCCGGTCGTTCAGGGTGATGAACGCGTTGTCGGTCTCCCAGCACAGGTCGTACGGCTTCGGAGTGGTCGTCGCGTCGTCCGAGCACGACTTGTACCGCCGCTCGATGAAACCCTCGTTGAGGTCCCAGCCCTCGCCCACCCAGGACGCCTGGTTGTTGGTGCCGGCGGTCCGGCCGTCCACGCTGCCCGAGGAGTAGGAGATGTTCAGGTCCGGCTCCGGGCCACCGAATGACGGCGGCCCGTCCATCGGGTACGTCCAGCTGAAGTCGCCGGCCGATCCGCCGGCCTCCCAGGATGCCGAGGCGGCCAGCGGGGTCGCCGAGTAGCTGCCAGCGCTGCCGGCCGGCGCCGCGGTGGCCGCCAGCAGGGTCGCCGTCGCGCCGACCGAGATGTCGGCGGTGAGTTTGCCGGCCCGAACCGCATTGTCGGTCGGCAGCGCCTTCTCGGCCCGGCACTCCGGGCGTTGCGGGCTGGTCAGCGCACATTCCGGCAACTGGACCAGATGAAGTCGGGACGCCCAGTCCCCGCCGTAGGCGGCGCGGAACGAGGAGTAGTCGACCTCGACCGACACCCGGCCGGCGCGCGCCGCTCCGACGGTGACCAGCAGGCCGGTCACGCCGGCCCGCTCGGTGGTCGACCGGTCGAGCACCTGGATCCGGACCCGGTCCGGACTGATCGCCGGTTCACCGGCCTTGGCCGCAGTCGGGCGGACCGGCTGACCCACCCGGACCGGGAGAGCGCCGGCCTGCTGGCGGGTCGCCCCGACCGGCACGGCCACCTCGGCCGTGGCGGCCGCCGGCCAGCGGACCACCGGCGCCGACCGCCGCACCGCGGCCGCGCCCGGGTCGGCCGGCATCGGGCGGCCGACGAAGTCGCGGCCGGGCACCGACCGCTGTGCCTGCGTCGCCGACCGCCAAGGCCCGGGAGTGGGCGGTGCCGCGGACGCCGGGGTGGCCACCAAACCGCCGGCGAGGACGGCCGCGGCGGTCGCCCCCGCGAGGCGGATCCGAATGCGTGTCCAGCTGAGCATCATCGCCGGCCTCCTACGCCTGGTTGGCGACGTCGTTGTAGCTGTCGAAGATCTCCTGATCGGAGAGGACGCCCGCGTACACCCGGACGTCGTCGATCCCGCCGGTGAAGTACTGCGAGAACGTCACGTCGGAGGCCTGACCGCGGCCGATCAACAGGCTGCCGCCGGCGTTCCACGCGCTGGCGTGGTACGTCTCGGCCACCGCCTGGCCGTTGACGTAAAGCCGCAGCCGGTGTGCCTGCGCGTCATAGCCGGCCGCGAGCTGAACCCAGGTCCCGACGGTCGGTGTGTCGAACAGGTCAACCGCCTCGTGCAGCTCAGACCCGGAGGCGTCAGTGACCGAGGTCTGCACGGACCACTGGTACGCCGCGTAGTCGGTGTTCCAGGAGTAGCCGAGGTTGAAGCCGGCCACCGTGCCGCCGAGCTGGCTGACCGCGATCCCGTTCTTGGTCAGGCTGTCCGGCCGGACCCAGGCGGTCACCGTGTAGCTCGCGTCGGTCCGCGCGGCCGGCCCGGAAGCGGTCAGCACACCGGTGGAACCGTTCACCGCCACGGCGTTGCCGCTGACCCCGGCGATCCGGGTGACACCGGTAGCGGACCAGGTTGCCAGGTGGCCGCCGACCGCGTCGGCCGCCGTGGTGCCGGTCGTCTCGTCGAGCTTCCACTGCCCGGCCAGCCGGGGCACCTGCTGCAGCTCGCCGGCCAGCAGCACCCGGTTGTAGACCCGCACCGCGTCGATGTCACCGGTCCAGTACTCGCCGAACGTGCTGTGCACCAGCGAGCGGCCGAGCTGCAGGCCGCCGGTGGAGCTCCATGGCGTGGTGAATGCGGTGGTTGCCTCCAGCACGCCGTTGACGTACAGCCGGATCTGTTGGGCCGGCGCGTCGTACACCCCGGCCAGGTGGGTCCAGGTGTTCGCCGCCGGGGCGCTCGTCCCGACGGCCCGGGTGTAGTTGTCGGCGTCGGCGTCGGCCGGCGTGCGGTTGAACACCCAGTGCCGGTAGGAGCTGGAGTAGTAGAGCGCGAAGACGCTCGCATGCGCGCCCACCTGGGTCAGCGCGACGGCGTTGTGGGAGGTGTCGGTCAGCCGTACCCAGGCGCTGATCGAGAACGACTTCGTCGGATCGACGACCGGGCCCGCCGTCGCCGCGTAGCCGCTCACGCCGTCCAGGTGCAGAGCGCCGCCCTGGACGCCGTCCGACCAGGTCGCGCCGCCGGCGAGCGGGGCGTCGTGGGCACCGGCCGAGGAGTCGACAGCGACAGTGCCGTCACCGGTCTCGTCCAGCATCCACTCGCCCACCGGTCCGGGTGGCGAGGCGGCGTAGAAGACCACTGTGGCGACGGAGGATCGATTGCCCGCCTTGTCCACCGACCGGACGTTGAGCCAGTTGACAAACCGGTCCGGGGTAAGCGAGACGGTCACCGAGCCGCCCGCCGTGGCCGGCGTGGCCGTCTTGTTCAACGCGGTGGCGTCACCGTTGACGCTGTACTCGTACGAGGTGACGTCAGTGCCGCCGTTGGCGCCGAAGGTCACCGAGGTGCTGACGCCCATCACCGCGTCGCCCTCGGCGCCGTCCGGGAACGCGCTGGAGGTCATCGTCGGGATCGGCGGTCTGCTGGTGTCGACCTGGAACTCGCACCAGGCACTCCAGGCGCTGCTGTCGGTGCCGTCCTCGGCCCGGACCCGCCATTTGGCGATCGAGCCGTTGGTGAACGCCCCGGACGGAACCGTCTTCGCCACAATGGTCGGCGTCTTGCCGGCCACGGACGCGGAAGTGTACTCGCCGACCGGCGCCGTGCCGCCCACCGCCCACCACTGGAAGTGCGCCTTCACGGCGTTGTCCGGGTCGCTGACCGAGGCCCGTAGCGTCGGGGTCGCCGTGCCGAGCATCAGCCGGCCGGATCCGATGGTGCAGGTGGACGACCCGTCGGTGGTCAGGTTCGTCGGGTTGCTCGGCACGGTGTTGTAGCTGATAGTGATCGACGGCTTGTTCCGGAACCGCTTCCAGGACAGCGTGTCCTTGTTGGACTCCGCGGTGCTGGAGGCCCGCAGCCCCTGGGTGACGTTGCTCCATCCGCCCGCCGCGGCGTTGACGACCTGCGTGGTGACGTTGAACTCCACGCCACCGGCCGGGCAGGACGACGAGAAGCCCTTGGCGAGGCTCTTGTAATCCATCCGGTATGCCCAGGTCGGCTGGTTGTTCCAGGTCGTTGACGACGAAATGGCGTTGGTCGCCCACACCTCCACCTGCCGGGCGGTGCAGGAGCGGGACCACACCTCGTACGTCTGCAGCGTGGCCCCGAGGATGTGCTTTCCCTTCACGCCGGTGGTGTCGAACCGGAAGAAGGATCGGGTCAGCTTCCCGTCGGTGGCGTCGTAACCGACCCGGGCCTCGTCCTCGGCGTCGTTGGCGCCGTTCCAGAACGACAGGCTCGGCAGGTTGCTCCACACCTGTGTCCAGGCCAGTCGGGCACCCGACCAGGACGGATCGATGTAGACCGGGTACCGGGTGACGGCGTCGGTCAGCATTTGCCGGTCGGGCACCAGGGCCAGCTCGTCCGGGCTCACCCCGACCCGCATCGACCGGACCCGGCCGCCCGGCACCTGCCGGCTGCCGGCGCCGGTGGAGTCCCACATGTACGGCGCGGGGGCTTCGAAGACCGGACGCCCGGACCGGTCCACCGCGGTCAGGTTGCCGCCGGGCGTCGGTCGTACCGTCACGCCGCTGGTCGTGGTGCGCAGCCGGACGGTCGCGAGGGCGGGGTTGGCCGCCGCCTGCGCCGACTTGACCACCAGTAGTTGGGTGAAGCCCTCCGCGCTGGCCCGCATGGTCAGGTCGACGCCGGGCAGCACCTCCGGATAGGTGGCGGTGTCACCGGAGAGCACCGGGGTGGGCAGCTTCCCCGGCCAGTGCAGCGCCAGCTCGGCGCCGTCGCGACGCAGCCGTACCAGGGGGGTGTCGCCACCGGCGGAGAAGGCCATGTCCAATGTGGTGGCCGCCGGTGCCACCATGCCGGCCGGGCCAGGACGCAGGTTCGTGTCGACCGGCACCCAGCCGGTCCCGCGGCGGACCCGCACCGGGACGACGAACTGCTGCAGAGTGAAGGTGCCGTCGGGGTTGGCGAAGACCTGCTGCCGGTCGGTACGCAGGGCGGTGGCCTCCACCCGGCGACCGGCCGCTACCGCGGCCGACCGGGCCGCCACCTCCCCCAACTCGCCCTGCGCTGGCGGCGCCGCCGTCGCGGCGAGCGGTGTGACGGCCACCAGGGCCGAGGCTGTGGTCACCAGGCTGACCAGTGACGCGAGTGGGGCGGACATCTTCCGGGCACGCATCGCAGACCCTTCCGCAGACATCAGTTGCCGGCAGCATCCCGGGCGGCGCTATCGCCGCACTACCGTCCGGATATCACGGCGCTCATCGACTCCGACGACACCGTCGGACCGGCGCTGACCGGGCCGATGTGACCGGACTGACCCGTGGGGTCAGCGGCGCTCTCGCCGGGCTGCAGCGCCGGGAGGCCGGCCATGATCCGGGACGCGTCGCGGGGCTCTCGTTCTCCGGGCCGCCAGCCTCTGACCCACACATCACGGCACCGGCGAACAGCACCCTGATCGAAACCCCAGCCCGCGACAGCGGCTGAAACAACAAACAAGCGAGGAACCACATGACCACCCCGACCACCACCGAGGCTGGCCTGCCGCTCGACGAGACCTCCGAGCAGGCAGCCACCGAGGAGCAGCTGCAGCGCGCTGCCGAGGCGCTTCGCGAACACAACTTCGCTGTCGAGATCGTCGAGCGTGTTGCCGACGCTCGCGCGCTGGTCAACCGTCTGCTGCCCACCGACAAGACGATCTTCACCTCGTCCAGCGAAACGCTTCGTCTGTCCGGACTGGACGACGACATCAACACCTCGGGCCGGTTCACCCCGATGCGCCCGAAGCTCATGAAGCTTCGGGAGGAAGGACGATTCGACGAGATGCGTATCGCAGGCGCCGCGCCCGACGTCGTCGTCGGCAGCGTCCACGCGGTGACCGAGGACGGGCGGCTCCTCGCCGCCTCCGCCAGCGGAAGCCAGCTCAGCCTCTACAGCTTCAACGCGGCCCCAGAGTATCTGGGTCGTCGGCGCCCAGAAGGTCGTCCCGAACCTCGAGACCGCCCTGCGACGCATCGAGACCTACTCCTACCCACGGGAAGTCGCCCGATTCCGTGCGTTGACCGGCCAACCCGCCATGCTCGCCAAGATCCTCATCATCAACCGCGAGATGTTCCCCGAGCGCGGCACCGTCGTCCTCGTCCGCGAGCCCATCGGCTACTGATGGCCGGCCAGCAGCAGGAAACGCCGTGATCACCCAGGGCTCCGCGCGGCCGGACCACGCCTTCTTCGCGGTTCTTCACATCCAACTGCCTATCTTGCCGCCATGTGATTCAGGAGTCGGACATGATCTTTGAGCCCGCTCACCGCAGCTGCCACGATGACCGACGGTATCGGGCGGCCCGGCGGCGGATCCGGGAGACCCTCGCGGTGCGCCGGGCGTGCGCGGCGGCCGGGCAGCGGACCGTCGAACCCTCCACCGAGTCGAAGCCGGCCGGGTGACGTGCCGCGGGAGCGGGATGGCAGCTTCGCCCCGGTCATCGTGCGCAAGCGGCAGCGGCGGCAGGGCTCAGCCCATGTGCACGGCACCGCCGGCGGGGACGTCCTGCCGGTGGACCTTGATCAGGATCAGGGTCGTCAGGCCGGAGAGCAGGATCAACCCGGCGCCCCAGGCGAAGGCCACCGAGTACCCGTGGACCAGCGCCCTGACCTGGGTGGCCGGGCCCGGCACCCGGGTCGCGAGGTACCCCGTCACCGCGCTGGTGTACATGGTGTTGAGCAGCGCCGTGCCGAGCGAGCCGCCGACCTGCTGGGTGGCGTTCAGCGTGGCGCTGGCCGCGCCCGCGTCGTGCTCGGGCACCGCATACAGGGCGAGGCTGGACAGCGGCACGAACGTGAAGCCGAGCCCCAGGCCGAGGACGACCTGGGCGGGTAGCAGGTGGGTGACGAACGAGGTGTCCACGTGGACCTGGGTGAGCACGAGCATGCCCAACGCCGCCAGCGCCGCGCCGCCCACCATCAGCGGCTTTGCGCCGACGCGGGGCAGCAGCTGGCTGGCGCCACCCGCGGCGAGCAGCACGCCGGCGGTCACCGGCAGCGAGGCCAGGCCGGCCTCCAACGGCGTGTACCGCAGCACCACCTGGAAGTAGAAGGTCAGGAAGAGGAACGCGCCGAAGAGGCCGGCGCCGATCAGCGTGGAGGCGAGGTACGCCCCACCGCGGTTGCGGTCCAGCAGGATCCGCATCGGCAGCAGCGGGTGGCGGGAGCGCAGCTCGATCAACACGAACGTGGCGAGCAGCGCGACGCCCACCACAATGAACGTGATCGTCGCGGTGGCTTTCCAACCGTGCTCGGCGGCCCGGGTGAACCCGTACACCAGGCTTACCAGGCCGGCGGTGACCACCAGCGCTCCGGGCACGTCGTACCGGGTGTCGCCGTGCGCCCGGCTCTCCGGCACCAGCGGGATCGCGGCGGCCAGCGCCACGGCGGCGATCGGGATGTTGACCAGCAGGCACCACCGCCAGTCGGCGTACTCGGTGAGCACGCCGCCGAGCAGCAGGCCGACGGCGGACCCGCCACCGGCGATCGCGCCGTAGACGGCGAAGGCCTTGGCCCGCTCCCGCGTCTCGGTGAACAGCACGGTGAGCAGCGCGAGCGAGGCTGGGGCGAGGAGCGCGCCGAACGCGCCCTGCAACGCGCGCGCGGCGAAGAGCATCCCGCCGCTGGTGGCCAGCCCGCCGACGGCCGAGGCGAGCGCGAAGCCGGCCATGCCGACCAGGAAGGTCCGCTTGCGGCCCCAGTAGTCGGCGATCCGGCCGCCGAGCAGTAGCAGCCCGCCAAAGGTCAGCGTGTACGCCGTGACCACCCACTGCCGGTCGGCGTCGGTGATCGCCAGGTCGGCCTGGGCCTGGGGAAGCGCGATGTTCACGATCGTGGCGTCCAGCACCACCATCAGTTGGGCGACCGCGATGACCGCGAGCGCGACCCAACGCCGCGGGTGCGCCGCTGCCGCCGCCTCTGCGTCTGGCGAGCCGGGGCCGGTGGAGGTGGTTCCGGGCATGGTGCGGCCTCCGTGAAGACTCGTTGCCGGCGATGTACGCCGGGACGGTCAGGCGGGGCGGGGAGCGACGACCTGGGTCAGGAAGGCCTCGCCGGCGGGCGGGCGGCAGGCGGGGGCCCGGGACGTGACCGGCGCGAAACCGTGTCACGTCCGACGGTAGTTGGCGGGATTCCGTCCGCGCAGCGGCTTCGGATTTCCTCCGCGCCGGGATCGGCGACCGCGACAACCTTGGGCGAGCTCGCAGCGGCGCGCTCGGCTGCTGAGTTCCACCCGTGCAGGCGGCGAGTGCGGCCCGACTCGTGATCCCCGGGGCGGGTGGCTGTCGGCTTTCCCGGCCTGGTCAGGGCCGGCGGAGGCGTATCTTCGACGGGCGGTGCAATTGCCGTCGCGAGGGAGGATCCGGCATGACCGCCAACGATGCCGCCGGCAACCAGCGCGGGACCGAGTGGTCGACGTACGACGACTTCGCATCCGGTGACCTGAGCCGGTGGTCAACGCTGGAGGTGCCGCTCGGTGCGGAGGTACGCCGTCACGAGGAGCCGAACGAGATTGTCCGCGTCGCCGGCGGCGCCGAAGTCGACGTCCCGCGCTTCAGTCTGCGCTTCGACGGCTCGCACATGCTGGACGACCCCAAGCACGCGTACGTCTCGCGCGCGCTGTTCGCACTCCCCGACCACGGTACGGCACGTTTCGCCGTCGAGATGTCAGCGCAGAGCCATCACGGCAACGCGCACGACTTCCGCGACGGCGTCGCCATCTTCAACGTCGTGAACATGTCGACCGGGACGGTGTTCGACTTCGCCACATCAGGGGAGCGGATCTGGGCGTTGCACGAGCAACTACCGCTGCCCAACGTGGCACCTGAAAACGCGTTCACGTACCTCATCGAAGCTCCGTTCGCTGGCACGCGAAGCGCGCCCGGCCACTCCAACCAGTACGTGATCGAACTCGACACCGACCAACCACGCGCCCGCTGGTTCGTCGACGGCAAGCTCACCTACACGGTCACGCTCGACCAACTACCCGACCGCGTGGGTCTCGGCTTCGGCCTGTTCACGCTGCACCCCCAGGCCCACGGCCGCAGTACATCGATCCGCGGTCAGGGGATGCGCGGGGCATGGCGGAGCTTCCGCTTCGCCAACGCGCGCCAACTCGACTAGTGCCCCGTCATGCAGCCTTGAACGGTAATCCGCCTGGCGGATCTTGGAGCCGGCGGCTGCTCACCACGCCTCACGGCCGAACACTGTAGATCATCCTCTACAAGGGGCAAAGCCGCTAGATCATTTTGTTGGGACCTCTTAGTTGCAGTTCGTCAGTGCGATCCTGCTACGGATCGGCCCGAGCCGGAGCCCGGTCACGAGATCCCCGGCCTCGGCGAGTGCCGTCACGTCCAACTCACCACTGCGCGCCGCCGTCCAGAAGCCGTCGGCCTCCCCACTGGTGCCGGGAGGAAATGTCAGCTCCATCTCGATCTGGACCGTATCCGCGAGATCGAGCGCGTCCTCGCCGCCCGGCATACCATCGTGCCATTCGACCGCAGGGATGGCGAAGCGCCGGGCGAGCAGCAGCCGCGGCGGGCCGTCCGGCCGTTCGGAGGCACCGAACTCGAGAACCAGGGTGTCCGCTTCCACGTCACCGTCCCAGCGGTCGAAGAGACCGTCCAACGGGACCACGAGGAACGCTCGGAAGGCACGCCACGCGAGGCCGACGTCCTGGATGCAATCCGGGTCGCCGCCTTCCGCCGCGACCAGTCGGCGCAGTTCCTGCAGTCCGTCACGCCACGAGAGAGCTGTCATGGCTGCATCTGATCACCCAGGCCGTCACGATCGCCAGGACTCGGCCTATTCGGCATGTAGATCACACGCAGGTCGCCGTCGCCGTAGCCGTCCCCCCGCGTCGGACGCGTCGTGTTCGAGGCTGGCCATGACGGTGGTGGCAAGGTCGGCGCGGCCGGTGTAGGTGCGCCAGTAGAAATCGCGAGCAGCGGGGGCCTGCTCCTACCTGGCATCAGAGGTCGTTTCCGGCGTAGGAGAGGTTGAAGCTTTGTTGGTGAGGGGAAGTCGGGGACGATTGTGTCGGCGAGTGCGACGGGCAGGGCCGGCCAGTTGAAGAACGAGGGGTCGACGATTTTGGCGCGGGTGATGGCGCCGTCCGGGTTCAGTTCGACGCGGTGGGTGATGGCGCCGCGCCAGCCTTCGACGATGCCTACGTCGGCCGCTCGGCGTCCGGGTGCCGGCAAGGTGTGCTTGCTGGCTGCCGTGCCGCTGGTGAGGGTGGGCAGGAGCGCGGTGAGGATCGCTGCGGAGGTGCGGATTTCGTCGGCGCGTACGAGGAAGCGGGCCAACACGTCGCCGTTGGTGTGGACGGGGATGGTGAGGGCGTCGAGCCGCGCCTCGTACGTCTTACGTAGCGCCCCTGCCATGTTCACCGTGACCGGGCCCGTCACTGTCAACACGTCAGCGTGCCGCGGCGAGGCCACCAGCCGCACCCCATGCCGCTCGGCTGTCATACACCGGGCTGAACGGCTGCCGATCTCGATCTCGCAACCGTTACACGACCCGGCATCCACGTGCCGCACCTGCGCCGATCCATCCAACGCGGCCGCGGCCGGCAGCGGTTGCGCCGACGCGCCCGGGGCGCGCTCGGCCACCCGACCCAAGCTGCGGATCTTGCCGATCAGCCCCACCATCCACTCCCCCTCATCGACGTCCTCCCGGGCCTTCCTGCCCGCGCTGCTGGGAGCGCGCGCTCACGAGGAATCAGCCCGCTCAGCGGCGCGTAGATCACCCAGCAGCTCGGCCTGACTGGTCAACACCTCGGTCAGGATCCGCCGCGCCACCGCCAGCAACTCCGCCACCTGCGGGCTGACCAGCGAGTAGTACACGGTCGAACCGTCTCGGCGAGTCACCACCAGGCTCGCCCGGCGCAGCACCGCCAACTGTTGCGACAGATGCGCCGCTTCGATACCCACGTGCGGCAGCAACTCCGACACCGCATGCTCCCGCTCCGCGAGAAGCTCGAGGACCCGAATCCGCGCCGGATGCCCCAACGTCTTAAAAAACTCGGCCTTGGCCTGATACAACGGCGTACTCACGAGCCCACCCCTTCCTGGGGAGACACGCTACGAGCTGCGTCCTGCCGCGGCACGCCGCCGGCCGGAGGCGAACTGCGCCGAAGTTCGGCCGCGACCGCCGCCACCGCCCCCGCCACGGTAGGCACGACCCGATTGTCGCGCACCCCAGGCAGCAGCCGGGTGGCCGACAGCTCCTCCCGGGAAATCAGCCCGGCAAGCACATCAGCGGCGGCCAGCTTCATCGACGTCGTGAACCACGTTGCCTCCGCATCCAGCGCACCCCGGAACACCCCCGGGAACACCAGCGCGTTGTCGATCTGGTTCGGGTGGTCGGCGCGACAGGTGGCCACCACCGTGGCGATGTCACTCACCAGTTGCGGGCGGATCTCCGGCTGGGGTGCGGCCAACGCGAACACCACCGGCGCCTCGCCCATCGACGCCACCAACTCCCGGGTCAGCACCCCCGCCCGGGAGAACCCGACCACCGCGTCCGCCCCAGCCAATGCCTCAACCAGCCCGCCCCGCACCCGCCGCAGATTGGTCCACCCGGCAAGACACGCCTCATGCGGCGGCAACCGGGGCACGTCGTCGCGGTGCAGCACCCCGCCCCGCACGACCACCACCACATCGGTGGCGCCGCCGGCCACCAGCAACCTCACCGTCGCCGCACCCGCCGGCCCGGCCCCGATCACCACCAGCCGCGCCGACTCCACCCGCTTGCCCACCACCCGCAACGCGTTGCGCAGCGCGGCCAGCACCACAATCGCCGTACCGTGCTGGTCGTCGTGAAAAACGGGGATGTCCAGCGCCTCCTGCAGCCGTCGCTCCACCTCGAAACAGGCCGGCGCCGCAATCGCCTCCAGATCGATCGCATCGAACGAGGGAGCCAGCGCCCGCACCGCCGCCACGAACTCGTCCGGGCCCGTGGACGCCAGACAAATCGGCACCGCCTCAATCGCGGCCAGCTGGGCAAACAGGACCGCCTTGCCGTCCACCACCCGCAACGCCGCCGCCAGTCCCACGGCGCCCCGGCCCGGTACCGCTGTGCCGTCGGTCACCACCGCGACCCGGTTCCGCCGCCTGGTCACCTCGTCCGCCGCAGGGGCAGCTCGCTCCCTTTCTGGCGGCCTGCCACCTGCCGCCAATCCCTCGCGCCGTCCTGGCATCCGGGACCGCCGTTCCTGTCAGCATCCATCAATGAGGCCGCCTACGTACCAGCGACCGCGACTGCGAGGCGTCAGCCACCCGGACGGGCGCGGCGTAAGCCGCCTCCCCACCTTGGCGATCTGCAACCAAGCGCATCTCGCGACTTGCTAAAGTTAGCAAGTCATGAGGGCGTCGGGAAGCGGATCACACATAGAGCCAGCACGGAGCCCTGGGACCAGTCCGGCATATCGACCGCGGGCGGCCCTGTCGGCAGAGATTCGACGCCCCCCGTGCTCGCTGCGATGACGGCGCCCTGATCCGGCATGGCCCGCCGGCCCATCTCTCGTACGGCGGGCCATGCCGCCTCCCGCAGCCGGGAACGACGGCCGGCTGGCAACCCTTGGACTCCCATGCCGGGATGCCGACAGGAGGAGAAGCCAACCCATCGCACCGAACTCGCCGGCAACCTCACCACTCGACGGCCTCGCCAGCCGTGCCGGCCTGGTAGCCGCCGACGCCCGTTCACCCACGTCGGGACGATCCTCCGACGCCGGCACCGGGTCAGCTACTGCCGGGTGCCGTGCCTGGCAGCCGTGCGGTACCGCGTGAGAGTCTGAACAGCCACAGGAACATGATTCGCAGCAGAGCGGTCAGGCCGGCGCGATCGCCAGCGCGTTGCAGCTCACGGGCGCGGCCGACCGCGACGACGAGTTTGCCTCCGTAGTCGGGCCACAACCGGGCGTGCTGACGGATGCGGACCGCGAGTCCGGCCAGCTTCGCCGCGACCCTGTGGTCCCTCACAGGCAGGACATCAAGGTCGGGTAGCAGGCCAACCCGCACCGCCAGATAGGCGTCCCACGCCGCACGCCGGGCCGGGTTCATCGCCGCATCCACCCTCCCGGTGTAGTTCCGTCACGACTGCCCGGCGGCGTCGAGCACGCCCGGCTCCTCGGTGGCCAGGACGCCGGTGCTGCGCAAATGGGCGCGAGCCGCGCCGATCGCCTCTCCCGTGTCGGGAAAGACGCGACCAGCAGCGCGGAGCCGGTCGAGCACGCCGACCGCGTCGAGGATCTTCTCTTGCCCCGTCCGCACACCGGAGACAAAGACCGCGATGCCGCGGTGTTCGAGACGCTCGATCGCGTCGCGCAACACCAGCGCGCCGGAACCATCAATCGTCGACACCCTCGACATCCGCAAAATGATCACCCGCACATCCGACACCTCGGACAGTTCGAGCAGGAAGCGGTGGGCGGCCGCGAAGAACAACGGTCCATCGAAGCGGTAGGCCACAATGTGCTCCCGGAGCAAGGCCGCCTCCTCAACGTGGTGATCGGCGATGTCGAGCGGCACCTCCTCCAACCGGGCCGCACGCGCGATCTTGCGGAGGGCCAACGCGCCAGCGACGAGCAGGCCGATCCCGACGGCGGCAATCAAGTCCAGGGCGAGGGTGGCTATCGCGGTCAGCACCAGGATGAGCGCGTCGGAGCGCGTCGCGCGGGCCAGGACGGCCAGCGAACCCACCTCGACCATGCGCACCGCCGTGGCCAGCAGCACCCCGGCCAGCGCGGCAAGCGGGATGTGCGCCACCAGCGGAGCGGCCACCAGCATGATCACCGCCAGCGCGACCGCGTGGGTGAGCGAAGCGAGTCGCGACTGGGCGCCGGAGCGGACGTTGACCGCGGTACGGGCGATCGCCGCCGTCGCCGGTACGCCGCCGAACAGCGGAGTCACCAGGTTCGCGACCCCCTGACCGAACAGTTCCCGATCCGGGTCGTGGCGCTGATTCACCGTCATGCCGTCGGCGACCGTCGCCGACAGCAGACTCTCCAGCGCGGCCAAGGCAGCGACCGCCAACGCCGAGGTGAACAGCGTCGGCACGGCGGCCAGGTCCAGGAAACCCAGCGAGGGGGCGGGCAGCGTGGCGGGCAGGACACCGATGCGGGCGACATCGAGCGACAACAGCTGCCCAGTAACGGTAGCCGCGGCCACCATGATCAGCGAGAACGGCACCGTGGGACGCCAACGCGCACCGGCCAGCATCACCGCCGCCACCCCGAGCGCCACCACCAGCGCGGGCCAGTTCGGATGGCCAGCGAACTCGACCAACGCCCGCCACGCCACCACGGCGACGTTCTCACCGTCCGGGTTCCGCGCCCCCAACGCGGCAGGCACCTGCTGCAGGAAAATCACCGCGGCGATACCCACAGTGAAGCCCTCCACCACCGGCGCCGGCACGTAACGCACGTACCGTCCGGCGCGGAGCAGGGCCAGTGCCAGCAAGATCAGGCCCGCCAGCACGCCGACGGTAAGCACCCCGCCCGGCCCGTACCGCGCCACGATCGGCACCAGCACCACCGTCATCGCCCCGGTAGGCCCAGACACCTGCAGGTTCGACCCGCCGAACAACGCGGCGAGCGCACCGGCCACAATCGCGGTCACCAAACCGGCCGAGGCCCCCAAACCGGACGACACCCCGAACCCCAGCGCCAACGGCAGCGCCACCACCGCAACGGTGAGCCCGGCGACCAGGTCACGGCGAGGCTGCCTCCGCATCGCCGCGACATCCGTGGCCCCCGGCAGAAGACCAACCACCCGGCGCCAGGCCGCCCGGCCGAGCACGGCGGCGCTCACCGCGGGACCGACAGCGGCTCGCCGTCAGCGTCGACCCGGTCCCCACGGAGACTCTCCAGCAGCTCCGCCTGACCGGCCAGCATCTCCGTGAGAAAGCGGCGGGCCGCCCGCATGAGATCCGCCACGTCCGGCCCCGCGAGCGCGTAAATGACCGCCGACCCGTCCCGCCTCGACGTGACGATCCCCGCCCGACGCAGCACCGACAACTGCTGAGACAGGCTCGACGCCTCGATGTCCACATCAGCCAGCAAATCCCGCACCGTCATCGGCCCATCACCGAGCAACTCCAGCACCCGGATACGCACCGGATGCCCAAGCGTGCGGAAGAACTCCGCCTTCCTCTCATACAGCGGCAGCACCACACGCCCTCCCCACCCGACTAACGGCCTAGGCAATTGAATACCTCTTCATATCGCCGAACCCGGCAGCCCCGGCCGGAGTGATCCTCAACACCTTCGGCCACCGCGTGGGTGACCCGGAGGGCCCGCAACATCGTCATGGACCTGCAGGACGCCGGTTCAAGTGCGCGATACCTGATCCGCGACCGCGACGGCACACACCCGGCACTGTTCGACGCGCTGCTGACCATGCACTCTGCCGACGACCTGGACGGGCTGACCGCGCTGTGCCGCATGCGGCCCCTCCCACTCGTCGTCGCGCTGCCGTCCGGCGACGTTCCCTCTGTGGGCGTGCGGGCGGTGCGGGCCGGTGCCCGGTCGGTGGTGGCGCGCGCGGCGACGGTGCCGGCGTTGCGGCGGGCGGTGGCCGCGACGCTCGACGGCGAGGCAGTCATGCCGGCTGATGTAGCCGACCTCCTGCTGACCGGCAGAGGTGGCCGGCCCCCGCGCCGCTCGGCTCCCTCAGCGGAGCAGGTCGCCTGGATGCGACGGCTGTCCAACGGCTGAACCGTGGCCCGCCTGGCTTCGGACACCGGCTACTCCGAGCGAGCGATGTACCGGCTGCTCCAGTCGCTCTACCAGCAGATCGGCGTCAACACCCGGCTCAAGGCGAGCATGGTGGCGCACGAGGAGTGCTGGTTCGAGGACTAACCGACGCGGCCCGGCCGGAAGCGCGCCAACCCCGCGAGCACAGAATCCAGACCTGTCGCCGCGAACTGCTGGACCGGACTTTGATCTGGAACCAGCCACATCTGCCGCACGCGCTACGCCAGTACGAGCGGCATTACCACGCTCATCGCCCGCGCCGCGGCATCAACAACGCTCGGCCCCTGCACCCGCTACCCGACCCGATCACCGATCCCATCACGATCACGGACCTCAACATCCGCCGTCGCGATCGCCTCGCCGGACTCGTCCACGATTATCGCCATTCGCCGTTCTTCGCCAACTACCGGCCGCAGTTCTACTTCCGCACAACAGACGTGGTCGGATCGATAGACCTCGGTGACGTGACGATGGTCCTGCCGGGCGACACCGTTGACCTGTCGGTGGAACTGGGCAGCCGACCGCGATGGATGTCGGGCTCGGCTTCGCGGTCCGGGAGAGT
Source organism: Micromonospora sp. NPDC005806 (assembly GCF_042871425.1). NCBI lineage: Bacteria > Bacillati > Actinomycetota > Actinomycetes > Micromonosporales > Micromonosporaceae > Micromonospora > Micromonospora sp. NPDC005806. The sequence continues at coordinate 19,179 of NZ_JBIAIL010000003.1, read as the reverse complement.
GGCCGTACGGTGGCCGCCGGCACGGTGACCGAGCTGCTCGACTGAGGTGGCGTGGAAGGGCCCCTTGCCAACAAGGGCCCTTCCCGTACGGCCTGCCCGGCCTAGTGTGAAGATCGTCGGGCACATATCCCGGCACAACTGAGACCGGCAAGGCGTGCGAAGGCGGTGCTTCCCCAGCCGTGATCAGCCGCCGAGGTAGGCCTGGACGACGTCGGGGTTGTTCGCGACGTCGACGGCCGCGCCTGACACCTTCAGCCGGCCGGACTCCAGCACGTACGCCCGGTCGGCGATCTCCAGTGCCGCGAGCGCGTTCTGCTCGACGACCAGCACCGTGGTGCCCTGCTGCCGGATGCGGGCGATGGTCTCGAAGATGAGCTCGACGAGCACCGGGGCGAGACCCATTGACGGCTCGTCGAGGAGCAGCAGCTTCGGCCTCGCCATGAGCGCCCGGCCGAGGGCGAGCATCTGCTGCTCGCCCCCGGACAACGTGCCCGCGCGCTGCGCGATGCGTTCGCGCAGGCGGGGGAACAGTTCGTAGACCTGCTCCTTGTCGGCGGCGATCCCGTGCCTGTCGGTACGCACGAACGCGCCGAGGTCGAGGTTCTCATCGACGCTCATGCGCGGGAAGATCCGGCGACCCTCCGGCGCCTGAACGATCCCGAGGCGCACGATCTGGTGCGCGGGCAATCCGTTGAGCCGGCGCCCCTCGAAAGTCATCGTGCCGCGTCGCGGATGCAGCAGCCCGGAGATGGTGCGCAGCGTGGTGGACTTTCCGGCCCCGTTCGATCCGAGCAGCGTGACGATCTCGCCGGGCATGACGGTGAGGGAGAGGCCCCTCACGGCGGCTATGTTGCCGTAGTAGACCTCGATCCGATCGAGCGAGAGCATCGGCTCGCTGGACGGGGCACGCTGCTCCGGGACAGGGACGGCGTGGAAGGCGTTCGGCATGGTCACAACCTCCGCTCCCGGGCGGCCTTGCCCAGGTAAGCCTCGATGACGCGGGCGTCGGACCGGATCTGCTCCGGTGTGCCCTCCGCGATGCGCTCGCCGTGGTCGAGCACGGTGATCCGTTCCGAAACCCGCATCACGACGCTCATGTCGTGCTCGATGAGCAGCACGGACAGCTTCTTCGCCTCCCGCACCCGGTGGACGAACTCGGTGAACCGGGCGGACTCCCGCGGGTTCATCCCGGCCGTCGGCTCGTCGAGCAGCAACACGCTCGGCCGCACCGCGAGCGCCCGCGCGACCTCGAGCCGACGCTGGTCGCCGTAGGAGAGGTTGCGGGCGTACTCGTCCGCGGCCCGGGCGATGCCCACGAAGTCGAGCAGTTCCCGCGCCGTTTCCCGCGCCTCGCGCTCCTCGCGGCGCTGCCTCGGGGTGTGCAGCACCGTCGCGGTCACCCCGGAGCGCAGGTGGGAATGCATGGCCACCTTGACGTTCTCCTCGGCGGTCATCAGTCCGAACAGCCGGATGTTCTGAAACGTCCGGCCAACGCCAAGGGCGGCGATGCGGTGCGGTGCCAGGTTGGTGATGTCGCGGTCGCCGATGTAAACGCGGCCTGCGGTCAGCTCGTAGAGCCCGGTGAGCACGTTGAAGAAGGTCGTCTTGCCGGCCCCATTAGGGCCGATCATGCTCACGATCCCGCCCTCGGGCACCGTGAAGCTGACGTCGTTCACCGCCACGAGGCCGCCGAAGCGGACCGTGAGGTGTTCGGCCCGCAGTGCCGTCCGGGTCTCGGTCGTCCTGGTCGTCGTAGTCACCGTCGATCATCCCCCTCGCCGGCCGCCGCGCGCTCGACCTGCTCGTCGAGCTCGTCGACCTCGATCGCCTCCTGACCCACGGCGGTCTTCTCGTGCTCGCGCAGCACCAGTCGCGTCCGGGACTCCGGCAGGAAGCCCTCCCGTTTGAAGAGCATCATCAACACCAGCGCGCCGCCGAAGATCAGGAAGTTGTACGAGGTAAAGTTGATCTCGGTGCCGAACTGTTCGTTGAAGGCGTTGCCGAACTGCGGTAGGCCGGTCGAGTTAACCCACGCGAGGATGAGCGCCCCGAGGGTGACGCCCCAGACGTTGCCCATGCCGCCGAGCACGACCATCGCGAGCAGCGTGATGGAGATGGAGAACCGGAACGTTCCCGCGAAGGCGCCATTCACGTGCGTGGCGTACGCGACCCCACCGATGCCCCCGGCCACCGCGCCGATGCCGTACGCCGCAAGCTTGGTGCGCATGAGCGGCACGCCCATGGCGCTCGCCGCCACCTCGTCCTCGCGGATCGCCAGCCACGCCCGGCCGAGCTTGCCCTCCCGCAGCCGCAGTGAGATGAAGATGATGAGCGCGGCGAGCGCGACGAAGATCAGGTACTTAGACAGCAGGTCGAACGGACCGAGGTTACGGATGCTCAGACCATTCGCCTCGATCGCGACGCTGTAGATCGGGTCGACCGGCGTAATGCTCTTGTCCCCGTTGGAAAGGTTGAACCCGAAGACGTTGTCTCCGTTCCGGAAGACCTGTGGGATGATCTCGCCGAATCCGAGCGTGACGAGCGCGAGATAGTCGCTGCGCAGCCGGAGGGTGGGTGCACCGATGATGACCCCGAAGACGAAGCACAGAGCCGCACCGGCGACGAGCACCATCCAGAAGCTGAAATGGATGCCCGGCTGGTTGGTCGGCACCGACCCCAACAGGTGCACCTGGGTCTGATAGAAGAACGTCGACATCAGCCACGCGGCCGTGTAACCGCCGATGGCCCAGAACGCGACAAACCCGAGATCCAGCAGGCCGGCGTACCCGACGACGATGTTGAGGCCGAGCGCGCAGATCACCCAGACGAGCGCCTCGTTCAGCGACGCGCGCGGGAGCCAGGTCTGGAGGAAGCCGTCGGCCCCGAGTTTGCTGGCGTAGTAATGCAGGAAGAACACGGCCAGTGCAGCGAGGGCGAAGCCGATCGGCCACCGCAGATGCTCGGGCACCCAGCGTCGACGCTGCGGTGTCGGCTCAGGCCTGGACAGTTCGTATCCCACGGCTACTCCCCCGTTGCGCGGCCGAGCAGGCCGTCCGGTCGAAACACCATCAGCAGGATCAGGATGCTGAACACGACGGTCTGCGACCACTTCTGCCCGAGTCCGTATGGCGCACCATCGTTGATGCCCTGGATCAGCCCGATCAGGACGCCCCCGAGCACAGCACCAGTCAGATTGCCGATGCCGCCGAGGACCGCCGCAGTGAATGCGATGAGCCCGAGCTGGAAGCCGAGGTCGAAGCGGGTCGAGGCGATCGTCTGCTGGTACATGACACCGGCCGCCCCGGCCAGCGCCCCGCCAAGGAGGAACGTGAAAGAGATCGTCGAGTTCACGCTGATGCCCATCAGCCGGCTGGCGTCCTGGTCCTGCGATGTCGCCCGCATCGCCTTCCCCTGCTTGGTCCTCGTGACCAGCGAGCTCATCAGCAGCAGCAGCGGCACCGTGAGGACGATGATGATGAGGAACTTGTAGTCGATCTGGACAGCGCCGATGTGGATAGCGCCCGACGGTAGGACGCTTGGCCACTGCCTCTGGCCCGAACCATTCCAGAGCAGGCCGATCTGCTGAAGCACGAAGCTCATGCCCACCGCCGTGATGAGGGGGGCGAGCCTGGGTGCACGACGCAGGCGGCGGTAGGCGAGAAACTCGATCACTACGTTGAGCGTGCCGCAGAAGGCCATCGTGGCGAGCAGGGTGACCAGAAAGAGCAGCCAGGCCACCACGTTGGACTCCCGCTGCCCCATGACGGTCGTGAGCAGGAAGCCGCTGAAGAGCGTGCCCAGCATGAACAAGTCCCCGTGGGCGAAGTTGATCAGCTGGATGATGCCGTACACCATCGTGTAGCCCAGCGCAATGAGCGCGTAGAGCGCACCGTTGTTGAGCCCGGCAACGGCGGCAGAGAAGAACTGGCCCGGCGACTCTACGACGTTGGCGAGAAGCCACATCGCCACGGCGACGAGGATCAAGGTGGCAGCCGAGCGCTCGATGACCGCCCGCCGGGACAGCGGGGGACGGATGGCGGTCCGGGCGAGGGTGGTCGGGGTCATGGGGCTCCCTGTGCGGCGGTGGGTAGAGCGTCCGGTGGTGTGGCGCGCCGGCCTCGGCGCGCCACACCCTGATAGCGGCGGCTCAGGAGGTGACAGGCCAGGCCTTGTGGAACGTCTCCTTGTTGCCCTTCATGATCAAAACCGAGATGTCGCGGGCGCTGGCGTCGCCGCTCTTCGGGTCGATCGCCAGGTCCTTGCCGAGCACCGCCTTGCTTGCCGGAATGGAGATGCCGGAGCCCTCGAACACCGCGTCCCGAACGCCCTTGCGGGTGCCGTCGGACTTCTCGATGGCGGCGAGGATCACCTGCAGCGCCATCACGCCGTACAGCGCATAGCTGGTAACCGGGTCGGAGCTGTACTTGGCCTTGTAAGCGTCGAGGAAGGTGGCTGCGGCGCCGCCGGCCGCCCGCAGCTGCGCCGTGTCCAGGCCGGCGAACGTCAGGTACATGCCCTGGCCCTCGGCGAGCTTCTGCAGGTCGGTGTAGCCCGTGAAGCCGTCGGGACCGAGCAGCTTCACCGGGCCGCTGTTCGGGCCGAGGACCTTGACCTTGTCCTTGACCAGTTGGCCGCCGTTGTTGTCGTAGATGCCGCCGAAGTAGACGCAGTCTGGGTTCTTCGACTTGACCTGCTGGAACAGCGCCACGTAGTTCGGCTGGGCCTTGTCCCAGGCCTGCTCGCCAACGACCTCGATACCCTGCTTCTTCGCCTCGTCCGCGAACGTCTTGGCCACGCCCTGGCCGTACGTCTCGTTGTCATTGAGCACGTAGCACTTCTTGAGCTGAAGATCCTTGGCGACGAACTGCGCGGCCGCGGCACCCTGATAGTCATCGGTGGTGATGACCCGACCGTAGTTCCGCTTGCCGCTTGGGAAGAATTTCTCCGGCTCGCCCGGGTCCCACTTCTTCGTCAGGCCGGGGTTGGTGTTCGCGTGCGAGATCATCAGCAGCGGTCCCGTCGAGTCCGCGTTCAGCACCGGAGCCTCGATCTTGGCGCAGCCGGAGTTGTAGGTGCCCATGACCGCGACCTCGTTGGCGTTCGCGACGTGGTCCTGCGCGTTCTTGGCGCAGGTGGCGTCGTCCCACGCGCCCTTGGCCGCCGTGGAGTCGTCGTACTTCTTTAGTGTCACGGTGTGCTTGCCGGCCTTGCCGCCCTGCTGCTCCAGGTAGAGCTGCATGGCGTTCCACGTGGCGTCGGAGGCGTCCTTGGACGCGCCCTGGAACGGCAGGTCCACGCCGACGACGACGTTCTTCGCCGCGCCGGCGCTGGTACCCGTGCCGCCCGGGTCTCCCCCGCACGCCCCAGCGGCCATCGCGACGACCACCAGACCCGCGAGTACGTTGACATGTCTGGCCATCCGGAGCTCCTCTCCCTCGTCGTAACTGCGACTGGGGTCGGCGAAGCCGCGGTAGGCCTCCGGGCCCCTCCCCGAGCCCGGCTGTACCGACCTCGATCGTGGCGACGACCGTAGGCGCGACCGGCCCGCGCGGCGATGGACGATTGTCGTGGTCAGCACACCCGGCGTTGAACATCTGTCGAGGTACCGTGCCCGACCTGCACCTTCGCACCGTTTTCCCTGGATAACGTGTTGGTAGCGACCAGCCGATCGTGCCGTTTATCGTTCCGCAACCGTCGAAGACTCCCGATCTTTTCGACGATTGTTCAAAATCGATGGATACCCAAACGGCGGCTGGTCGATGCCTGGGAGTCCTCGTGCACTCTGATCTCCAGCGGATCGTCGATGACCTCACGGAATACGTGGGGCTGCCGATACAGCTGACTGACGTACGGCTGGACTCGATCGTGTTCGGCCCGCACGGCGGCGAGATCGACTGGATCCGACGGGAGAGTCTGCTACTGCGCCGCACTCCCCACCAGGCCCGCGCGCTACTGGAGCGCAGCGGCGTCTTCTCCGCCATCGGTCCGTTGCGGATCCCCGCCGACCCGGATCAGGGCATGTGGAGCCGGGTGGCCGTGCCAACCCGCTGGCACAACCTCACCTACGGCTACCTATGGATTCTCGACAACGGGCAGGTGCTGACCGATCATCAGCTCCAGCACGTCGCAGACGTCGGCGCGGAGATCGGCCGGCTGCTGCACGCCATGCAACGCGCCCGCCATGTTGACGCAAGCCGATTGTCCGACCTGGTCGCCGCGCCGCTCGACGTACGGCAGCGGGCAGCAGCTGAGCTGTTGGAGGCCGGCATCATCCCGCCCCGCTCGCCGGTGGCCGCGGTCGTACTTGCGCATCCGGCCGCCGAGGCGACCCCCGACGACCTCGAGACGGTTCTGTGGGACGTCGGCACAGACGCCCTGCCACGGGCCGTCTTGCGGGTCGTCGAGTCGAACCACACCGTGCTCCTCGTACCGCTGCCCCGGTCCGGCGATCTCCAGCCCGCACGGTCGGCGGCGGCGCGGCTGCGCCGGGTCTACCTGAACACCACGCACCCGCCGCTGTCGACCGTCGTCGCTGGCATCAGCGACCCGCAGACCGAACTCGTCGAGGTCCACGCAGCCTACCGCCAGGCCAAACTTGCGGCGCGCGTCGCGGAGTCGCTACCCGAGCTGGGGCCGGTCGCCGAATGGGGCCGCCTGGGCGCCTTCCGGGCGCTGGTCTGCATCCCCACCGACCAGGTCGGTGCGCTGGCCGCCTCCGTCGTACGGTCCATCATGGACGCCGGTGACCCCAGCCTGCTGCCGACGCTCGAGGCCTACCTCGATAGCGGTTGCGACATGAAGTGCACGTCCGCCTTCCTCAACGTGCACCGCGGAACGGTCTACCACCGCCTCCGCAAAGTGGAGACCGTGTCCGGCCTCCACCTGCACGACGGGCTCGATCGGCTGGCCCTGCACCTGAGCATCAAGCTCGGCCGCCTCGCCGGCCTCATCCCCCACCGCAACGGCGGGCAACCCGCTGGGCGATAGCTGCTCATTCCGCCAACCCAGGGTCGTTTTGAGAGCGAGGAACGATGACGCGAACCGGTCGCGAACTACCGTCGAAGGCGTCGGTGGTGATCATCGGAGGCGGTGTCATGGGCGTCAGCACCGCGTACAACCTGGCCGCGGCGGGCGTATGCGACGTCGCACTCCTGGAGAAGGAGGCGCTGGGCGCCGGCTCCACCAGCAAGGCCGCCGGCGGGGTACGCGCCCAGTTCTCCGACCGGATCAACATCGCACTCGGGCTCCGCAGCCTAGAGATGTTCAGGCATTTCCGGGAGCGCTTCGAGCAGGAGATCGACCTGCACCAGGTGGGCTACCTGTTCCTGCTCGACTCCCCCGAGAGCGTGGCCACGTTCGAGCGCAACGTCGCGCTGCAGAACGGACTCGGCGTACCCAGTCGAATGATCCCGGTCGACGAGGCGAAGCGGATGTCCCCGCTGATCTCCACCGAGGGCCTGCTCGGCGCCGTGTACGCCCCCACCGACGGGCACTGCACCCCCGAGTCGGTCGTCCTCGGATACGCCTCCGCCGCCCGCCGTAACGGCGCGAAACTGATCACGAGCTGCGCCGCCATCGGCATAGAGACCGACGGCGATCGGATCGTCGCGGTTAACACGGAGGGCGGCCGGATCGAGACCGACACGGTCATCTGCACGACCGGCGCGTGGTCACGCCAGATCGGCGAATGGGTCGGCGTCGACCTGCCGGTATCCCCCCTGCGCCGACAGATCCTCATCACGGAGCCGATCCCCGGCCTCGATGCCGCCACCCCGTTCACCATCGACTTCGGTACCAGCCTCTACTTCCACTGTGAGGGCAGAGGGCTGCTGCTCGGGATGTCCGACCCCGACGAGACCCCCGGGTTCAAGCTGACCCGCTCCGATAGTTGGCTGCCGGGGCTGGGCAAGGCGATAGCGCGCCGCACCCCGGCACTGTCAGACGTGGGCATCGCCAGCGGCTGGGCCGGCCTGTACGAGATGACTCCCGACCACAACGCCCTTATCGGAGAGGCGGCCGAGGTGAGACGGTTCCTGTACGCCACCGGTTTCTCCGGCCACGGCTTCCTGATGGGTCCGGCCGTCGGGGAGGTCATGAGGGACCTCTACCTGGGTCGGCAGCCCTTCGTCGACGTCAGCGGGCTGCATGCCGGCAGGTTCGCCGACGCCGAGATCCGACCCGAACTGAACATCGTCTGACCGCCCGCGCGCACGCGCTCAAGACCAGTACAGGGAGACATTCATGGCATCGAGGCCAACCCCGATTCCCCGTGCCGAGGAACTCGCCGAGCTTGCCCGTACCACCGCACAGCGGTGCGGAGTGGACCTGGCGGCGATCGCCGGCGACGTTAAGACGACATCGCCCATCAATGGTGAGAGCCTGCTCTCGGTCGGGTGGGTGGACGCGAAGGCCGTCGATCTCGCCGTCGAGCGCGCCCAGGAGGCGTTCCTCGCGTGGCGTACCGTACCGGCACCGGTCCGCGGCGCCCTGGTCAAACGGTTCGGCGAGCTGCTGACCGAGCACAAGAGCCACCTCGCTGCGCTCATCAGCCTCGAGGTCGGCAAGATTGCTTCGGAGGCGCTCGGCGAAGTCCAGGAGATGATCGACATCTGCGACTTCGCCGTGGGCCTCTCCCGGCAGCTGTACGGCCGGACGATGACCTCCGAGCGGCCCGGTCACCGCCTCCTGGAGACCTGGCACCCGCTCGGCGTCGTGGGCGTCATCAGCGCCTTCAACTTCCCCGCCGCCGTCTGGTCGTGGAATACGGCGGTCGCCCTCGTCTGCGGCGATCCTGTCGTCTGGAAGCCGTCGGAGATCACCCCGCTCACCTCCGCCGCGTGCGGCGCCCTGCTCAACCGGGCCATCACGGAGCTGGGGGCGCCGACGCACCTCAGCCAGGTGCTGATCGGCGGCGCGGACGTCGGGCAGGCGCTCGTCGACCAATCGGGCGTGGCACTGCTGAGCGCCACCGGTTCAACCCGCATGGGCCGCTCGGTCGGACCGCGGGTCGCCGACCGCTTCGGACGTGTCCTGCTTGAGTTGGGTGGCAACAACGCCGCCATCGTCGCGCCCTCGGCCGACCTCGACCTGACCACCCGCGGCATCGTCTTCGCGGCCGCAGGCACCGCCGGGCAGCGGTGTACGACGATGCGCCGGGTCATCGCACACACCTCCGTCATCGACCGGCTCGTCGAGAAGGTCTCCGAGGCGTACAACCGACTGCCCATCGGCAATCCGCTGGGGGCGGGAACGCTGGTCGGCCCGCTGATCAGTGACTCCGCGTACAAGAACATGAGCAACGCCCTGGCAGCCGCCACCCAGCAGGGTGGCGCGGTACTGGTTGGCCGTGGGCGTCGCTTCGAAGACCAGGCCCCCAACGCGTACTACGCCGAGCCGGCGATCGTGCGCGTTGGCGAGCAGACCGACATCGTCCGGCAGGAAACGTTCGCGCCGATCCTGTACGTTATGCCGTACGAGAGCCTGGACGAGGCAATCGAGATGAACAACGCGGTGCCCCAAGGCCTGTCATCGAGCATCTTCACCAACGACCAACGGGAGGCCGAGCGGTTCATCTCCGCGGACGGCTCCGACTGTGGGATTGTCAACGTCAACATCGGCACCTCGGGCGCTGAGATCGGTGGCGCCTTCGGCGGCGAGAAGGAGACCGGCGGCGGCCGCGAGTCGGGCTCGGACGCTTGGAAGAGCTATATGCGCCGGGCGACCAACACGGTCAACTTCTCCGGTGAGCTTCCCCTGGCGCAGGGCGTCGACTTCACGGTCTGACCGCTGAACCTGTCGGGCTCGCAAAGGCGCCGTTGCATGGTGGGATCGATGGACGTGCTGAATGAACCCGTCTCGGTCCGAGGTCAATCGCCCTTGCGGGGTTCCAAAACCCGGTCATCGTGGCTGGCCTGGCCAGATGTGGTGCCCGACAGGGGATGCGGGCACCATCGTTACTCGTGTCGCTCCGCCTGATCTACCTCGTGTTCTGCCGGATCGCCAGCCCATCGCCTCGTCACCCCAGCCACGGTCCTTCGCTGGCATCGGCGGCTGGTCGCCCTCCGCGCATCCCACCAACACCGGTCCGCCGCAACCACACCACGTGGCGACGATTCCTGCGCACCCAAGCGTCGACCATGCTCGCCTGCGACTTCTTCCACGTGGACTGCGCGCTCACCCTGAAACGCTTGTACGTGTTCTTCGTCCTCGAGGTCGGTAGCCGGTACGTGCACATCCTCGGCGTCACCACCAACCCGGACGGGCCGTGGACCGCCCAGCAGGCCAGAAATCTGCTCATGGACCTCGGCGAGCGCGCCGATCAGTTCAGATTCCTGATCCGGGACCGGGCCGGGCAGTTCACCGACACCATCGACAGCGTGCTGACCGACGCCGGCGTCACGGTCTGCAAAATCCCACCGCAAAGCCCACGAGCGAACGCCTACGCGGAACGGTTCGTCGGCACCGTCCGAAGCGAGGCCACAGACCGAATGCTCATCTTCGGCCAGCGGCATCTGCGCCGCACGCTCGATGGATACGCCCGTCACTACAACCGGCGGCGCCCACACCGAGCCCTGCAGTTGCAGCCCCCGCGCTCCGACCGTCCCGTCGTTGACCTGACCCACGAACGGATCAAACGCCGGCCCGTCCTCGGCGGGCTGATCACTGAGTATGAACGAGCCGCATAGAAGCCCAGCCCAGGACAAGTGGCAGGGTTTTGGAACCCGACAGGTCACCCGGGAACCCATGTTCCCGAGATGTTCCCGGCGCGGGGTGCACCCCGGAAACGACGAAGGCCGCCTTGCTGGATTCGCCCAGCTCAGCGGCCTGTTATCGTGGTTCTCAAGATCGTGTCCGAGGGGGGACTTGAACCCCGCACCTCCGACCTCCTGACCAGGGCCAATTCTATCGGCCCTGCTCAGCGTGTGTCTACTCGTGCTCCCTTGTAGCCGCTTGTGGCCCTCTGTTCCCGCCCGTGTTCCCGCCGGGAACACCGTTGATCTTGCCCATCTGCGAAGGGGCCGGCCCAACGGACCGGCCCCCAGCTGTACGGCTACGGTCGCTCAGCGACCCCGTGCACCGTGTCGGCCCCGTCGACCGGCACCTCTTCCCACGGCCAGATCCCGCCCATCACAACGTACCGGCCGTGCTCGTCCGGCTCGATGCGCAGCTCCGGCTCCTCCTCGCCGGCGTAGCGGCGGTCGACCACGATCACGTCGCCGTCCCACCGCATCTCCGGCACGTCGGCGTCGAGCGTCCGGCTCAGCCTCGGCTCGGTCATGCCCTGCGCCTCGTACACCGCCCGCCAGTGCCGGCGGGCGGTCTCCTCGTCGGTCACCACTGCGGCGGCGACGTCGCGGGTGCAGGACCACACCGCCCAGCCGTTCCAGCGCCGGACCAGCGTGCCGGTGTACGCCGACTCGAACCGGCGGCCGCCGTCGTACGGGTACTCCAGCCACTCCCCCGCGAAGTACCCGGACGCGCCGGGCTCCAGCTCCGGGTTGAGGTCGAGCGGCACGCCCGCCTCCGGTGGCTTCTCCAGAGTCAGTTCCACGTGAACTCCTTCGTCGTCAGAACAGGGTCGCGGCCGGCGTCTCGCGCCGCCGGTCCAGCTCGCGCACTTCCTGGCCGGTCTGGTCTTCCCACCAGGCGGCGAACATGCGCCGGTGGCACCAGTTGTCCGGTGGCGGCACGTTCAGGTCGCAGAAGCACAGCAGGACCAGCCGGTCGGTGCCGGCCGCGTCGGCGATCTCCGCGAACTGCTCGGAGATCAGATCCACGCCGGCTGCTTCCATCCGCTCCAGGTAGATGTGCCGGTACGGCCCCTGCGCCATCTTCAACATCGCGTAGCTCGGCGCGAGGAGCCGGGCGTACCCGGCCAGGTCGTACGGGAGCGGGAACCTGGGCGCCCCGACCGTCGACCGGACGGGCGCGCCCTGCTCGGGCTTGAACCGCTGGTAGCGGTTCGTGAACAGCTGCAACTCAACCTCCATGTTGAGGCGTGGACTCGTCGTAGAGCTGGGCCATCGCCGGCACCAGCTCGTCCAGGTAGGCGCCCAGCGCGTCCACAGCGGACGCGACCACCGACGGCGGACCCGTGATCGTCAGCAGCTCCAGCTCCGCGATCCCGTCGCCGTGGGCGACGTCGACCGCCTCGCCGTCCGGCAGCGGCGGCAGCGGCAGGACCGCCTTCGCCTGCACCAGCGGCGTGTAGACCCCGCCCCGGAACCTGAGGATCGCGGTCACGCTGCTCCTCCCAACGCCAGCAGCCGCTTGATGCGGCACTTCGGTCCGACCCGCTCGGCGCGAGCCCGCTTCGTCCGCAGCGGACGTCCGCAGTCCTCGCACTCCACGGGCTCTTCGTCGGGGCTGGCCGCCACCTGGTCAGGCATCGGCTACCTCCTCCCTCGCAGCCGGGCGGCGATCCCCCGGCACCATCCGCGGTCGACCCCGAGCCGTTCGGCCACCTCGTCGGCCGTGTAGCCGTCGACGAGGTACGCCGTGGCCAGGGTTGCCACCCGGTCATCCACCGGCGGGGCGTCCGCCGGCGGCCGGGTCACCATCGGCCGGCCCCGGCGCGGCGGCAGGTCAGCGCCCGTCTCGCGCCGGGTGGCGCGGGCCCGGGCCAGAGCCCGGTCCCGCGCCGTCTCCTGCTCGGCCACTACCGGGCCCGCCGCCGCCGGTGCCGCAGCCGCCGCCGGTACTCCGTGTGCATCGCCCGCAGCCGCGCCCGGCGCTGGTCCGCCAGGCGGACCAGCGGTGCGAGAGCCGCGAGAGCGCGCCGCACGGCGATGCCGAGCTGCCGGAACGCCTCTTGCAGCGGCTTGAACTGCTCGGCGAGCTGGCGGCCCAGCTGCTCCCACGCCGCCCGGATCTTGGCGGCCTGCTCCGGGTCGAGCTGCGGCACCTGGACGGCGAGCGCGGTCACGCCGCCGCCTTCGCCCGGTGCTGCCCCTTGTCGGGGGTCGGCATCGGCACGACCGCGACGACCTTCTGCCGCTCGGCCATCCACTGCCCGCCGACCCGCGCCAGCCGCTCGACCAGCTCGTCACGCAGCTTCTTCGCGCCGTCGACGTACATCTCCAGGTCGTGCAGCACCTTGCGGGCCATCGGGTCGCCGGCTGCGGCCTCCGCCTTCGACCGTGGGAGCAGGTACCGGTCGTGGGCGGCCAGCTCCATGTCGGCGACGTCGCAGGCGAACGAGATCCCGCGCACCTCGGCGCCCTTGTGGATCGCGTCGACCACGGCCTCGGCCAGGTCCCGGGCGTCGCGCTCGTCGAGGCGCAGCCCGATGTCCTTCCCGGCCGCGAGGAGCACGGCGGCCGCCGTCTCCCGCACTGCCAGGTAGCCCGGCAGGGCCGCCTTCACCTTGCGGGCCTGCTCTTCCTGCTGGGCGGTGAGGCTCATCGCGCCTCACCTCGCCGGCATCGGAGGCCGCAGTCGAGCATTGCGGCCGTACAGCTTGCGGGCACAGTTGTCCCCTCTCCGTTCGGTTTCGGCAGCTGGGCTGCCCTGACTTCCGCGACGAGCGCCGGACCGGCGTGGGTGTCGAACACCGCTCGTCGGGCGACCCGGAAGGCCGCCGGTCCGAGCGGGACCGCGTTCAGCATCCGCGCCTGCCGGTACAGCTCGGCCTGCGCTCGCCGCATCGCCTGCCGCAGGCGGGCCGGCCCGGACGGCAGCGGCCACGCCCACAGGACCCTGACCACCTGCCTCGCACCGATCGCCTCCAACAGCCGAGGGTTGTACATAAACATTGTATCGGACAGACCACGCACAGTCAAACTGCGACCGTACAGCTGGCGGCCACGGCGACGCCGCCTCACAGGTTCAGAGCCCGCCGCTGGTCTTCGGAGAGCACCCGCCGGGCCTTCTCGACCAGGGGCCCGCCGTCGCAGGCCAGGCACAGCACCACCGGGTCGCGGTCGCCTCGGCGGGCCCGCACCCGGGCTCGCCGGCAGATCCCGCACGGCGTCAGGTCGATCGGCCCGAGCACCGGCATCAGTGCGCTCCACGCGAACAGACGTCCACGCCCGGAGCATACGCACTCCCACCGCGCCCGCACAGGCTGCGCCGGGACGAGGAACGCCCCGCGGGTCAGCCCGCGGGGCGTCCACTCTCGCCGATCAGTGCTGGCACACCGGGCAGAAGCCGGCCTCCTCCACCGCGTTCTCATGGCCCTCCCAGGTGCAGTTCGGGTCCACCTTGATCGGCCCGGTCGACGACACGTCGACCAGCTCGGCCGGCACCTCCACCACGACCTCCGGGTCCAGCTCCACCTTGGCCGACGCCGCGATCGCCTGCGCCTTGCGCAGCTTCGCCGACACCTTCCCCGCCGCCGTGCGCAGGTGGTCGACGCGCTGCCGGTACGCGGCCACGCCGCCCTCGGCGCCGGCGAGCAGCTTCGCCAGCTCCACCTCGTCCAGCTGCGCCAGCTCGGCCAGGATCTCGCCGGCCGCCGCCAGGCGGTCGATCTTGCTGACCACCTTCTTCCGCGCGGCCACCACCTTCTCCTGCTCTTCCTCGCTGTGCTCGGCCTCGTCGAGCTGGAAGAACCCGCCCTGCTCCTCGGCCGCCTTGCACGCCTTCGCGAACGCCTCCGCGTCCCGCGCCGACGAGAACTCGCCCCGCGCCCACTTCACCAGGAACCGCCGCTGCTGGTCGGCGGACAGCCGGCACACGTACCAGGCGACGCCCACCTGCAGCTGGCCCTTCGCCACGAGCTGCTTCGCGTCGTCGATCAGCCCGAGCAGGTCGATCCGCCAGCCGATGTACGGCTGGCTCTTGCCGAACAGCTCGGCGATCGCCTCGACCTCCCAGCCGGCGTCCGCGAGGCGCGCGTACGCCGCGGCCTCCTCCATCGGCGTCATGTCCTGCCGGTTGACGTTCTCCGCCACCTGCGCGATGAACGCCGCCTCGTCGTCCATCTCCCAGACCATCGCGGCCAGGTCCTCGATGCCGCCCTGCTGGGCGGCCCGCCAGCGCCGCTCGCCGACGACCAGGCGGTAGGTGCCCGCCTTCGCCAGCTTCCGCACGGCGACCGGCTGGAGCTGGCCGAGCTTCTTCATCGAGGCCGCCAGCTCGGCCAGCTCCTCCTCGGTGAACTGCTTGCGCGGCTGGTCCGGGTCCGCCTCGATCTTCCCGACGGGGATCGTCCGCAGGACCGGCTTCGCCGGCTTCTTCGCAGCAGTCACACTCGCAACCATCGTCTTCCTCCACAGTGAACGGGTCGCACCAAGCGGTACACATTCATTGTAGTCAAAAGACGATCTTGCCGTCAATATTTTATGTACGCTCTACCGTGGAGCGCATCACGATGCCATCGCCGAGCCCACTGCGGCGAAGAGCGTCGGGACCAGGGGGCCGGCGGCCACCAGCTGAGCCGTCCGCACCGTCTGCCGCACCGCCCGACCCACCACTCTCGACAGCAGCTCGACCGGCGTCTCCGGCCGCAGCACGGCCGCCACCTTCTCCGCCTGCTCGTCGCTCAGGTCGGCGTCGTCCGCCCGGCCCGACTCCAGCTCCGCCTCGATCCTCGCCGCCAGCTTCTGGACATCGATCTCGCGCTCTCGGTACAACGTCTCAGCCCCCCCGTCATCCGTCTCGATGCACCAACCATCCCACTGCGACCCCACAGGCCAGCAGGCGGCTAAGGCAGCCTTAAAGATCAATGTCACCGATCCTATGCGGACCGTGGCCGGACGCAACAGGGCCGAACTCGGCTTCGCAAATACTTTTCACGCGCCACGCGGCAACCCGTTGTTACACGGAGACGCGGCGCACCGATATAACGGTGGGGGCCAGTGTGTGCCCCTTACTTCCAGACGAACTCCAGCCGGTCGACGTCGAGCTGCGTCGCGCCCGCACGGGTCGCCGGCTTCACGATGATCCGGTCCAGCACCAGCGCCAGCAGCTCCCGGCGCCGCTCCAGCGGCGCGTCGACCCACCACTCCGCCAGGCCCTCCGGCGTCGTCGCCGGCAGCGCCTGCAACCGCTCCGCCTGGGCCAGCCGCTCGCGCAGCTGCTTCTGCTCGCGCTTCGCCTCGGCCTCGATCGCCGTCAGCGTCACCAGGCTGATCTCCCGCTTGGCGTACGCCTGGCCGGCCTCGGCCAGCCGGTCCTCGATCGCCTGCAGCACCGCCTGCATCGGCGCCGCGCCGTTCATCGCCGAGCCCACGGCGCGCTCCAGCCGGGCCCGCACCTTCGGCGAGGCCAGTCGCGCCAGGGCCCGGGCGGCGACCTCCTCCTCCAGGCTCTCCGCCGCGATCCGGATGCGCCCGCACCCGTAGCTGGGGCTGCCGGCCCGGCAGACGTACCCGCGCTTGCCGCTGTTGCTCGGCTGCGTGTAGAGCGGCTTCCCGTCGATGTGCGTGCCGGGCCCGTTCTCGTCGGGCAGCGGGTAGCCGCACACCAGGAACCCGCCAGACAGCAGGTACTTCCGCACGTTCGTCGCATGCGGCTGCTTGCGCTCCGGGGCGTCCAGCAGCTCCAGGAGCCGGCCGTGCGTGGCCTCGTCGATGATCGGCGGCCACTCGCCCTTGCCGACCACCTCGCCGAGGTACGTCTTCAAGCCGGCCAGCCGCGGGTTGCGCAGCAGCCGCGACAGCGACTGCTGGGTCCAGGGCCGCCCGGCGGACGTCATGATCTCCCGTGCCCGTAGATCGGCGACGGTTGATCGCATACTCTCCCCGTCGAGCACTCGCTTCACGACGTCACGGATCACCGACGCCTCAGCATCGATGATCTCCCGTCCTGTCTCGTCGTACCCGTAGCACCGCATCCTGACCCCCAGCACGCGCTTTGGCCGGCCTGAACTCGACCGGCCTATAAGTTAGCAGTGCCTCATGGCACCGTGCTACCTACGGGTACCTATGAGTTACGCGGGGCAGTTGTCGCCTTCCGGACACCGTAACCTCACAGGCAAGTCGGACAACTCCGGACACAAAGAGCCCGGAACCCCCTATTGGAGGCCCGGGCTCTTGGCTGGGAGCGGGCCCGATCAGGTCTTGCTGTCCCCCGACGGCTCCCCTGACCGGCCCCGCTCACCGCACGGCATCGCGGGACGAGACCGGTCACATTCAACCATCGCGACCGGACGGCTCGCCACTACAGCGAAACCCAGCGGTCGCCCTCGCGGTACTGGATCTCGACGCAGCCCCAGTTCGGCTGCCCGAAGTCGTCCAGCGGCCCGAAGTCCGCGTCGCCGCCGGGCTCCGCTTCGGTCCAGATCAGCCCCTCGTACACCACGCCGCGCTCCGCCGGGTCGACGTCCTTCCCTTCCTCGATCGCGCCCTGGTCGGTGTCGCCCTCGTCGAGCATCCGGAACTGCCGGCCCTCGGTCCGGGCCCGCTCGACCATCTCCGCGGTGGCCTGCCGGGGACCGGACGTTCCCACCTCCGACTCGAACATGCCGCCCAGCTCGCAGGCCCGGTCCCGGGTCAGCACCCAGGCGTACGGGTTGCCGGGGAACTGCGCCGCCCGCTCGGCCGCGATCATCGCCATCGACACCATCTGTCTCTCCTCCTCTACGCGACCCCGGCGCCGACCGGCACCCGGGCTTCCTGCTGGTCGCTGTCGCCGGCGACGTCGCCGCCGGCCTCCTTCCCGGCCTGGAGCTCCGCCTTCGCTTCGGCGATGCGCTGCCGGCCCCATCTCTCGCCCCGGCCGAACTTCTGGCCGAGGGCCTGCCCCGTCAGCGGCTCGCCGGCGGCCGCGGAGTCCCGCCACCTCTTCCGGGCGGCAGCCCACAGCTCCTCGGTCGCCGCGTCCGGCACCGGCGCCGGGTCCGGCGGCGGCAGCGGCAGCGGCGGCTGGGCCGGCCACGGCTCCGGCGGCACCACCACGTCCAGCGACGGCAGCGGCACCCGCGCCGAATGCGGCACCGGCACCGGCTCGGGCTCCGGGTCCGGCTCCGGCAGCGGCACCGGCTCCGGGTCCGGCTCCGGCTCCAGCAGCGGCACCGACTGCGGCAGCGGCACCAGCTCCGGCATCGGCTGCGGCTCCGGCAGCGGGTCCGGCTCCGGCAGCGGCACTGGCTCGGCGGCGGCCGGCGGCACCGGCACCGGGGGCGGCGGCGCGACCACGGAACTCAGGTACGCCTCCCGCTCGGCGGCAGCCGCCAGGGCGGCGGCACGCGCGGCGGCGTCCGCCTCCCGCCGCTGCTGCGACAGCACCACCAGCCCGATCGACGCCACGACCACCAGGCCGTCGACCGACAGTGGCAGCGTGCTCGCCGTCAGGCCGTCCTCGCCGTACTCCAGGGCCAGGCCCTTCATGTGCCGGTAGCTGGCCAGCGCGGCGACCCCGGCGACGATCACCGTGCTGACGACCTGCACGCGCCGCAGCCACTTGTGCCGCGGTGGCGGCACCCGCGTCATCACCTCCGAGCACAGCAGCAGCGCCAGCGGCGCCCACCCGGCAACGGCACGCGCCACGCCACCGGTCCCGGCGTGCGCGATGTTCGCCGCCAGCGATGCCGCGATGCCGGCACCGAACGCCAGCCACACCGACACCCACGCGCCCTTGCTCGGCCGCTCCGGCACGTCGACCTTCTCCACGTGAACCACGCCGGCCTACCCGGCAGCCGCGACGGCAGTGCCGCCGTCGGGCGGCAGTGCCGCCGGCCTCGGCAGTGCCGGCACGTCCGGCACCCTCTTGCTCTCCATCGGTTTCCCTCCAACGGGTAGAGGCCGCCCGGGGGTCCCGGGCGGCTCTCGTCGGTCGTCACAGGCGGGTCAGCGTCTCCCCCACCAGCTCGCCGCGCTCGGCCACCGCCGCCTCGTGCTCGTGCAGGTGGTTGGCGCACAGCAGCTGCTCCTGCGTGTACGGCGCCAGCTCCACGCCCTCCTCCGGGTCGAACAGGCACAGCCCGCCGTCCCCGCACTTCTCGCCGTCGTGCTCGGTCACCAGGCGGGCGACCGCCGGCTCGGTGCACGGCCCGCCGTCCTCCTCGGGCACGAACTCGGCGTTGAAGGTCGGGATCACAAGGCGCTCGGTGCAGGTCAGCTCGGGCATCTCTCGCTCCTCAGGTCAGGGCAGGTCGGGATATGGAAGCGGGGGGGGCCCCCCCCGGCCCCCCCCCCCCCCCGGGGCCCCGGGGGGGGCGGGGGGGGGCGGGCCGCCCCCCCCCGCCCCCCCCCCCCCCCCCACACCCGAAAGGCCGGCCATTAAACCCCCCCCGGC